>NZ_JBJHAA010000024.1:0-55011 GCF_054050795.1 Blastococcus sp. SYSU DS1024
GGGGGGCCCGCCCCCCCCCCCCCCCCCCCCCCCCCCCCCCCCCCCCCCCCCCCCCCCCCCCCCCCCCCCCCCCCCCCCCCCCCCCCCCCCCCCCCCCCCCCCCCCCCCCGCCCGGGTGATCCTCGTCCTACGGCGGACGACGGAGGTGCCGGGGCACAGTGGAGGCGTGTTCGACGTCGACTGGATGGGTCTGCTGACCCGGGAGGTGCTGCGCGAGCGCGGGGCCGCGCTCATCGCCGAGAGCTGCGCCTGGGCCGTCGGGCTCTCCGACCGTCCCCATTACCGGCGCCGCGCGGGCCGCGTGACCCCGAGCGGCCTGACGGTGGGCGAGCGGGCCGCCACCGGGCAGCCGCTGGGGGATGACGAGGGCGGCCGGCTCGATCTCGGCGACGCCGCGCCGGGCAGCTTCCAGGACGCGCTGAACATGATCGGCCCCGACGGACGGCTGGTGGCGGAGCGCTTCGACGACGAGGTGCTGCTGCCCTTCGTGGCCGAGACCTGCCGGCTGGCGGGGGAGCGCGCCCGCGACACCCGCCGGGGCGATTGGGCCGAGCTCGCCGAGGACCTGGCCGAGGACCCGGCCGACGTCGCCGACGTGGTGCGGGCCGGTGGCTGGGACGCGCCGCTGCGCATCGACGCCGAGCACCTGGTGCTCGCCGCGCTCCGTGACGTCCCGCTGATCGAGGTCGAGGCCGAGGGGTTGCCGCTGTCGCTGGTGCGCGCGGCCGAGGCCGCCACCCGGTCGGCCGCCGTCACCGAGCCCGTGCCGGTACCCGACGAGAGCCTGGCCGGTGCGCTGTTCCTCGCCCGGGCGGCGCTCGAGGCGTCCGGCTGCACGGTGCCCGTACCGCCGGAGGAGGCCGACCTCCTGCTGGCCGCGCTCGGCGACACCGGGCTGGAGGCCGAGGAGGTGCCGTCGGTGCTGGTGCACCTGCCCGTGGAGGAGGGCACGATCACCCGGATCGCGGCCACGCTCGCCGGCCGCTGAGCCCTGCTCCATGTGTCCGGGGTCGCTGCCGGGGTAGCCATCGACACATGGCTAAGAACAACGACCAGGACGCCCAGCGCGCCGCCGTCCGCGAGGCCAAGAAGCAGGGTGTGGCGCCCAGTGCGGCCGGTGTCACCACCGGGGCCAGCAAGCAGATCGAGCACCACACCCACAAGGACGACCGGCACGAGCACTCCAGCGCCCAGGGGAAGAGCAAGACCTGAGCCGCGGCGCCCCCGGGTTCGTCCGGGGGCGCCGGTCAGACCTCCTCGACGGCGAAGCTGCGCGACGGCGTCACGAACTCGTCCTGCGCGGCGACCAGGAGGATCTCCCGCGAGCCGGCGTCCTCGGTGCGCTGGAGCAGGCCGAACACCGACGCCGCCGCCCGGCCCAGCGACTCGCCCGCCGAGCGGGTGTCGAGCCAGTGGGCCAGGAAGAGGGCGGCGATCGCGTCGCCGGCGCCGTTCACCGACACCCCCAGCCGCGGGGTGCGCACGCGGAAGTGCCGGCCGCCCTCGGATGCGAGCAGGTCGACGGCGTCCTCCGGGGTGTCCTCGGCGACGAGCGACGTGGTGAGCACGACCCGCGGCCCGAGCGCGTGCACCGCCGCGACCGCGTCCTTGACCGAGGTCAGCGAGCGGGTCGGGGTGCCGGAGAGCAGGTCCAGCTCGTAGTGGTTCGGCGTCACCAGGTCAGCGGCCGGGACGGCGACCTCGCGCATGAACTCCTCGATGCCCGGGCGCACGAACACGCCGCGACCGACGTCGCCGATCACCGGGTCGCAGCAGTACACGGCGGCCGGGTTGGCCGCGCGCACCCGCGCCACCGTGCCGACGACGGCGTGCCCGATGTCCGCGGAGCCGAGGTAGCCCGACAGCACCGCGTCGCAGCTGCCGAGCACGCCGCGGTCGGCGACCCCCTGCACGATCTCCTCGATCGACTGGCCGTCGTAGACCCGGCCGGTCCACTGGCCGTAGCCGGTGTGGTTGGAGAACTGGACGGTGTGCACCGGCCACACCTCGATGCCCAGGCGCTGCAGCGGGAAGACGGCGGAGCTGTTCCCGACGTGGCCGTAGGTGACGTGCGACTGGATGCTGAGGACGGCGGTCACGGGGCAGACCCTGGCACATGCCGCGCGAGGTCCGCCGTCGAGCCCGGCGGTCAGCCCAGCGGCACGCAGAGAGCGGCCGGGTCGTCCGCGCAGCCACCCAGGGACGCGGTCACCCGGTCCCAGGGGCCGGTGGCGTTGCCGCCTGCTTCGTTGCGCAGCCCGGCCAGCCGCAGGACGAGGCCGGAGAGCGGCGCGGCGTCCCGGACCACGACGTGGACCTCCACCGTCATCTCACCGCCTGCCGGGGCCCAGGCGCCGAAGCCGTCGCTGGTCGGTGCCGTGCTGCCCTCCTGGCACCAGCGGGCGTCCGGGGCCGAGGACTCGACGAGCACGGTGGTCCCGGGCCGCGGTGGACCGCCGTCGACCGTGGCGACGGTAGCGGTAGCGGCCAGCCCGGCCAGGGGGGCGTGGACGGTCCCTCCACCCGAGGTGTTGGCGAAGGTCACGGAGACGGTGAGCGTGCGCACCGAGCCGTCGTCAGGCAGCGCGCAATCGGCGGCGACGGGCCCTGGCAGTGGCGGTAGGCCCACGGCGACGGGGGAGCGGGTGACCCGCACCGACCCGCTGAAGGACAGCCCCCGGTCCTGGTCGGACAGCCCGGCGGCAGCGAACTCCTTCGGCTCGATCGGCGGGGGCGATGGGGACGGTGCCGCCGCTGGTGGTGGCGTGCCGGTCACGGGGGCCGCGGCGTCGGGGGGCGCCGGATCGGTGAGGAAGCCGCAGCCGGAGGGGGCGAGCAGCGCGGCCACGCAGGTCAGGGCGACGGCCGCCGGGTGGAAGCGCACGGGGCATCCTGGCAGCCCGGGGCCGCGTACCGGGGGATGCGGTACCGCACGGTCCGTCGAACGGGGGACGCCCGGGGGCCTGCGCCCGGCGCCGTCAGGCGGTGGCGGTCCCGCCGGTGCGGCGCGGCAGCTCGACGTGCGGCCTGGACTGCCACAGCGCCCACTCGGCGCTGACGTCGCCGGCGGTGCGGAGCAGCTGCGGCAGGTGCTCGCCGACCAGCCGCTCGGTGGAGGTCTCGGCGGCGTGCACGGTCACGTTCATGGCGGCGCGGACGACGCCCTCGCCGTCGCGGACGGGCACGGCCACCGAGCGCACGCCCGGGGCGAGCTCCTCGTCGGCCAGCGCCCAGCCGCGGGCGCGCACCTCGGTCAGCTCCGTCCGCAGCTGGTCGGGCGAGCGGCCGATCATCGGCGGCAGCCCGGCCCGGCTGGGCTGGGCGAGGGTGTCGGCCAGCTCGTCGGGCGGCAGGGCGGCGAGCAGCACCTTGCCCTGCGAGGTCTGGCTGGCCGGGAAGCGCGTGCCGATGTCGACCCGCAGCGCGATCAGCTTGGGCACCGCGACCCGTGCGACGTAGACGATGTCGGAGCCGTCGAGCTGGGCCATCGACGAGGACTCGCCGGTGCGGGCGACCAGCGCCTCCAGGTGCGGGCGGGCGATGTCCCACAGCCCGAGGGCGCCGACGTAGGCCATGCCCAGGGTCAGCACCTTGGGGGTGAGGGCGAACCCGCCGGCCGACGACCGCACGAAGCCCAGCTCCTCGAGCGTCAGCAGCAGCCGCCGTGCGGTGGGGCGGGCCAGCCCGGCGGCGGCCGCCACCTCCGACAGCGTCATCGTCGGGTGCTCGCGGTCGAAGCAGGCGAGCACGTCCAGGCCCCGTGCGAGGGCCTCGACGAAGTCGGGCCCGCTGCCTCGCCCTGCCATCTCCGGTTCCCTTCGTCGTCCGTGGTGCCGAGGTCGCGCGATCCGGTGCTCCCCTCGGGGAGCAGTGTGCGAGATCGCGCGACCTCGGCGCGGGGTGGCGCGCCCGCTCAGTGCTCGGTGACCGCCCCGGCCGGCCGCTCGGTGGCCAGGTGCTCCTCGAAGACCTGCTCCCGGGCGGCGTGCGTCCCGTGCGACTTGTACTCGGTGTACTGGTACGGGTTGTCCAGCACCTGCGTGTCGGGCAGGTCGGGGTACATGCCGCCGGCCCACGCATCCTCGCCGAGGGCGTCGCGCAGGTGCGTCACGGTCGCGTCGATCTCCCGGCGCGCGGCGGCCAGGTCGACGTCGACCAGCCGGTGGGCGTGCTTCACGACCCGGCCGTCGACCAGCACGGTGTGCACATCACCGCGCTGGGCCTGGAAGGCCACGTGGCCGAACGGGTTGAGCAGGGGGAAGGAGACCGGGGAGTCGTCGTTCTTGATCAGGACGACGTCGGCCTTCTTGCCGGGCTGGAGGGTGCCCAGGTCGTCGCGGCCCAGCGCCAGCGCCCCGCCGCGGGTGGCCCACTGGACGACGTCCTGGGCGCGCAACTGCAGGTGGGTGACGGTCTCGCCCTTGAGGTGGGCCTCGAAGTGCTCGCGGGAGCGGTCGGCACCCAGGGTGGTGCGCATGGCGGAGAACAGGTCGCCGCTCCACCAGACGCTGGTGTCCATCGACAGCGAGACCGGGATGCCGTGCGAGCGCACCTGCCAGGTGGGCGGGTACCCCTGCCCGGCGCTCTGCTCCGACTCCGTGGACACCGAGATCGACCCGCCGGTGGCCGCGATGCGGTGGTAGGAGTCAGGCGTCAGGGTGGCGGCGTGCACGTACACCGTCTCCGGCGTCATGAAGCCGTGCTCGTGCATGAGCCGGATGCCGTCGTCGTTGGTGGCGCCCCAGACGCCGGCGTGCGTGGTGACCGGCAGGCCGAGCTCGCGGGCCACCTCGAACGCGGCCTTCTCCGGGAAGGCGGGGTCGCCGGTGACGTCGAAGGCCAGCTGCAGGCCGAGCATGTCGTCGGCCGCGTCGCGCTGCCGGGTGAGGAACGACCGGACGGCGGGGTCGGCGGTCCACTCCCAGGGCGCGGCCTGGATGTTGCCGTAGGCGAGGACGAACCGGCCCGGCACCGAGCGCAGCGCGTCGACGGCGGCCTCGGCGTGGTCGACCGACTGCAGGCCGTGCGACCAGTCGACGGTCGTGGTGACGCCGGCCTCGAGGGACTCCAGCGCCGAGAGCCGGTTGCCCGCCGCGACGTCCTCGGGGCGGAACGTCTTCCCGTGCTCGAGGTAGTACCAGACGAAGTACTGGGTCAGCGTCCAATCGGCGCCGTAGCCGCGCATCGCGGTCTGCCACATGTGCCGGTGGGTGTCGATCATGCCGGGCATCACGATGCCGCCCCGGGCGTCGATCTCCTGCGTCCCCCCGGGTACCTCCAGCGCCGGCCCGACCGCGGCGATGCGGTCGTCCACGACCAGCACATCGGCCTCGGGCAGGACGGTGCAGGTCTCGTCCATCGTCAGCACGGTCCCGCCGCGCAGGACCACCGGCCGGCCGGCCGCCGGAGCGGGCTCGGAGTGGGTCATCGTCTCCTCCAGGACGTCGTCGTCGCGTCGCCGGACCGACGTCCGCCAGGCGGACACCGTGTGCGACGTGAGTCACGATCTCCTGCCCGCCGAGCCCTGTCAACCGCGGGTTCCGCTTCCTCTTCGGGGTGTTCAGCGGCGGTTGACAGTCCGCGTCGAGCCGTCGGAGACTGCAGGGGTCGAATCGCGGACGACTGTCCGACCCCGCCGACGACGAGGAGAGTGCACCCCGGATGAGCGCTGACCCTGCGGCCGCGGAGGGCTCCGGCGCGCCGGCTGCGGGCCCCCTGGCCGGTCTGCTGGTGGCGGACTTCTCCCGCATCCTGGCCGGCCCGTACTCCACGATGCTGCTCGCCGACCTCGGCGCGGAGGTGGTCAAGGTGGAGGGCCCGCACGGCGACGACACCCGCACCTGGCAGCCGCCGGTGCGTGAGGGCGTCTCCACGTACTACATGGGCGCGAACCGCAACAAGCGTTCGGTCGCCCTCGACCTCAAGGACCCCGCGGACGCCGAGGCCGCGCGCGAGCTCGCGCGCCGGGCGGACGTGCTGGTGGAGAACTTCAAGCCAGGTGGCCTGGCGCGCTTCGGGCTGGACTACGACACGGTGTCCGCCACCAACCCGGGCGTGCTCTACGCCTCGATCAGCGGCTTCGGCAGCGCCCCGCAGGGAGCGCCGCTGCCGGGCTACGACCTCATCGTCCAGGCGATCTCGGGCTTCATGAGCCTCACCGGCGACCCGGACGGCTCGCCGTACCGCGCCGGTGTGGCGCTCTTCGACGTCATGGCCGGCCTGCACGCCACCATCGGCGTCCTGTCGGCGCTCAACCACCGGCACGCCACCGGTCAGGGGCAGCACATCGAGGTCAACCTGCTCTCCTCGGCACTGTCGGGCCTGGTCAACCAGACGAGCGCCTACGTGGCCGGTGACGTGGTGCCCTTCCGGATGGGCAACAGCCACCCGAGCCTGTTCCCGTACGAGCCCCTGCCCTGCGCCGACGGCGACCTGATCATCACCGCCGGCAACAACGGCCAGTTCCGCCGGCTGGTGGAGGTGCTGGGCGTGCCCGAGCTGGCCGACGACCCCCGGTTCAGCCGCAACGAGGACCGCACCGCCAACCGCGACGAGCTCCGGCCGCTGCTGGTCGAGCGGCTGCGCACCCGGAGCAAGCAGGACTGGTTCCGCGACATCATCGGCGCCGGCGTGCCGTGCGGGCCGATCAACACCATCGACCAGGGCGTGGCGTTCGCCCAGGAGGTCGGCCTGGACCCGGTCGTCCGGGTCGGGGAGGGAGCGGCCGCGGTGCCCACGGTGCGCAACCCGATCACCTTCTCCGAGACGCCGCCGGCCTACCGGCTGCCCCCGCCGGGCCTGGACGAGCACGGCGCGGAGATCCGGCGCTGGCTGGCCACGCCCGAGGAGTCCCGGTGAGCGACGAGCGACCCACCTACCCGACCGCGCTGGGCGCCTCCAGCCTGGAGTCGATCACCCTGCTGGGCAGCGACCTGGCCCGGGACGTCATGGGCACCGTGGGCTTCGGGGAGCTGGCCTTCTGGCTGGCCACCCAGCGTCGGCCCGCACCGGGGGAGACCCGGGTGTTCGAGGCGGTGCTCGCCGCGCTCGCCGACCACGGGTTCACGCCCACCGCGATCGTCACCCGGCTCACCTACCTGTCGGCACCCGACTCGATCCAGGGCGCTCTCGCCGCCGGCCTGCTCGGGGGCGGGTCGCGCTTCCTCGGCGTCACCGAGGACTGCGGCCGCTTCCTGCACGACGTGCTCACCTCGGTGGACGGCGACCTGCCCACCGACGACGCCGGCTGGGACGCGCTCGCCCTGGCGACGGTGACCGCGCAGCGTGCCGCCGGGCGGTTCGTCCCCGGGCTGGGCCACCACGTGCACAAGCAGGGCGATCCGCGCACCCCGCGGCTGTTCGAGATCGCGGCCGAGGAAGGGCTCGTCGGCCCGCACCTGTCCCTGTTCGCCGCCATCGGCCGGACGCACGAGCAGGTGCTCGGCAAGCGGCTCCCGCTCAACGGCGCGGGCGTCTGCGGCGCGGCCCTGGCCGACCTGGGCCTGCCGATGGAGCTGCTGCGCGGGTTCGCGCTCCTCGCCCGCACCGCCGGGCTGATCGGGCAGCTCGCCGAGGAGCTGCGGCACCCGGTGGCCAACGACGTCTTCCTCTCGGTGGACCTCAACAACCGGCCGGTCGACCCCGACCCGTTCGTCCCCGCGCCGCTGCCCGGCTCCGGGCAGCAGGGCTGAGGGGCCCGGCCGTGCGCGCCGCCGTCCTGCACGCCCCGGGGGAGACCCCGCAGCTGCGCGAGCACCCCGATCCGGTGCCCGGGGCCGAGCGCACCGTGGTCCGCGTGACCGCGGCACCCCTGGTCCCGCTCGACCTGCTCTGCGCGTCGGGCACCTCGTACTTCGGGCGGCCCGCGGTGCCCTACGTGCCCGGGGTGCAGGGGACGGGCGTGGTCGAGGACGGGCCCGGGGCCGCCCCCGGCACGCGGGTCTGGTTCAGCACCGCCGCAGGCATGGCCCCCGGCGACGGCAGCCTCGCGGAGCGCTGCGCCGTGGCGGCCGGCGACCTGGTCCCGGTGGACGCGGACGTCCCGGACGCCGCGCTGGCCGCGCTGGGGCTCTCCGCAGTGGCCGCCTGGATGTCGTTGACCTGGCGCGGGGGGCTGCGGCCGGGTGAGCACGTGCTCGTGCTCGGCGCCGGCGGGGCCGTCGGGCAGGCGGCGGTCGGCGCGGCGCGGCTGCTCGGTGCCGGGCGGGTGGTGGCGGCGGCCCGGTCGGCGGCGGCCCGCGAGCGGGCGCTCGCCGCCGGCGCCGACGCGGTGGTGGCCCTCGACGCCGACGTCGAGACGCTCGCGGCCCGGTTCGCCGACGCGACCGGTGGGCGGCTGGACCTCGTCGTGGACCCGGTGTTCGGCGCGGCGGCCACGGCGGCGTCCCGGGCGCTCTCCGCCGGCGGGCGGCTGGTGAACCTGGGCGGCGCCTCCGGGGACACCGCGGAGTTCTCCTCGGCGGTGCTGCGGGGGAAGTCGGCGTCGGTGCTCGGCTACACGAACAACGCGCTGACCGCGGCGCAGCGAGCCGAGGCGGTCGGTGCCATCGCCCGGGAGGCGGCAGCCGGCCGGCTGTCCGTCGCCCACGAGCAGGTGCCGCTCGCGGAGGTCGCCGCCGCGTGGCAGCGGCAGGCGACCGGCGACCCCGGCGTCCGGTTGGTGCTGACGCCCTGAACGAGCATGCCCCCGCGGGAGCCGCGGGGGTCGAGGTTGCGCGGCCGGTGCCCCGGCCGCGCGGACGGCAGGAGGACACCGTGCAGCTGGTCACCGAGGAGAACATCACCGACCTCGCGGTCGAGCGCTGGGCCACCGCCCGCGATCCGCGGCTGGCGGAGGTCATGACCGCGCTCGTGCGGCACCTGCACGACTTCGCCCGCGAGGTGCGGCTGACCGAGGACGAGTGGATGGCCGCCGTCCAGTGGCTCACCGCCACGGGCAAGATCAGCACCGAGAAGCGCGAGGAGTTCATCCTCGCCTCCGACGTGGTCGGGCTGTCGATGCTCGTCGTCCAGATGAACCACCGCCTCGACCCGCGGGCGACCCCGGCCACGGTCCTGGGGCCCTTCCACATCGAGGGCTCGCCCGAGCTCGGGTACGCCGAGGACATGTCCGAAGGCCTGCCCGGGACGCCGCTGTTCCTGCACGGCCGGGTGACCGACCTCGACGGCGCGCCGGTGGCCGGCGCGGTCCTGGACGTGTGGCAGGCCGACACCGAGGGCGCCTACGAGTCGCAGCTCCCGGACGTCGACGAGGCCCGGCTGCGCGCGAAGTACACGACCGGGGAGAACGGCGAGTACTGCGTGCGCACCATCGCGCCGCTGGGCTACACGATCCCCATGGACGGTCCGGTCGGCGACCTGATCGCCCGGACCGACATCAGCCACTTCCGGCCGGCGCACATCCACTTCCTGATCAACGTGCCGGGGTTCGAGCCGCTGATCACCCACCTGTTCCAGGAGGGTGCGCCGTACCTGGACAGCGACGTCGTCTTCGGGACCAAGCAGGAGCTGGTGACGGCGTTCGAGGCGCGGGAGCCGGGCGCCACCCCCGACGGCGGCTCGATCGACGTGCCGTGGCTGGAGTCGCGCTACGACTTCGTCCTCCAGCGGCAGGGCTGAGGGCCACCGCAGCCGGCTCCGGCGGCGGGCCCGGATCGCGGTGGGCCCGGTTCGCCGCCACGATGGGAGCACGGACGCCGCACCGACGGGAGGAGCGTGGGATGACCGACCCGGACACCCAGGGACAGGCCGACCCGACCGAGGAGGGCTCGCACGCCAGCGTGGGCGACGACCCGGCCCGACCCGGCGGCGGCCGCACCGGCGGGGAGACCTCCGTCGACGAGGCGATGGGCCAGGAGCCGGCCGACCCGTCCTGAGGCGGCCGCGGTGTCGTCGCGCGAACTCGTCGTCCTCGGCACCTCGAGCCAGGCGCCGACCCGCGACCGCAGCCACAACGGCTACCTGCTGCGCTGGGACGGCGAGGGTCTCCTGTTCGACCCCGGCGAGGGCACGCAGCGGCAGCTGCTCCTCGCCGGGGTGCCCAGCAGCGCGATCACCCGGATCTGCGTCTCGCACTTCCACGGTGACCACTGCCTGGGGCTCCCCGGTGTGCTGCAGCGCATGAACCTGGACCGGGTGGCGCACCCGGTCCCGGTGCACTTCCCGGCCGGCGGCCGGCCGTGGTTCGACCGGCTGCGCCGTGCCTCGGTGTTCCACGACGTGCTCGACGTCCCCGAGCTGCCGGTGGCCGGCGACGGGACGGTCGCGGCCGGCGGCTTCGGCACGCTCGTCGCCCGGCGGCTGGACCACCCGGTCGAGACCTACGGCTACCGCCTGGCAGAGCCCGACGGGCGCCGGATGCTGCCCGACCGGCTCGCCCGGCACGGCATCGCCGGCCCCGACGTGGGGCGGCTGCAGCGGCTCGGCTCGCTCGAGCGGAACGGCCGGGTGGTGCGCCTCGAGGAGGTCAGCGCGCCGCGGCCGGGGCAGCGGTTCGCGTTCGTGATGGACACCCGGCTGTGCGACGCCGTGTGGACGCTGGCCGAGGGCGCCGACCTCCTGGTCATCGAGTCCACCTTTCTCGACGCCGACGCGCGGCTGGCCCGCGAGCACGGCCACCTCACCGCCCGCCAGGCCGCCACCGTGGCCGCCGACTGCGGGGTGCGGACCCTCGTGCTGACCCACTTCTCCCAGCGGTACGACGACCCGCGCCGCTTCGCCGACGAGGCCGGGGCGGTGTTCGGCGGGGACGTCGTCGTCGCGGCCGATCTGCAGACCGTGCCGGTGCCGCCCCGGACCGGGGCCGCCACGGGCGGGCCCGGCGCCGGCGGTCAGGAAGACCGGTCGGCACGCGTGCCCGCAACCGGCCACGGGTAGGAGCCGGGACGACCGGTTGCACATGACGGAGAGACGTGGGAGGCCCCCGTGGCCCTGGACTACCCGACCCTGCCCGGCGACATCGACCACCTCATCGCCGACGACCACGCGGTGGTCGAGCGGCAGTTCCAGCACCTGGAGGCCGGCCGCGGCAACCGCCGGGTGCTGGTCGACCAGATCTCCTTCGAGCTGGCCCTGCACGCCTTCGCCGAGGAGACCGTGCTCTACCCGATCTGGCCCGAGATCGGGATGACCGACGAGCACGACGACGCCGAGCACGAGCACCAGCAGATCAAGGAGCTGCTCGTCACCCTGGGCCGCACCGAGCCGGGCGAGCAGGAGTTCGAGGAGGCCCTGAGCAACCTGATCGGCGTCGTCCGGCACCACGTCGACGACGAGGAGAACGAAGAGCTCCCGGAGTTCCGGCAGAAGGCCGGACCGGAGCGCATGGCTCAGCTGGGCAGGGAGTTCCTGGCCGCCAAGCGGATGGCGCCCACCCGGCCGCACCCGCACGCCCCCGACGAGGGCATCGCCGAGCGCATCGCCGGCATGCTGGCCAAGCCGCTGGACCACGTCCGGGACCTGCTCTCGGGCAAGCAGAAGGAGATGGCCACCGACGCCTCCGGCCTGCTCGACCCGCAGGCCCAGGCGATCGTCGACGCGCACTCCTCCCTCGGCCCGCTGCCGTTCGAGATCCTCGAGCCCGACCAGGCCCGCGCGCAGCCCGGCCCCGACGACGCGGTCGAGAAGGTCATGGCCGACACCGGCACCGAGGGCCCGGAGCCGGTCGGGTCGGTGGAGGACATCGTGATCCCCGACGCCGCCGGTGGGCAGCAGCGCATGCGGGTCTACAAGCCCGCCGACGCCGGCAGCCAGCCCCTGCCCGTGATCATGTGGATCCACGGTGGCGGCTGGGTCCTGTTCGACATCGACACGTACGACGCCTCGTGCCGCGCCCTGACCAACAAGGCCCGCGCGATGGTGGTCAGCCCCGACTACCGGCGGGCCCCCGAGGCGGTGTTCCCGGCGTCGCACGACGACGTCCTGGCTGCCTACCGGTGGGTGGTGCAGCACGCCGGCGAGCTCGGCGGTGACCCGGCGCGCCTCGGCATCGGCGGCGAGTCGGTCGGCGGCACGATGGCCGCCGCCACGGTGCTGCAGCTCGCCCGGGCCGGCGAGCCGGTGCCGTCGGCGGCGGTCTGCGTCTACCCGCTGACCACCGGCGAGCAGGTCGGCGAGTCGATGGAGGACGCCGCCGACGCGCGGCCGCTGGACCGGCCCCTGCTGTCGTGGATGGCGATGCACGCGTTCGAGGGGAAGCCCGACGGGGCCGAGGACCCGCGGGTCGACCTGCTGGGGTGGAGCCGCGAGCAGCTCGCGCTGATGCCGCCGACGCTGGTGATCACCGCCGAGCGCGACGTGCTGCGCAGCCAGGGGCAGCAGTTCGCGCAGCACCTGGAGGCCGCCGGCGTGCCGACCACGCACCGCCACTACGCCGGCGTCATGCACGAGTTCTTCGGCGCCGCCGCGGTGCTGGACAAGGCCGAGCAGGCCCAGCAGGAGGTCGCGCGGCACTTCGTGCGCGCCTTCGGGGCGGCCCGGCCGGCGGTGGGGGCGGTACCAACCAGCGGCGGGACGGCGTGACGACGGCGGCGCTGCGGCTGGCGGTCGACGAGCCGGTCGGCGAGCTGGAGGTCGTGCACCTCTTCCACGACGCCATGCCGACCGGCGTCACCGTCTCGCACGGCGGGCGGATCTTCGTCTGCTACCCGAAGTGGGGCGACGACGTCGGGTTCACCGTGGGGGAGCTCCGGGACGGGCAGGCGGTCGCCTACCCGTCCCAGGAGCTCAACGACAACCGGTCCGACGCCGACCCCGAGCGCCTGGTCTCGGTGCAGAGCGTCGTCGTCGACCCGGCCGACCGGCTGTGGCTCCTCGACACCGGCAGCCCGATGTTCCGGCCCACCGAGCACGGGGGGCCGAAGCTGGTGTGCGTAAACCTGGCCACCGACACCGTCGAGCGGGTCATCCTCGTCCCGACCGACGTGGCGCTGCCGACGACGTACCTCAACGACGTGCGCTTCGACCTGCGGCGGGGCGAGGCGGGGTGCGCCTTCATCACCGACTCCTCGGACCAGGGGCCCAACGGGATCATCGTCGTCGACCTGGCGTCGGGGGAGTCGTGGCGCCGGCTGCACGAGCACCCGACGACGAAGGCCGGCACCCCGCCGGAGCTGCGGATGGTGGTCGAGGGCGTCGAGTTCGCCGAGCGCGCGCCCGACGGCGAGGTCACGCCGGTGACGATGGGCGCCGACGGCATCGCCCTCGCCGCCGACGGCAGCCGGCTGTACTACTGCCCGCTGGCCGGCCGCAGCTGGTACAGCGTCGCGGTGGACGCCCTGGTCGACCGTGGCCAGGACGACGACGCGGTGGCCGCCACGGTGCGGGACGAGGGGGACAAGGGCTGCGTGAGCGACGGCCTGGAGACCGACGACGCGGGGCGGCTCTACGTCACCGACGGGGAGCACGACGCGATCCACCGCCGGCTGCCCGACGGGTCGTGGGAGACCGTGGTGCACGATCCGCGGCTGCTGTGGCCCGACACCCTGAGCGTGGCCGCCGACGGCCACCTCTACGTGACGGCCAACCAGCTCCACCGGCAGTCCACGTACCGCGGTGGTGAGGACCAGCGACGCAAGCCCTACGTCCTGTTCCGCACCCCGATCGACGCCGGGCCCGTCCGGCTGCGCTGAACGGTCCGGGTCGGCAGCGGCTGCTCCGCCCTGCCGCGGCCCGCCGACCCGGGTTGCCGCGGCACCTGCCGGGCGGGAGGCTGCCCTCAGCGGCGACCACCGACCGGGGGATGACGATGGCGGCACGTGAACCGAAGGAGATGGCCCAGGTCGCCACCGCGATGGGCGCCAAGAAGGTCGGCCGCACCTGGGACCGCGTGCTGATGAGCGCCTTCCTCGCCGGGGCCTACATCGCCTTCGGCGGCCTGGTGGCCATCACCGTCTCCTCCGGCCTGGACCCGGCGACGTGGGGCACGCTGCCGACCCTCTTCACCGGGGCCACCTTCACCCTCGGCCTGGTCCTGGTGCTGATCGCCGGCTCCGACCTGGCCACCGGGAACATGCTGCTGGTCCCGATGGGCGCCATGCACGGCAAGCTCGCCGTGAACGACGTCGTCCGCAACCTCACGCTGGTCCTGCTCGGCAACCTGCTGGGTGCGCTGTTCGTCGCCTTCTTCCTCGCCGTCGAGACCGGCGTGATCGGGGACGCCGACGCGGCCGGGACCGCCGGGCTCACCTACGAACGCCTGGCCTCCATCGCCGAGGGGAAGGCGCTGGGGGAGTCGCCGTGGCAGACCTTCCTGCGCGCGGTGGGCTGCAACTGGCTGGTCTGCCTGGCGGTGTGGATGTCGCTGGCGGCGACGTCGGTGTCGGGCAAGATCCTGGCGATCTTCTTCCCGATCATGGCATTCGTGGCGATGGGGTTCGACCACGTCGTCGCGAACATGTTCTTCCTGCCCGCGGCGATCTTCGCGGGCGTCCCCGACGTCGGCTGGGACGACACGGCGCTGAACTGGCTGCTGGCCGGGGCGGGCAACCTGGTCGGTGCGGTCGTCTTCGTGGCGACGTCCTACTGGTACCTCTTCCTGCGCGACACCTCGGAGACCGCGCCGGAGGGCGAGCCCGCCGAACGCGGCTGACCGGCCGGCCGGGAGGTTCGCGGGCCCCACCAGCGGGTCCGTCACGGGATCGTCATGGGCGGCACGTGTGCCCCGCGCCGGGGCGCGGGTAGGGCTCCCGCCGGCGAGAGCCCCCGGGGCGCGACCGTGGCCCGGGCCGACGACTCAGCGAAGGAGGCCGACGTGACCGTCGCCGCCCAGATGCTCGACACGTACCCCAAGGACCTCGGCGGGGTGGACAAGCAGAAGCTCCTGGAGTGCATCGAGGCCTGCTTCGAGTGCGCCCAGGCCTGCACCGCGTGCGCCGACGCCTGCCTGAGCGAGGACTCCGTCGCCGAGCTCACGAAGTGCATCCGCAGCAACACCGACTGCGCCGACATCTGCGACACCACCGGTCGGGTGCTCTCCCGGCACACCGGCTACGACGCCAACCTGACCCGGGCCGTGCTCGAGGCCTGCGCCGCCGCGTGCAAGGCCTGCGGTGACGAGTGCGCGAGCCACGCCGAGATGCACGAGCACTGCCGGGTCTGCGCCGAGGCCTGCCGCCGCTGCGAGGCGGCGTGCCGGGACCTCATCGCCAGCCTGGGCTGACCACCGTGCGGGCGACGCGCACCCTTGAGGGAGGCCCCCGGTGACCGTCGACGTGCTGCTGGCGGCGGCGGGCGCGCTCGCGCTCGTCGCCGCCGCCTGGTCGGAACGGATCCGCCGGCTGCCGGTCAGCGAGCCGCTCCTCGCGCTCGGCATCGGCGTCGTGCTCGGCCCGGCCGTGCTCGGCGTCCTGCCGCTACCGGACCTGCTCGAGGACCACGGCTGGTTGCACACCGCTGCCCGGCTGCTGCTCGCCGTCTCGGTCATGTCGGTGGCGCTCCGCTACCCGGCCCGTGTCGTGCGGGCCCGCTGGCGGCCGGTCCTCCTGCTGCTGGCCGTGGTGATGCCGGCGATGGGCCTGGTCACCACCGGGCTGGCCTCAGCCACCCTGGGGGTGGGGCTGGGGGTCGCCGTGCTCCTCGGTGCCGCGCTGGCGCCGACCGACCCGGTGCTCGCCTCGAACGTGGTGACCGGCAAGCCCGCGGAGGAGGACCTCCCCGGCCGCGACCGGCAGGTGCTCTCCCTGGAGTCCGGCGCCAACGACGGCCTGGCCCTGCCGCTGGTCCTCGTGGCGGTGGCGTTCGCCGGCCCCCTCTCGATGGGTGAGGCGCTGCTCGAGTCGCTCTGGCAGGTCGCGGGTGCCGTCCTGCTCGGCGCCCTGCTCGGCTGGCTGGGCGGCCGAGCCCTGCGCGCGGGGGCCGACCACGGGGCCACCGACCCCGGCCCGGAACTGGTGTTCACGGTCGTGCTGGCCCTCGCCGTCCTCGGCATCGGCGGCCTGATCCACATCGACGGGATCCTGGCCGTCTTCGTCTGCGGCCTGGCCTTCAACGCGGTGAGCACCGGGCGGGAGCGGGTGGCGGACGTCCGGATCGACGAGGCGGTGAACCGGTTCGTGATCCTGCCGCTCTTCGTGGCGTTCGGTGCGCTGCTGCCGTGGGCGCAGTGGCGGGAACTGGGCTGGGCCGGGGTGCTCTTCGCCGCCCTGACCCTGTTGCTGCGCCGTCCGCCGGTGATCTACCTGCTGCGCCGCCCGCTGGGGCTGGCGCCCCCGGACGCCGCCTACCTGGGCTGGTTCGGACCCATCGGCGTCTCCGCCCTGTTCTACCTGACGCTCGAGTCGGAGCGCCTCGCGATCGACCCGGTCGTGCTGGCGGCCGGTTCGCTGGTGGTCGCGGCCAGCACCCTGGCGCACGGGCTGACCGCGACGCTCGGCCGGCGGCTGTACCGCCGCGCCACCGGCCGGCAGCGGGACGCCGGTGCGCAGAGCGCTGCGTCGTCGCCGGGGTCGGCGGGGTAGGGGAGCCCCATGTGGTTCGACGAATGGTCCGGGATCCTCCGAGTGCTGCTGGTGGGATCAGCGGCGTACGTGACCGTGGTGGTGGTCCTGCGGCTCTCCGGCAAACGGACGCTCACCAAGCTCAACGCCTTCGACCTGGTGGTCACCGTGGCGCTGGGCTCCACGCTGGCCACCATCCTGCTCAGCAGCGACGTCGCGTGGATGGAGGGTGCGGTCGCCCTCGGGCTGCTCGCCCTGCTGCAGCTCGTGGTCGCGTGGCTGACGGTGCGCTGGCCCGCCCTCCGGGGGGTCGTGACCTCCCGGCCGACGCTGGTGCTGCGCGACGGGCAGCCGTTGCCGGACCGGATGCGGGACGTGCGGGTCGGCATCGACGAGATCCGTCAGGCCGTCCGCTCGACGGGGGCCGGTGACCTGTCGGACGTGGCCGCGGTGGTGCTCGAGAGCGACGGCTCGATGAGCGTCATCCCGGCGAAGAAGTACGGCAGCGGCTCCGCGCTCGAGGGGATCGCGGGTGCCGACGGGATCTCCCGCGCTGCCCGGACCTGACCGGACCTCCGCGGCGAGGTGCCGCACACCGCCGGACGGGCGGCCATGGCGTGGGGACCGCTGGACCCGGCGGTCACCCGGTCGGGCCGCCCGACGGCCCCGGTCGGGGGCTCAGCCGCCGGGCCGGCGACCAGCGCCCCTCCAGCGCGTCCTCGACCGCCGACCGCCAGGCGTTCGTCTCGCGGCTGTCGATCGCGGTGCTCTCCAGCGCCGAGTCCACGCACCGGTCGAGCAGGGCGCGGAGGGCGTCGTCGAGGTCCTCGCCGCGCACCCGCCACGCGACCTCCTGCAGCAGGCCGGCGATCCGGCGCAGGACGGCCGGCTGCCCCGACGCGTACTGCAGGGGCTCCTCCAGGCCGACGGTGAGCAGTTCCTGGGCGGTCCACCGCGGCACCAGCAGCCGCACCGTGCCGTCGTCGTCGCGCCACGACCGAACGGTGCTGCGGCAGGGGAGGAGGTCGGCGAGCAGCGCGGAGACGTGGGACAGGGCGTGGACGGCGGTCGTGGGGTCGTTGATGCCGGGGGAGAGGGCCCGGCCGGCGATGTCGACGATCTTGCGGAGGCTGTAGGCCGCGTCCTGGTCGGGGGTGCGCTCGTAGGACAGCCGCACGCTGCGGTTCACCGCGTCGCGCAGCGGCTGCAGGTCGTCGGCCGGGCCGCCGGTGCGAGTCCACACCTCGGCCAGCGGCGTGCCGGCGACGACGGCGTCGCCCATGCGGGGGGAGAGGCCGATGACGGCATCGGCGTCCCGGGCCGCCCGCACGAGCCGATCGACGTCCAGGTCGACGACGAAGCCGCTCCCGGTCGCCTCGATCGCCGCACCCGGCCCCTCGGGGACGTCGGCGTCGTGCGCGAGCCGGTCGTCGTCCGTCTCCTGCACCGCTCGCGTCGCCTCGTCGTGCACGTCGCGCAGCATCGTCTCCACCCGCAGGGTGCGTGCCAGGTGCCCGAGGAACACCACCAGGCCCACGACGCTGCCCAGCGCGAAGAGGAACGCCAGCGTGATCGACACCCGGGGGACGAACGAGTTCTCGCCCGCAGCGGCCTCCGCCGTCCGGACGGTGCGCAGGACGGTGAGCGCGTAGACGAAGGTGCCGGTCAGCTGCGCGAGCGTGAACTGGACGACGCGGTCGGTGGCGAAGGTCTGCAGCAGCCGTGGTGAGTACTGGCTGCTGCCCAGCTGCAGCGCCACGACGGTGAGCGAGAAGATCACACCGGTCACCGAGATCAGCGAGCCGGCGATCGAGGCCAGCAGGTCCCGGGCCGCCGCCGGACCACCGCCGAACACGAAGCCCAGGGGTGACGCCGGACCGCCCGTGCCGAGGAAGCCGTCGAGGATCGGCATCGCGACACCGAGCCCGACGGCGAGCACGACCGCCAGGAGCGGGATCGGCCACAGGGCGCGGCGCATCCGCCGCCACAGGCGCTGCAGTGGGTTGAGCTCGCTCATGCGGTCAGTCCTCGCTCGCAGGATCGGAGTCCGGCGTCCGCGTGGGCGGGGCGGCCGCGCGGAACTGCTCGCGGCCGACCGCCCCGTCGGTGAGGCCGTCGTCGGTGGGCACCTCCACCGGCGCCCCGTCGACCAGGAAGCGCACCCGGTCGGTGCCGGGGAGCTCGGTGAGCGTCCAGACCACCTGGGCGACGGCGAGCAGTTGGTTGCCACCGGTGATGCCGGCGAACTCCCCGGTCACGCTCACCGCCGTGATGCCGCCCGGCAGGCCCTCGTCCGCCACGATGGACTGCGGCGCCACCGCGGTCCGCAGCCCGCCGACGACCTCCGCCCGGGTGGGCCCGATCGCCAGCAGGTCGAGGGCACGCTCCGCGGTCACCGTGCGGCTCGCCCGGGGGACCGGTTCGAGCCGGGCGCCGCGGACGAAGAAGACGACCACCTCGGGGCCGTCGCCGTCGCGCGGTGGCGCAGGGGTGTCGAGCGTGGCGGCGGGCACGGCGATGTGCTCGGGCTGCGACTGCGGGTCGACGCCGCAGCCGGTCAGCACCACGAGCGCGCACAGCAGGACGGCGAGGACCCTCACGAGCCGGCCTCCACGGGCAGGTCCACCACGAACCGGGCGCCACCACCGGGGGAGTCCTCGACGCGCACCGCACCGCCCATCATCCGCAGGTGGCGGACGACGAGGGCCAGCCCGAGCCCGGCTCCCTCGGTCCGGGTGCGGATGCTGCCCGAGCCCCGGGCGAACCGCTCGAAGATGCGGTCGCGCTCGGCTACGGCCACGCCCGGGCCGGCGTCGTCCACGGCCACCCGCACGACGTCCCCGTCGCGCGAGACGGTGACCCCGGTGAGGCCTCCGCCGTGCTTCTCGGCGTTGTCCATGAGGTTGCCCAGCACCCGCTCCAGGCGGCGCTTGTCCGCGTGGACCAGCGCGTGCTCGGCGTCGGGGTGCACGGTGAGCAGCGCCGCGCTCGTGCCGTCCAGCCGGTGCCGGCCCACGACCTCCCGGATGAGCGCGGACAGCCGCACGGGCTCGGCCGCGATGTCGGTGCTCCCCGCGTCGGCCCGCGAGATCTCCAGCAGGTCCGCGACCAGGCGCTCGAACCGCTCCACCTCCGAGCGCAGCAGCCCCAGGGCCTCGGCCTGCTCCGCGTCACCGGGGTCGGCGGTGGCCTCCACGAGGTGCAGCGCCCCCAGCATGGTGGTCAGGGGGCTGCGCAGCTCGTGGCTGACGTCTGCGGCGAAGCGGGCATCGCTGCGCACCCGCTCCTCGAGCGCCTCCGCGGTCTTGTTGAACGACGCGGCGATGGGCGCCAGCGACGGGTCGCCGCGCGGGTCGATGCGGGTGTCGAGCGCGCCGGCGGCGACGGCCGCCGCCGCGTCGGAGATCCGGTCGAGCGGGCGCAGCGCGGGGCCGGTGACCCACCACCCGACCACGAAGGAGAGCGGCACCGAGCCGAGGACAGCCACCCCCAGCACGGTGGCCAGCACCCGGTAGGTCCGGTCCAGCTCGCCCAGCGGGAAGACCTCGATGTAGGCCGATCCCAGCTCGGCCAGCGGCACGGCGACGGCCATCACCGTCTCGCCGTCCAGCTCGATGCGCTGGCGGACGGACGTGCCGGCGACCGCCAGCTCGCGCAGCTGCTCGGGTAGGTCGTCGCGGCCGACCAGCAGCGACGTGGTGGTCCAGGCGCCGCCGTCGACCAGTAGCGAGGTCGAGCCCGTCTCGCGCGGCAGCTGGGCGAGCACCTGGGCGACGCCCAGCCCCTCGGTGGCCAGCGAGCGCTGCACCTGCGCCGCGTTGTCCGAGGTCTGCACGAGCGTGACCCGCTCGCGCTGGAGGAGGAGGAACTGCGACACCGCCACCCACACCGCGATCGCCAGGACGGTCGAGACGCCGAGGGTGACCGCCGCGAAGGCGGCGGTCGCCCGCGCCCGCAGGCTGGCGAGCCGGAAGGGGGCGCGGCGGGGCAGGCGGGCGCTTCCCGGCGCTCCGCCCCCGCCGGGGAGGGGCGCCCCGCTGACCGGCGCCGTCACCCAGCGACCCGGTAGCCCATGCCCCGGACGGTCGTCACCAGCGTCGGGTTCGACGGGTCGGGTTCGATCTTCTTCCGCAGCCGGCGGATGTGGACGTCGACCAGGCGGGAGTCGCCGAAGTAGTCGTACCCCCAGACGCGCTCGAGCAGCTCCTCCCGGCTGAGCACCCGCCCGGGCTCGGTGGCGAGCTCGCAGAGGAGCCGGAACTCCGTGCGGGTGAGGTTCAGCAGCTCCCCGTTCCGTGCCACGGTCCCCTCCGCGGGCGAGACCTCCACGTCGCCGACGGTCAGCCGTACCCGTGGCTCCGGGGCGCGGGTTCGGCGGGCCAGGGCCCGGATGCGCGCGGAGAGCTCCTTGACGACGAAGGGCTTGGAGACGTAGTCGTCGGCACCGGCCTCCAGGCCGGCGACCACGTCGTGGCTGTCCGACCGGGCGGTGACCATGATGACCGGGGTGTTGGAGGAGCGCCGGATCTCGCGGCACACCTCGAAGCCGTCCTTCCCGGGCAGCATCAGGTCCAGCAGGATGACGTCGAACGACCGCTCGCCCAGCCGCGCCAGCCCGTCCTCGCCGCTCTCGGCCTCGGTGACCTCGAGCCCCTCCCGCTGCAGCGTCATCTGCAGCATGCGCCGGATGCGGGGGTCGTCCTCGATGATCAGCACTGACCGGGACATGCCGGTCAGTCTGCCCAGCACGGTGGGCGGCTACTCCCCCCGCCCCGTCCGGGTGACCAGCCGCCGAGCCCCTCGCGCGAGCCCGGTTCCGGCGCCGGGAAGATGACAACTCCGTGACGTCCGGGTCGGTCTGCCTGCCGCTGGCTACCGGGACCGGGAGAACCGGCCGTCCGTGGTGCCGGTGAGGAAGGAAACGTGCTCCCGATCCCCCTCGTCCCGTCCGCCCGGCGACCGCGGAAGGGGCGCGCGCTGCCCGTCACCGCCTCGACCGGCCGGGGCCGGCCGGTCCGCGGCGTGACGGGCCGTCGCCGGTGAACGCCGGCGTGTCCGCCCTCGCGATCGGCGCGGGCCTGCTGGTCATCGCGCTGGTGGCGTGGGACGTGGTCTCCACGACCCTCACCATCGGTGAGGGCGCCGGCCCGCTGACGCGGCGGGTGCTCACCGGCGGGTGGCGGCGGCTGCTGCGCCGCCACCGGCGTGGCGACCGGCGCCGGACGCGGCTGCTCACGGCGGCCGGGCCGCTGCTGATGGTCACCACGGTGGTCCTCTGGGTCGCCCTGTTCTGGGCCGGCTGGTCACTGGCCTTCCTGGGCGCCGAGGCGGTGGGGGGCGCGAATCCTCGCCGGCCGGCGTCGGTGCTGGACACCATCTACTTCGCCGGCACCGCGATCTCCACGCTCGGGGTCGGTGACTTCGTCGCCACCACCCCGATCTGGCGCGTGGCCGCCGCCGTCGCTGCGTTCAGCGGGCTGGCGCTGATGACCCTGGCCATCACCTACCTGTTCTCGGTGATGTCGGCGGTGGTCTCCCGCCGGGCCCTGGCCACCCAGCTGCACGCCCAGGGAAGGACCGCGGAGGAGATGGTGCTCGGGTGCTGGGACGGCGACCGGTTCAGCCCCGTGCTGACCCAGCAGCTGCTGCAGCTGCCCGCGCAGCTGGCGTCGCTCGCCGAGCAGCACCTGGCCTACCCGGTGCTGCACTTCTTCCGGAGCCGCCGCCCCGAGGCCGCCGCTCCGCTCGCGATCGCCCGGCTCGACGACGCGCTCCTCCTGCTGGAGTCCGCGGTCGCCGCGCCGGTGCGCCCACCGGCGGCGGCGGTGGTCCCCGTACGCCGGGTGATCGACCGGTACCTGGCCACGGCGAGCAGCAACCACCCCCTGGGTTCGGGCGACGAGGGCCCGCCGCGACCCCCGTGCACCGACCGCCTGGCCGCGGCTGGGGTGCCCCTCGCCGACGCGCACACGTGGCAGCGGGCCGTCGATCGGGCCGCCGGGCGTCGTGCCCGCCTGCGCCGGTTGGTCGAGGACGCCGGGTGGGAGTGGGACGCGCCGGGGCCGGCCTGACCTCCCGCCGGTCCGCCCCCCCCCGAAGGTGCGGCCGGGCGCTCGGCCCCCGGTCCGGCCGTGCTTCGCCATCCCCCTCGTCGCACCGGCCGCGGGCGGTCCGTGTGACGGCCCTGCAACACCGGTGCGGCGCTGCGCCCGCAGCGTTTTGCGATGCGGTGACGAACGGCTCGCCCGGGGGAGGCCGCGTCCCGCGCGGGGCAGCAACCGGAAGCTCCGCCGCGGGCCCTCCGCGGCGGCACCGGAGCCGGAGAGGACCACCGCCATGACGACCAGCTGGCCCAGTTCCGTGGCGCCCGCCGACGCCGATCCCGCCGCGTGGGGCGGGAGGTACCGGTGATGCGCCGGGGCCTGGCCTCCCGCCGGCGCGTGGCCACCGTCCTGCTGGCCGCCGCCCTCGCCGGTGGCGTCCTCGGCGGTTGCGGCGAGGACGACGTGGACGACACGACCGCCGCCGACGTCGACGTCCGGCCCTCCGACGACATCGAGGACCCCTACGACGGGGAGTACACCGCGGCTTTCCGCGAGGACCTCGAGGGGTACCGCGGCCTGGAGGTCACGCTCCTCGGCGAGGTGGAGCGGATCGTGTCACCGGTGGCCTTCACCCTGACCGGCGACGACGTCGAGCCGATCCTGGTCATCGCGGACGAGGAGCTCCCCGACCTCCGGCCCGGCGAGCGCGTGGCGCTGGCCGCCGAGCCGTGGGAGGAGTTCGAGCTGGCGGCGTTGGAGGCGGAGCTGGGGACCGATCTGCCCGACGACGCCTATGCCGAGTGGGAGGGCGAGCCGTACCTCGACGCGAGCCGGGTGGAGGTGCGCAGCTGAGCCGGTGACGCACGGCAGGTGGCCCGGGGAGGTGCCGCGACCGCCACCTCGCCGGGCCGTGCCCCCGCGGCGGCGGGGGCGCCGGTGATCAGCGGCGGGCGCCCAGGGCGGCGATCTCGTGGGCGGACTCGAGCGTCGGGGCCGTGGCGAGCGCGCGGGCCAGTGCTCGCTCGTCGCGCAGGTGCGCGCGGACGGCGTGCCGGCGGGCGAGGACGGTGCGGAGGCGGGTCATGGCGGGTTCCTTCCGGAGCAGCGGTGGTGGCGCGAGCGCTGCAGGGGGCCGGGCGGGCCGGCCGGAGACCGTCCGCCTCCTGGGTTCGCACCACGAACTCTGCTCCTCCGTGCGAGGTTCGGCAAGTGAACCCAGCATGGTTATGCTCACACTGTGAGCGACGCCTCGTTCGACCGGTCCCGCTGCTCCGTCGCCGGCACGCTCGCCGTGGTGGGGGAGAAGTGGAGCCTGCTCGTCCTGCGGGAGGCGTTCCTGGGGGTCCGCCGGTTCGCCGACCTCCAGCAGGCCCTGGGGGCGCCCAAGGCGGTCCTCACCGACCGGCTGGCGACCCTGGTGCGCGAGGGGGTGCTCAGCCGGGAGCCCTACCGGGCCGAGGGCGAGCGTCAGCGGCACGAGTACCGGCTCACCGACAAGGGTCGCGACCTCTACCCGACCCTGGTGGCCCTCATGGAGTGGGGCGACCGCTACCTCGCCGACGGCCCGGCACCGCTGGCGCTGGAGCACCGCGAGTGCGGCGCGCCGGTGCGCGTCGCCGTGGTCTGCGGGGACGGCCACGAGATCGGCGGCCCGCGCGAGGTGCGGCCCCGGCCGGCCGGGGGGACCGCGGCCACGGGATGAGGGGACGGCGGCCGCGCCGATGAGTTCGCGGCGGCGTCCCCGTCCTAGCTGACGAGACCGCCGCGGACGGCGGCGGGCCGCCCCCGACCCGAGGAGCTCATCGTGCGCATGATCTTCGTGAACCTGCCCGTGGCCGACCGCGACCGCGCCGACGCCTTCTACGGAGCGCTGGGTTTCCGGCGCAACGACCAGTTCTCCGACGACCGGTGCGTCTCCTACACGATCGAGGAGAACATCCACGTCATGCTGCTGACCCGCGACCGGTTCGCCGACTTCGTCACCGGCGAGGTCGGCGACCCGGCGCAGGCGACCTCGGTGCTCACCTGCCTGTCCGCCGGCAGCCGCGAGGAGGTCGACCGGCTGGTCGCCGACGCGATCGCGGCCGGCGGGAAGCCCTGGCTGCCCGCCCAGGACCACGGCGCGATGTACGGCGCCAGCTTCGCCGACCCCGACGGCAACGTCTGGGAAGTCATGTGGATGGACCCGGCGGTCGTCGAGGGCTGACCCGCGGGCGCGCTCCCCGGGTTGCCCGGTCCGCTCCTTCCCGCCACGCTGGGTCGACCGGTCGCGACGGCCGGTGATCGAGTAGCGGGCGCTGTGCCAGCCGGCCGCCCCGCGACGTGCCGACGGGGAGGCGCAGTGACCGATCCGGGTGACCCGGGCAGCATGCGGCCCGGCGCGGCCCTGCCGCCGCCGCGGACCACCGGCCGGCAGATCGTCGTGTTCGCCGACGCGCCGGAGGACGACGTGCCCGTCGACTGGGCGCGCGCGGGGGTGCGCGACGTCGCCGACTCCCGGGACTTCGCCGACGGCGACGTGCCGCCGGAGACGCTCCGCGAGGCGGGCGCCACCGTCTTCGCGGCGCTCGGCATCGCCGTCGTCGCCGGCCCGGCCCGGCTGGACGACCTGCAGGCGGCGTCGGCCCGGCGGTTCCTCTCCGTGTCGCCGGAGCTGGTGCACCACGCGCTCCCCGCCGACCCCGGCAGCTACGCGCGGGGCTACCGGGACGGGGTGGCCGACCTGACCGGCCGGCTGCTCGCGTCCGCGGACGAGCGCCCGGCCGGACCGGCCGCGCGCTTCGAGGACACCGCGCAGGCCACCTGGGGGGTGCAGGCCGTGCGGGCCGACGTCTCCCCGTACTCCGGCCGGGGCATCCGGGTGGCCGTGCTGGACACCGGCCTCGACCTCGCACACCCCGACTTCGCCGGCCGGGCGGTGACCGCCCGGTCGTTCGTCGCCGGGGAGGGCGTCCAGGACGGGCACGGCCACGGCACGCACTGCATCGGTACCGCATGCGGGCCGGCGACGCCGCTCGCCGGCCCGCGGTACGGCGTCGCCCACGGGGCCGACGTCTTCGCCGGCAAGGTCCTCGGGGACGACGGCAGCGGCACCGACGCGGGCATCCTGGCGGGGATCAACTGGGCGGTGACCAGCGGGTGCCCGGTCGTCTCCATGTCGCTGGGGGCCGACGTCGTGGTCGCGCACCCGCCGTACTCCGCGGCGGGGCGTCGCGCGCTCCAGCGGGGCTCGCTGGTCATCGCGGCAGCGGGCAACAACGCCGATCGGCGTGCCGGTGACCCGGGTTTCGTCGGCGCCCCGGCCAACAGCGTCGAGGTCCTGGCCGTCGGTGCGCTGGACCGATCGCTGGAGACGGCGTACTTCTCCGCGCGCAGCCTGCCGGGGCGCGGCGGGCAGGTCGATGTCGCCGGTCCCGGGGTGGACGTGTACTCGGCCTGGCCCGGGCCCGAGCGCTACCGGACGATCAGCGGCACCAGCATGGCCGCGCCGCACGTCGCCGGCGTCGCCGCCCTGTGGGCGGAGGCCACCGGCCGGCGCGGCCTGGAGCTGTGGGCCACCCTGCTGCAGGAGAGCGAACGGCTGCTCCAGCCCTCGGCCGACGCCGGGAGCGGTCTCGCCGTCGCTCCGCGGTGACCCGCCGCCGCGTAGCCTGCGCGCCATGACCCAGGTCAGCGTGACCGTGGACGACGGGCACCTGTCCGCGCTCGACGGCGTGGTGCGCGGCTTGCGTGCGCGCGGCATGCGGGTGGACCAGGTGCTCGACGGGCTCGGCATCATCACCGGCTCCGTGCCGCCCGGCAGGGTCGGCGCGCTCACCGGCGTCGCCGGTGTCGTGTCGGTCGACGAGGGGCTCGCGCACCGGCTGCCCCCACCGGAGGCGCCGGTCCAGTGACGGCCACGGTCTCCCCGCTCCCGGCGCGCGGGTCAACCCGTGAGCGGCGTCCGGTCCGGGGTCGCCCGCCGGCGGTTGGGATCGCGCACCGCGGCCAGTGAGCGGCGGGTGCGCCGGGTCTCCGCGACCTCGGCGCTGACGGCCGGCGTCGGAGGAGGCGTCTCCAGCAGCTGGTCGAGCCCCACCAGGAGCACCAGCCGGTGGACGCACGGGCTGGGCAGCAGCCACAGGTGGGCGCCGCGACCGCGCGCCAGCCGGTGGGCCGACAGCAGCACGCGCAGACCTTCGGCGTCGCAGAAGCTCACCCCACCCGCGTCGAGCGTCCAGCGGGTGCCGTCCTGGGCGGGCAGTGTCGCCACGGCGTCGAGGACGTGGTGCGCGTGCTCCCGGTCGAGCTCGCCGTCGACCGTCACGTGGGCCGCAGCCGGGTCGACCGACACGAGGAACGGGCCGCCCGTGGGGACGGGGGGTGCGATGTCGTGCGGACCCATGGGGATCTCCCACCCGGGACCAGGTGCCGGGAACGGGGTGTCCGAGGCACCGCGGCGCCCGTGACGGCGCTGCTCAGGCCGGAGCTCCGACCGAGCGGGACGCTACCAGCCGCCGTGGCCACGTGGACCCGTCGCGAGCGCGGCACCGGGCGGCCGGCCGCGGGCCCGTGGTGGGATGGGTCCGATGAGCGAGAACGCGAGCCGCCTGCGTGATGTCCGCCCCGAGGACGCCTTCGACGTCGATGCCGTGCACGCCTGGCTGGCGCCGCGCGTCCCCGCCCTCGCCGGGTGCCCGGCGCCGCAGGTGCGCCAGTTCACCGGCGGGGCCAGCAACCTCACGTACCTCCTCGACTACGGCGACCTGGAACTGGTCCTGCGCCGGCCGCCGCACGGGCACAAGGCCGCCTCGGCGCATGACATGGGCCGTGAGGTGCGCGTGCAGCAGCGGCTGCGCCCGCACCTGGACGTCGTGGCGGAGATCCACGGTTTCTGCCAGGACCCGTCGGTGATCGGCAGCGACTTCTACGTGATGGAGCGGCTGCGGGGCGTCGTGCTGGGGCGGAAGCTCCCCGAGGGCGTGGAGCTCTCGCCGGAGCAGGCGCGGGTGCTGGGGGAGACGGCGTACGACACCCTCGCCGACCTGCACTCCATCGACGTGGACGAGGCGGGACTGACCGACCTGGGGAAGGGCCCCGGCTACGTGCGCCGGCAGGTGGAGGGCTGGTCGCGGCGGTTCCGGGACGCGCTCACCGACGACGTGCCGCCGGCCGAGGAGCTGATGGCCTGGCTCGCCGCGCACCAGCCGCAGGACGTGCGGGCCAGCCTCCTGCACGGCGACTGGAAGCTCGACAACCTGGTGCTCGACCTGTCCGGCACCCCCCGCATCACCGGCGTCCTGGACTGGGAGATGGCCACCGTCGGCGACCCCCTCATGGACCTCGGCGCATCCCTGGCCTACTGGGTGACGGCCGACGACGACGAGGAGTTCGGGCTGGTCTCCACGCAGCCGAGCACCCTGCCCGGGATGCCGACCCGCGAGCAGCTCGTCGAGCGGTACCTGGCCCGCACCGGGCTGCAGCCGGCGAACTGGACCTTCTACGAGGTGTTCGGGCTGTTCCGGCTGGCGGTGATCATCCAGCAGATCTGGGCGCGGTACCGCTCGGGGCACACGACCAACCCGCGCTTCGCGCACTTCGGCATCGCCGCCGCCGTCCTGCTCCAGCGCGCGGAGCGGCTCGCCGGATGCCGCTGATCTGCCTCGTCCGGCACGGGCAGGCCTCCTTCGGTGCCGACGACTACGACGTGCTCAGCGAACTCGGTCGCCAGCAGGCCGGCTGCGTGGGGGAGGAGCTGCGCCGGCGCGACCTGCGCGACCCGGTGGTCGTCTCCGGCACCCTGCGCCGGCAGCGGGACACCGCGGCGCTGCTGGCGGAGGCGGCCGGCTGGGCGGTGTCCGAGCAGGTCGACGCCCGCCTCGACGAGTACGACCACCTCGACCTGCTGAAGCGCTACCCGGAGGACGCGGGAGCGGTCGGCGACTCGGGGTCGCGGCAGGTGCAGCGGCTGCTCGACGGCGCGCTGCGGTCCTGGATCGCCGCCGGTGACGCCGACGGCTGGCCGGCCTTCTCCAGCGGGGCCCTGGCGGCCGTCAGCGGGCTGGCCGCCGGGTTGCCACGGGGGCGCGACGCGGTCGTCGTCAGCTCCGCCGGGGTGGTCGCCGCCGTGGTGGCCGACCTGCTCGGCGCCCCGGCCGAGGGCGTGGTGGCGCTGAACCGCGCCGCCGTGAACGTCGGCATCACCTCGGTGGTGGCAGGCGGGTCGGGGCTGTCGCTGCTGGCGTTCAACGACCACGCGCACGTCAGCGGCGACCGGCGTCAGCTGCTCACCTACCGCTGACCCCGGTCGCCGAGGGCGGAGAGGATGGGCAGGTGCCCCGCCAGCAGGCTTCCCGAGGACAGCTGCCCGCCAAGCCGCTGCCCGACGTCGTCGCGCCCGGCCTCGACGTGCTCTTCTGCGGGATCAACCCCTCGCTGCTGTCGGCGGAGGTCGGCCACCACTTCGCCCGGCCGGGGAACCGCTTCTGGCCGGCGATCCACCTCGCCGGGTTCACCCCCCGCCTGCTGCGCCCGGAGGAGGACGGCGAGCTGCTCCGGTACGGGCTCGGGGTGACCAACGTCGTCGACCGGCCGACGCGCACCGCCGCCGAGCTGTCGGTGGAGGAGCTCCGCGAGGGCGCGGCGGTGCTGGAGCGGCTGGTGGCCCGCGTCCGGCCACGGGTGCTCGCCGTCCTGGGCATCACCGCCTGGCGGCAGGGCTTCGGCCGGCCCCGGGCGGTCGCCGGCCGCCAGCCCGAGCGGGTGGGCGGCGTCGTGACCTGGGTCGTGCCCAACCCCAGCGGGCTGAACGCCCACGCGCAGCTGCCGGACCTGGCGCGTGCGTACCGGGAGCTCCGTCCCGCCCCGGAAGCGGGATGATGCCCGCATGCCCCGTCTGCTCGTCGTCCACCACACCCCCTCGCCGGCGCTGCAGGCCGTGCTGGAAGCGGTCCGGGAGGGTGTCGCCCTCGTCGACGACGTCGAGCTGACCCTCCGGCCGGCGCTCTCGGCCGGGGCGGCCGACCTGCTCGCCGCGGACGGTGTGCTGCTGGGCACCCCGGCGAACATCGGCTACATGTCGGGGGCGCTCAAGCACTTCTTCGACACCGTCTACTACCCTTGCCTGGAGGCGACGGCCGGCCTGCCGTTCGGGGTCTACGTGCACGGCAACGACGACACCGCCGGCGCGTTGCGCAGCATCGAGCGGGTCACCGGTGCCCTGCGCTGGAAGCAGGTGGCCGCGCCGCTGAGCCTCACCGGCGCGCCCGGCCCGGCGGAGCTGGAGGCATGCCGGGAGCTGGCCGCGACCGTCGCGGTCGGTCTTTGAGGCGGGGCGGACCGGTGCCCGACCGGCGGACCGTGCTCGCGGCCGGGGTCACGGCGGCCCTCGGCGGCCTGCTGGGGGCATGCGGGGCCGAGCGGTCCGGGACGGGGGGCCGGGGCGGGCAAGGGGCCGCGCCGGGGAACGACGCCTCGCTCAGCGCCCGGCCGGCGCAGCCGCCGGCCGCGTCCGACGAGCCTCTCGAGGCCGGCACCCGTGAGCTGGCCGGCACGGGTGGGGCGCTGCTGCACGTGCCGCCCGGCCTGCCCGCGGGGGAGCCGGTGCCGCTGGTCGTCAGCCTGCACGGCGCCGGGGGCGACGCGGCAGCGGGGCTGGACCTGCTGCGTCCGCTCGCCGAGGAGCGCGGGCTGGTGCTGCTCGCGCCGTCCTCGGAGTCCTCGACGTGGGACGCCGTCGGCGGTGGGTTCGGCCCGGACGTCGAACGCATCGACCGCGCGCTGGAGGAGGTGTTCGCGACCCTGCCGGTCGACCCCGGGCGGATCGCCGTCGCCGGCTTCTCCGACGGCGCGTCCTACGCCCTGGGGCTCGGGCTGGCCAACGGCGGCCTGTTCTCCCGCGTGGTGGCCTTCTCGCCGGGCTTCCTGCCGTCCGCGCCGCGGTCGGGGCGCCCGGCGGTGTTCGTGTCCCACGGCGTGGCCGACGAGGTGCTGCCGATCGACCGGACCAGCCGCCGGATCGTCCCCGCGCTGGAGGACGACGGCTACGACGTCACCTACCGGGAGTTCGACGGGCCGCACGCCGTGCCACCCGACGTGGCCCGCGAGGCCGTCGGGTGGCTGGCGGCCGGCTGACCGGCGGCGCCGGTGACCGTCGCGGGCGACGCCCGGCACGGCGGCGGCCGAGCTGCTCGCGGCCGGTGCCACGGGCGGTCCGAGGGCCGCTGGACGTGGCCGGCCGGCCGGCGCCGGACCCGGTCGGTGCGGTTGGTTCCCCGGCCGGACGCCGTCACCACCGCTGCAGCGGTGCCGACGACGTCCGGCCAGGGATGCTGCAGGGCGGGGGTGGAACACCTGCGATGCAGCAGCTTCAGGGGGCCGAGGGGTGCGGGCTCACCAGCGCAGGGGGTGCGTCGACCGGGAGTGCGCGGTCCGGCAGGCCCGGCAGTTCCCCCAGGAGACGATGCACAGCGGCGTCGTCGCACCACCGCACTCGGGGCACTCGACCGCGCTCTCGGAGCTGGCGCGCGCCTCGAGGCGAGCGCGGGAGCGTTCCTCGTGGATCGTCTCGTCACCCCGGCAGGAGCAACCGAGATGGGTGTCCTCGCAGCGTGTGGCGATGGGGTTCCCTCCGGTGTCGTGGTCGACGCTGCGCCCGCGGCGCCCGTCGTCGCAGCCGGTGCAGATCGCCCGGCACCGATACGCGAAGGGGGCCACGGCGCAGTGCCGTGGCCCCCTCCTCACGCGTCCATCAGACGGCGCGGACGTTCTCCGCCTGCGGGCCCTTCTGGCCCTGCGTCACGTCGAACTCGACCTGCTGCCCCTCGTCGAGGGACTTGTAGCCGCTGCCGCTGATGGCGGAGTAGTGGCAGAAGACGTCGGCGCCGCCGCCGTCCTGGGCGATGAACCCGAAGCCCTTCTCCGCGTTGAACCACTTCACAGTGCCCTGAGCCATGTCGTTCTTCTTTCGTGCTGGGGGGTGACCGCACGGGTACGTACCGGGTGCGGGGCCGCCGCACCGACCGGCAGAACCGAGAGGAACGTCAGGCAGGAACGACCGCGGACGTTCGAGAACGAAAGCAGAGGCACAACAGCGACCGAGGAGAACCCTACTCCTCCTGCGGCTCTCCCGGGAAAGGCCTGGCCGGGGGCGCCCTTCCGGCGGGTGACCCGGCCGACGGCCGTGGAGGGCCGGTGCGCGAGCATCGTCGGCATGACTCCTCCGGGCACACGCGAACCCGGCTGGGTGCACGACGCGATCTGGTGGCACGTCTACCCGCTCGGTTTCGTCGGAGCGGAGCGGCGGGCCGAGCCCGGGCAGCCGCTGCGCCGCCGGCTGGGCGGGCTGGTCCCCTGGCTGGACCATGCGGTGCAGCTGGGCGTCTCCGGCCTGACGCTGGGGCCGGTCTTCGCGTCGGAGACCCACGGGTACGACACCACCGACCACCTGCGCATCGACCCCCGGCTCGGCGACGACGCCGACTTCGACGCCCTGGTCACCGAGTGCCGCTCGCGGGGCCTGCGGCTGCTGCTGGACGGCGTCTTCAACCACGTGGGCCGGGAGCACCCGGCGTTCCAGCGGGTGCTGGCGGAGGGGCCGGCCGCGGCCACCGCGGGGTGGTTCCGGCTGCGCTGGCCCGGCGGCCCGGAGGCGTGGACGCCGGGCACGGCGCCAGACCACGACGACTTCGAGGGCCACCACCACCTGGTCGCGCTCGACCACGGGTCGCCGGCCGTCGCCGACCACGTCACCGAGGTGATGTCGCACTGGCTGGACCGCGGCGCCGACGGCTGGCGGCTGGACGCGGCGTACGCCGTCCCGACGTCGTTCTGGGCCGAGGTGGCCGGGCGGGTGCGCTCCCGGCACCCCGAGGCCTACCTCATGGGCGAGGTCATCCACGGCGACTACCGCCGGTTCGTCCACGAGTCGACCCTGGACTCGGTGACCCAGTACGAGCTGTGGAAGGCGATCTGGAGCTCGCTGAACGACCGCAACTTCTTCGAGCTGGGCGCGGCGCTGGACCGCCACGGCGGCTTCCTCGAGGACTTCGTGCCCTACACCTTCGTCGGCAACCACGACGTCACGCGCATCGCCAGCCGGCTCGGCGACGACCGGCACCTGCCGCACGCCCTGGTCGTGCTGCTCACCACCGGGGGGACGCCCTCGGTGTACGCCGGCGACGAGCACGCCTTCCGCGGCGTCAAGGAGGACCGGGCCGGCGGCGACGACGCCGTCCGCCCACCGTTCCCCGCCTCGCCGGCCGAGCTCTCACCGGTCGGGCTGCCCGTCTACCACCTGCACCAGGAGCTGATCGGCGTGCGCCGCCGGCACCGCTGGCTGCACGCTGCCCGCACGCGGACGCTGCACCTGGCCAACGAGACGGTCGTCTACGAGGCCGTGGCGGGCAGCGAGCGGCTCGTCGTGGTCCTGTCGGTCGCCGACGGCCCGGCCGAGCTGCCGGCGCCGCGGGCGGGCGCGGTGCTGTGCGGTGCGGCCGACGTCCTCGCACCCGGCTCCGACGGAGCCCGGGTGCGGGTGCCGGCGCACGGGTGGGCGGTGCTGGCCGGCTGACGCGCCGGCTCAGCGGCTGGTCGCCAGCTCCTTCACCGCCTTCGCCACGTACAGCGAGGCGAGGGCCAGGAACAGCGCCCCGATCGCGGCCCGCACCTGGTCGTCGGTGACCGACGTCCGCTGGGCCACCGGCCCGGCCACGGTGTCGGCCACGCGCGCCCGCCAGCCCTTGAGCCCGGCCTTGCCGAAGGTGATCGCATCCATGGGGCGCTCCCTACCCCTGTCGGCGGCGAGGTGAACGGAGCGCCGGCGCATCGACGGCCGCGGGGCGGGGCACTGCCCGGTCATGGACGTACCGGTCGGCTCCACCCGGAAGGTCGACGTCGGCGGCTGCCGCCTGGACGTGTGGGAGGCCGGTGGGAGCGGCCCGGCGGTGCTGCTCGTCCACGGCATCCCCACCAACTCCCGGCTGTGGTGGGACGTCGTCCCGGAGGTGTCCACCTCGGCCCGGGTGCTGGCCGTCGACATGCTCGGCTACGGCGACTCCGACCCCTCCGGCGACCGCCCGGTCGACCTCGCGGCCCAGGCGGCGCTGCTGCTGCGGCTGCTGGACACCCTCGGCGTGGACCGGGCGGTGGTCGTCGGCCACGACCTCGGCGGGGGCGTGGCCCAGATCCTGGCGACCACCGCCACCGACCGGGTCGCCGGGCTCGGCGTGGTCAACGGCGTCTGCTACGACGGGTGGCCGGTCCCCGTGGTGCGGGCGATGAAGGGCACCTGGCCCGCCCTCCAGCTCCTCCCGCCACCGCTGCTCGCGGGCGCACTGCGCCCGGCGCTGCGCTCCCTCTTCGTCCACCAGGAGCGGGCCACGCCGTTCATCGACCGCTTCGTCGCGCCGTGGGCACGCCCGGGCGGCCCGGCGCAGCTGGCGCGGCACCTGCGCGCGCTGGACTCGGTGTACACGCAGACCATCGCCCCGTTCCTGCCCCGGCTCGCGGTGCCCGCCGAGGTGGTCTGGGGCCGCCAGGACCACCAGATGAAGCCCCGGTACGGGCAGCGGCTCGCCGACGACCTGCCCGGCGCGCGCCTCACCTGGGTGGACGACGCCAGCCACTTCGTCCCCGCCGACCGGCCGGACGTCGTGGCCGAGGCGGTGCTCCGCCTGGTCCGGCAGGTCTGACGCGCCTCGCCGACGTGTCCGACCCGCCGGGGGCGGGTAGGCCCCCGCCATGACAACACCGCTGGTCAGGCCACGTTCGCAGAAGATGATCGCCGGGGTGTGCGCGGCCCTGGCCAACCGGTTCGGCGTCTCCACCGGGCTGGTCCGGATCGCCTTCGTGCTCTTCGGTCTCTTCGGGGTCGGCGAGATCGTCTACATCGCGCTCTGGATCATGATCCCGAAGCAGCGCTGACGCGCCGGACCGGCTGTGGTTGGCTGACGGCCGTTCCGCACGTCTGCGAAGGGACCGCCATGCCGATCCTCCAGAGCCTCGCCGAGGCGCTGGTCAGCGCGCGGGTCGAGGTCGTCGACCTCACCGCGCCCCTGTCGGCGGAGACGCCGGTCATCCAGCTGCCCGAGCAGTTCGCCCAGACGGCGCGGTTCGAGCTGGAGGAGCTGAGCCGCTACGACGACCGCGGCCCGGCCTGGTACTGGAACAACTTCCGCACCGGCGAGCACACCGGCACGCACTTCGACGCGCCCAACCACTGGGTCACCGGCCGGGACGGCGACGACGTGGCGTCCGTCCCGGCGCGGCGGCTGATCGCCCCGGCCGTCGTCCTGGACTTCTCCGCGCAGGCCGCTGCGGACCCGGACTTCCTGCTCGAGGTCGACCACGTGCGGGAGTGGGAGGCCACCCACGGGCCGCTGCCCGAGGGTGGCTGGCTGCTGTTCCGCACCGGCTGGGACGCCCGGTCGGCCTCCCAGCAGGAGTTCCTCAACGCCGACGGCACCGGCCCGCACACCCCCGGCCTGTCGGTGGAGTGCGCGCGCTGGCTGGCCGAGGAGTCGCCGGTGCTGGGGCTGGGCGTGGAGACCGTGGGTACCGACGCCGGCGCGGCGCACTCCTTCGACCCGCCGTTCCCCTGCCACGCGGCGTTGATGGGCAGCGGGAAGTACGGGCTCACCCAGCTGCAGAACCTCGCGCTGCTGCCGCCGACCGGCGCCCTGCTCGTGGCCGCCCCGCTGCCGATCGTCTCCGGGTCCGGCTCGCCGTCACGGGTGCTGGCGCTGGTCGAGCGGGGGTGACCGGAACGCTGCCGGGCACGGGGCGGACGGTCGCGGCCGCCGTCGGGGAGACGCTGGTCGCACGCGGGGTGGACGCGGTCTTCGGCGTCGTCGGCTCGGGCAACTTCGTGGCGACCAACGCGATGGTCGCCGCCGGGGCCCGGTACGTGGCGGCCCGGCACGAGGGCGGCGCGGCGACGATGGCCGACGCCTACGCCCGGACCAGCGGCCGGCCGGCGGTGCTCAGCCTGCACCAGGGCTGCGGGCTCACCAACGCGCTCACCGGCATCACCGAGGCCGCGAAGAGCCGCACCCCGCTGGTGGTGCTGACGGCCGAGGCCACCTCGCCGCGGTCGAACTTCTTCGTCGACCAGTTCGCCCTGGCCACGGCCGTCGGGGCGGTGCCCATGCGGGTGACCACGGCGGAGGGCGCGGTGGCGGGCGCCGCCGCCGCGGTGGACACCGCCCGGCTGGATCGGCGCACCGTCGTGCTGAACCTCCCGCTGGACGTCCAGTCCCTCGCCGCGCCGCCGTCCGCACCGCCGTCCGCGCCGCACCGGCCGCGGCCCGTGCCCGACGACGCCGAGGTCGTCCGCCTGGCCGAGGCGCTGCGCGGCGCCCGGCGGCCGGTGTTCGTGGCCGGCCGTGGCGCCCGGGGTGCCCGGACGGCGCTGGAGGCCCTGGCCGAGCGCTGCGGCGCGCTGCTCGCCACCTCGGCGGTGGCCCGGGGCCTGTTCCGCGGCAACGCGTGGGACCTCGACGTCTCGGGCGGCTTCGCGACCCCGCTGGCGGCGGAACTCATCTCCGGCGCCGACCTGGTCGTCGGCTGGGGCTGCCAGCTCAACATGTGGACGATGCGCCACGGCCGGCTGATCGCCGAGGACGCCGTCGTGGTGCAGGTCGACGACGACGCGGCGGCGATCGGGGCGCAGCGCGAGGTCGCGCTCGGCGTGGTCGGTGACGTGCGCGCCGTCGCCGAGGCCGCCGCGGCACGGCTGGAGCCGGTCGCCGGCGGCTACCGCTCGCCGGAGGTGCGGAGCGCGATCGCCGCCCGCGGGCGCTGGCGGGACGAGCCGTACGGCGACGGCGGGGACGGCGGGCGGATCGACCCCCGCGCGCTGACCGTCGCGCTGGACGACCTGCTGCCCGCCGAGCGCGTGGTCGCCGTCGACTCCGGCAACTTCATGGGCTACCCGAGCATGTTCCTCGACGTCCCCGACGAGCAGGGCTTCTGCTTCACGCAGGCGTTCCAGTCCGTCGGCCTGGGTCTGGCGACCGCCATCGGCGCGGCGCTGGCCCGGCCCGACCGGCTGCCGGTGGCCGCCCTCGGCGACGGCGGCACGCTGATGGGGGCCGCCGAGCTGGAGACCGTCGTCCGCCTGGGCCTGCCGATGGTCGTGGTGGTCTACGACGACGCCGGCTACGGCGCCGAGGTGCACCACTTCGGCCCGGACGGGCACCCGCTGGACACCGTCCGCTTCCCGGAGACCGACTTCGCCGCGATCGCCCGCGGCCACGGCTACGCGGCGGTCACCGTGCGGCGGACGGCCGACCTCGAAGGGGTCGCCACCTGGCTGGCCGGGCCCCGCACGGCGCCGCTGCTGATCGACGCCAAGGTGACCCGCGAGCAGCCGTCGTGGTGGCTGGAGGAGGCGTTCCGCGGCCACTGAGGCCGCAGCCGGTCACCAGGCGGTGGTGGCCTGCAGCACGGCCTCGGTGAGGGCGCGGGTGCGCAGCCCGGTCACCTGCTGGTACTCCGGGTCGGCGACCATGCGGCTGAAGGCCTCCCGCGAGGGGTAGCGGACCAGCAGCACCGCGTCCCAGGCCTGACCTGCCTCGGCCACCAGCGGCGTCGACCCTTCACCGGCGTAGAGCACCTCGCCGCCGTACCGGGGGAGGAACGTCGTGGAGAGCGCCTCGGCGTACTGGGCGTACAGTTCCCGGCCACCCTCGGCGAACCGGAGCAGGTTGAGCATCACGACGGGCCCGCCCGGGTCCTCCTGCAGGTAGCGCTTCAGGTCCGCCCCGCGGGGATCGATCGCCATGCCGGCAAGCTAGCAAGCGCGCCCGGTGGCCAGCGGCCCCGGCCGCCGCGGTCACGGCCAGCCCTGCTCGTGCAGCGGCGTCACCGTGACCTGGTTGAGGACCAGGTGGTCCGGTGCGCTGACCACCCACGCGACGAGGTCGGCGACGTGACCGGCCGGCAGGGCGTCGGTGGCCGGCGTCTCCGCGCCCTCGCGGCCGGTCGTGCGGCGGTCCGCCGGGTCCCACGCGCCCCAGGACGTCGCCATCGCGCCGGGGTAGAGCACGCACGCCCGGATGCCGTGCGCCCGCCCCTCGGCGGCCAGCGACTGCGTCAAGCCGGTGAGGGCGAACTTCGAGGAGCAGTAGGCCGCCGCGTTCGCCCACCCGCGGAGCCCTGCGACCGACGAGATGTTCACGATCGTGCCCCCGCCGGCTGCGCGCAGGTGCGGGAAGACGGCCTTGCTCAGCACGAAGGGGGCGCGCAGGTTCACCGCGAGGACACGGTCCCAGTCCTCGATCGTCGTCTGCTCGACGCTGCCGGGGACGTCGGTGCCGGCGGCGTTGACCAGGACGTCCACCGATCCCCAGGCCGCGACGACCTCCTCGACGGCGGTCCGGGTCTCCGCCGCGCCGGCGAGATCCACCGCCGCGCTGAGAGCGGTTCCACCCCCTTGCTCCACCTCACGCTCGACGGCGGAGAGGTCACCGGCGTCGCGTGCGAGGAGGGCCACGCGGTACCCGTCACGCGCCAACCGGAGCGCCACCGCCCGCCCCAGTCCGCTGCTCGCGCCGGTGACGATCGCCACCCGCCGTCGTGCCGTGTCCGTGCCTGTCACCTGGCCTCCCGAAGCCGCTCGCGCCCGAGCGCACCAGCACGGCTGGAACGCGGGCGCACGAAGATCTCCGCTCAGTGCCGTCCGGCGGGATCGAGCAGCCGCTCGAAGACCGCGCCGGTGGCCTGCGCCTGGACGTACTTGTCCACGAGGTCCACCACGAGGTCGCGTCTCGACCACCGCGTGGGGTGGTACAGCCCCAACGCGGCGTTGAGCAGCACGTCTCCGGGGTAGACGGTCGCGAAGACGGCGTTCACCGCCTTCTGGCCGCGGGCTCCCCGGAGTGCGGCGACGCCGTAGGCGGCACCCCACATCGCCCCCAGCGAGAAGTGCGTGGCCCAGTTCAGCCGCCGACGACCCCGCGCGGTCTCCGGGGCGACGGGCAGCACCTTCTGGGCGAAGTCGGCCGGCGCGTAGCTCTCGCCGCGGCGGGTCAGCGGCATCTCGACGAACTCCTGGAAGGCCGTCATGACGACGGTGCCGCCGATGCCGGCGAGCACGCTCCGTGCCAGCACGCCGGCGGCCGACGGCTGTCTCGATGTGGGCACCGGTGACAGCTACCCGCGCAGATGACCGGCACACCTCCGCTCGGGGGAGGCGCGGTGCCCACCGGGATCCCGGAAGCGGCCCACCACCCTCGCACGGAGGGGCACGAGCCGGGCCGGACGGTGAGGTTCCGCCCGGCCCGGGTAGGGGCGCAGTCATGCAGAGCGCACCACAGCTCCGGGACAGCACCCTGCGGCTCCGCGACGGCCGCACGCTCGCGTACGCGGAGTACGGCGATCCGGAGGGCCGGCCGGTGCTGGGTTGCCACGGGTCGCCCAGCTCCCGGCTGGAGCGGCACGTCGAGGACCCGGAGGACTACCGGCGGTGGGGCGTGCGGTTCATCGTCCCCGACCGTCCCGGCTTCGGGCGCTCGGACCCGCAGCCCGGCCGCCGGGTCGCGGACTGGCCCGACGACGTCGCCCAGCTGCTGGACCACCTCGGCATCGACCGGTGCGCGGTGCTCAGCCTCTCCGGTGGCGCCGCGTACGCGCTGGCCTGCGCCCACGAGCTCGGGGAGCGCGTGTCGACCGTCGGGATCCTCGGCGGCGCGCCGCCGCCGGACGTCCCGTGGCCCTGGCCGCGCTGGATCCCCGGGCAGCTGCGGGCGGCCCTGCACCGACCGGCCCGGCTGGCGGCCGTGCTGCGCCCGGTGCTCGCCCCGATCGGGCTGCGGCCGGCGATGATCCCCCGCTACCTGCAGCTGCGGCTCAACGCGGCCGATCGGCGGGTGATCGGGCGCCCGGTCGTCCGGCGGGTCCTGGCCGACACCTTCACCGAAGGACTGCGCAACGGCAGCGCCGTGCTCGCGGAGGACCGGGCCCTGCTGTTCCGGCCGTGGGGTTTCCCGCTGTCGGGCATCCGCCAGCAGGTGCACCTGTGGCACGGCACGCAGGACTGGCAGGTCCCCGTCGTCCTCGGGCAGGTCCTCAGCGCGATGCTGCCCCGCTGCTCGGCGCGCTGGCTGCCCGGGGAGGGGCACTTCTTCGTCTTCGACCGCGCGCAGGAGGTCTACGACGCGCTCCGGCCGTGAGCGGCCCGCTCAGGCCCGGGCTCACGCCAGCTGCGCGGCCACCAGCGGCTCGAGGGTCACCCGCGGGTGCCGCTGCTGCAGCATCCGGAGCGCCCACTTGTCGGGGAACAGCGCCAGCAGCTCGCCGCTGGTCCGCCGCACCACCTCGACGCCGCCGGAGGAGGCGATCAGCGGGAGGGACTCCTCGTCGGTGCGCATGGCCAGGCTGTAGGGCAGCCGGTCCAGCGCGACGGGGGCGTGGAACTCGTGCTCCATGCGGTGCGTGGCGACCTCGAACTGCATCGGCCCGACGACGGCCAGGACCGGGGAGCCGTCGCCGCGGCGGTCCGAGCGCAGCACTTGGACGACCCCCTCGGAGTCCAGCTGCTCGATGCCCTTGCGGAACTGCTTGTGCTTGGCGGTGTCCCGGCTGCGGACGACGGCGAAGTGCTCCGGGGCGAAGGTGGTCAGCGGCGGGAAGGCGACCGGCCGCTCGACGTACAGGCTGTCGCCGACGCCCAGGGCCGAGGCGTTGACCAGCCCGACGACGTCGCCGGGGTAGGCGGTCTCGATGCTCTCCCGCTCCCGGCCGAACACGTGCTGCGCGTACTTGGTGGTGAACGGGCGCCCGGTGCGGCCGTGGGTGACGACCATGCCGCGCTCGAACACCCCGGAGCAGATGCGGATGTAGGCGAGCCGGTCGCGGTGTGCGGCGTCCATCCCCGACTGCACCTTGAAGACGAACGCGCTGAACGGTTCGTCCAGGTCGCGGACCGCGCCCTCGGCGTCGGGCCGGCCCGACGGTGCGGGGGCGAGGTCGACCAGCGTGTCCAGCAGCGCACCGACGCCGAAGTTGGAGACCGCGGAGGCGAACAGCACCGGAGTCGTGACGCCGGAGAGGAACGAGTCCTGGTCGTGCTCGGCCCCGGTGGCCTCGAGCAGCTCGGCCTCCTCCTGCGCCTGCCGCCAGACGTCGCCCTCCCGGGCGGTGGCCTCGGCCGCGGTCAGCAGCTCCTCGGGGGCGATCGTCGCGCCGCCGGCGGTGCGGGTGAAGCGGCGGAAGGTGCCGTCGCGCCGGTCGAGGACGCCGCGGAAGTCGCCGGCGATGCCGACCGGCCAGGTCAGCGGCGTGGGGGTGAGCCCGGTGCGCTCGGCGATCTCGTCCATGAGCTCGAGGGCGTCCTTGCCGGGGCGGTCCCACTTGTTGACCACGGTGACGATCGGGATGCCGCGGTGCTTGCAGACGGCGAACAGCTTCATCGTCTGCGTCTCGAGGCCCTTGGCGGCGTCGACCAGCATGACGGCGGCGTCGACGGCGGTGAGCACCCGGTAGGTGTCCTCGGAGAAGTCGGCGTGGCCGGGGGTGTCGAGCAGGTTGATCACCGCGTCGCGGTACTCGAACTGCAGCGCGGCGGAGGTGATGGAGATGCCGCGGGCCTTCTCCATGTCCATCCAGTCCGACACCGTGCCGCGGCGGCCGGCCTTGCCGTGCACCGCGCCCGCCTGGCCGATGACCCGGGCGTGCAGCGCCAGGGCCTCGGTGAGCGTGGACTTGCCGGCGTCGGGGTGGCTGATGACGGCGAAGGTCCGCCGGCGGGCGGCCTCGGCGAGGGCCGACTGCGCGGCCGGGCCGGCCTCGTGTCGTTCGGCTGCGTCGGTGGCGGCGGCCACGGTGGCACTCTCCTCGTTCGGTCTGCGTCCCGCGGCGGCCGGCCCTCGGGCGGCGTCCAGCGGGTCCGGGCACGCGACCCGGACGAGCGGCCCGGAAGGGCGGCCCACGACGAGAACGCTACATGCGTCAGCCCACGTAGCCGCTGCGCATGTCGTCGACGATCCGCGGCCGGTCGAGGGTGGACGGTTCCAGGCGCTGCGGGCGCCGGTCGGCCGGGAAGACGCCGGAGGCCTGCAGGACCGCGTCGTCGAGGAACCGCAGCGGCGGGGCCGCGGGGGAGAGGGCGAGCCCGGGCGGGGTCCCGCCGGACTGCGCCACGGCGAAGCCCCAGTCGCCGAAGCTCGGCACGTGCACGTGGTACGGCGTGGCCGCGAGCCCGGCGGCGTCCAGGGTCGAGACGGTGCGCCAGAAGGCGGTCGGCGTCGAGTAGGGGCTGCCGGCCTGCACCGTGACCAGCCCACCGGGCGCCAGGGCGGCGCCGACGAGCCCGTAGAACTCGGTCGAGTAGAGCCGGCCGAGGACCGGGGTGTCCGGGTCGGGCATGTCCACGACCACCGCGTCGAACCCCGTGGCGGCCGGGGAGCGCAGCCAGCGGAAGGCGTCCTCCAGCACGACCTCGACCCGCGGGTCGTCCAGCGCGCCGGCGTTGAGCCCGGCCAGCCGGGCCCGCGCGAGGTCGACGACCGCCGGGTCCAGCTCCACCTGCACGACCTCGCGGACCGTCGGGTGGCGCAGCACCTCGCGCGCGGCGAGGCCGTCCCCGCCGCCGAGAATCAGCACCCGCCCGGGATCGCGGGCCAGCACCGGGTGGACGAGCGCCTCCGTGTAGCGGTGTTCGTCGCGGCTGGAGAACTGCAGGTCGCCGTCCAGGTAGAGCCGGGTGTCGTCGCCGCGCTCGGTGAGCACGATCTCCTGGTAGTCCGACCGCTGGGCGGTCACCACGGGGTCGGCGTAGAGCCGTTGCCGGGCGGTGGTCTCGATGTCGCCGGCCCGGAGGAGCAGCACCCCGAGGACGGCGGCCGCGGCGAGCAGCGCCGCGGTGGCGGTGCGGCGGGCACGGGGGGTGAGCTCCCCGCGGAGGACGAAGGCGGCCACGACCGCCGCGGCCAGGAGGTTGAGCACCCCGGTGAGGGCCGCGCCCCGGATCTGGCCGGCCAGGGGCAGCAGGACGAACGGCCAGGCCAGGCCGCCGAGCAGGGCGCCGGCGTAGTCGGCGGCGTTGAGGTCGGCGAGCACCGAGCCCGAGCCGCGCGCGTCGATGCCGCTGCGCCCGGACTGCAGCAGGGTCATGAGCAGCGGTACCTCGGCACCCACGAGGATCCCGATCACGGCGGTGCCGGTCAGCAGGACGGCGCTGCTGGTCCCGTAGAAGGAGAACGAGACGTAGAGCGTCACCGCGCTCAGCCCACCCACGATGCCGAGCGCGATCTCCACCGCCACGAAGGTCGCGGCGGCGTGCCCGAGGAACGGCTTCACCAGCAGCGCGCCCGCGCCGAGCGCCGCGACGAACCCGGCCACGATGAGCGAGGTCTGGGTGATCCCACCGCCGGTGAGGCTCGCCGACAGGGTGAGCAGCACCAGCTCGTAGATCAGCCCGCACGCCGCGCAGACCGCGACGGCCGCCAGCAGCAGGGGGCGCGAGCGCACTCCGCCGCCCGCCGCGGCGGGCGCGGTCGCCGGCACCTCGCGCGCGGACGCCGTCACGGTCTCAGGACAGCGCGGCGGCGTTGACCGCGCCGATCGCGACCAGGCTGACGGCGACCGCCCAGGCCGATCCGCGCATCCGCGGCTCGTTCACCAGGGCGCGCAGGTCGGCGGGGATGACCGCGTCCAGCACCCGCAGGGCCAGGGCCTGCAGCAGCACGCCGACCAGGCCGTAGACCGCCGTGTCCACCAGCCCCTGGCCCAGGTTGTCGGCGCTGGTCATGATCGCCGTGACCACGATGATCGCCAGCGCGAGGTGGTTGGCGGCCAGCAGGATCGCCGCGTTCGGGTTGTGGTCGAGGTAGACCTGGGTGCGCAGGTTGCCCGGCGTGATGAGGTCGAGCGCGAGGAAGCCGAGGGCCAGCACGCCGACCCCGATGACGAAGAACAGCAGCGTCGCCACGACACCCTGGGTCAGCAGGTCGGCGTCGACGTGGCCGAACTGCAGGGCCTGGTAGGTCGAGGTCACGTGGGGTCGCTCCCGGTCTCGGAGGTGGTGGAGGCGCGCACGGGCGGGATCACTTGGCGTCCCCGGGGCCGCCGCCGCCGCCCGTGCCGGCGGGGGAGCCCGGCCGGAAGCCCGGCCCGAGGAAGGCGAAGAAGCCGCTGCGGTACCGGCCGTCGAGGTCCTCGACGCGCACGGTGCTGCCGGCGGTCGCGGTGCTGACGATGACGATGTCGTCGTCGTAGCGCAGGTACTCGTTGCCGCCGTCGGCCTGCCGCTCCGCGGGCGGGACGGCGTCGGCGATGGCCGCGGTCGTGGTGCCCACCGGGTCGGGCGAGGCGTAGACGGCGGCGTCGCCGACGATCTCGGTCCGCTCGTAGGTGTTCTCGAGGTGGGCGCGGATGGGGGTCCCGGTCCCGCAGCCGGCGAGCAGGACGGCGGCGGCCAGCAGGAGGCCGAACACCCGGTGCAGGTCTCTCACGGTGCCCACCTGGTTCGTGTGGTGACGACCTCGCCGGTCTCGCCGGCGGGGTAGAGGTGCCAGGTCCGCCACGCCCATCCGCCGCCGGCCAGGGGCCGCGCGGTGAGGGCGGTCAGGGCCCCGGCCGCCCCGGGGAAGGCGCCGCAGAGCCACGCGGGGTCGGCGCCGGCCCGGTCGCGCAGCCGCAGCGCGCTCGCGTCCAGCTCGGTCCGGGTCACGGTGGTGACCGAGGAGGTGAGCGCGTAGCCGCCGGACCGGGTGCTCCGCGGCAGCGGATCGCCGCCGGCGCCGACGGCGTCGCAGGAGACCTCCTCGGTCAGCCGGCAGCCGGGGAGGGCGGCGATGACCACGTGCGAGGCGCCGAGCACCCCCAGCGTGATCGAGCCACCCCGGCCGTCGTCCAGCCGGAGCCGTGCGAGCGGCTCGGCCGGCGGTCCGTCGAGCACCAGGCCGAGCGCCGTCGCGGAGACGTCGCGCGGCTCCACGTCGAGCACGTGCAGGCTCATGCGTCGGGGGTGCGGTGGTAGACCGTGAGCTCGCCGCGGCTGACGGCCCGGCCGGTGGAGACCTCCCAGGACTGGGTGGGTGCCCAGCGCTCGAAGGCCAGCAGGCCGGTCTTGTCCGCCGTGGCGTAGTCGGCGTACTCGACGGTGCCGCTCGGCGGGGTGCCGGTGGTGCCCTCGGCGGTGTAGCCGGCCCGGCCCCGTTCGATCTGGCGGTGCACGCGGTCGTCGAGGATCACGTCGCCCTCGGGCACGAGGTTCGTGCCCTCGCGGCGCATCCACAGCGTCATCTCGAGCTCACCCTCGTCGTCCTCGACGGTGAGCCAGCGGCGGCCGGTCGACCCGTCGAGCAGGTGCTCGCGCCAGGTCATCCCACCCTCGTCGAGGACGATCGTGCCGCGGACCACGTGGTCGACGCCCGCGTACGTGATCACGTCACCGACGCCGATGGCGTGCGGGTCGTAGACGTCGGGCTCGTCGGCCAGGGGGTCGACGCGGGGCCGCGGTCCGGCGGCCCGGGCCAGGTTCCGGCGGCGGAGCACGAGGATCACCACGGCGAGCACGGCGAGGGCCACGAGGACCACGACGAGGAGGACGAGCAGGACATCGGGCATCGCGCGGCCTCCCGGCTCGGTACGGACCGGGCGAACCTATCGCGGCGGCCTGGCTAGCGTGCAGCCATGGGCGGGATGAAGGATCGGATGCTGTCGGGCCGGCCCTACCGGCCCGACGATCCCGACCTCGCCGCCGACGGCCGGCGGGCCGCGGCCCTCCTGGCCCGCTACAACGCCGAGTCCGACGGCGTGGCCCGGCACACCCTGCTCACCGAGCTGCTGGGGTCGGTCGGCGGCGGCACGACGATCCGCTCGGACTTCCGCTGCGACTACGGCTACCGCATCTCCGTCGGCGCGTTCTGCTTCGTCAACTGGGGTGGCGTCTTCCTCGACGTCGGCTCCATCACCCTCGGGGACCACGTGCAGCTCGGCCCGGGGGTCCAGCTGCTGACCGCCGGCCACCCCGTGGACGCCGGGCTCCGCCGGGCCGGCTGGCAGCAGGGGGCGCCGATCACCCTGGGCGACGACGTCTGGCTCGGCGGCGGCGTGATCGTGCTGCCGGGCGTGACCGTCGGCGCGCGCACCGTCGTGGGGGCGGGCTCGGTGGTCACCCGCGACCTGCCACCGGACGTGGTGGCCGTCGGGAACCCCGCGCGCGTCGTCCGCTCGCTCGGTGCGGAGCGGCCCTAGACGGGCACCGGCGGGCGGACCGTGCCGGCCGGCCGGCCGGTCACCGCGGTCAGCCAGTCGTCGGTGCGGTGGGCCCAGGTGCGTCCCGCCGCCCAGGCCCGGCGCTCGTCGGCCCGGCCCGGCGGCTCCGTGGCGGCCGCGCGCAGCGCCTCGACCATCTCGTCGGCGCCGGAGACGACCGCTGTGTGCGGCGGCACCTCGCCGGAGTGCTCGAGGTGCCCGGCGGTGGCCACCACGGGCAGGCCTCGGGCGGAGTAGTCGTAGGTCTTCATCGACGACTGCCCGAGCGCCCGTGCCGCGACGTCGGGGACCAGGGCGACGCGGGCGGCGTCCAGCACGGCCGGCAGCCGGGTGCGGGGCGTCAGCCCCCGGTAGGTGAAGCGCCCGGGGAACTCGCCCTCCAGCGCGAGGAAGCGCGCGCGGGCCGGGGCCGAGCGGTCGGGGAACACCAGCTGGCCGTGCACGGCGAGGGTCCAGTCGGGCAGCGCGGTGAGCACGGCCCGGACCAGGTCGACGTCGAAGCGCTCCGCGACGCTGCCCACGTAGACGGCGTGCCGCTCCCCGCGGGGTGCGGCGCGCGGCGCGGTCAGCAGCGCCTCGTCGGTGCCGTTCGGGACGACGACCGGGCGCCGACCGGGGAACAGCCCGGCGAGGACCGGGTTCACCACGACGATCTCGTCGGCCTCGTCGGCGATCCGGCGCAGCTGGGCCGGGACGTTGCGGGCGTGCGGGAGGAGCCGGGACCAGTCGTCGGTGCAGTCGAAGACCACGCGGCCACCGAGGCCGCGGGTGGCCCGCCAGTCCCACGGCAGCATGAGGACGGTGACGTCCTCGGCCCAGCCCGAGCGGCGGAGGAAGCCGCCCAGGAGCCCGGCGTCCACCCGCTCGGCCAGGGCACCCCGGGAGCCGGGCAGGACCGTGGAGCGCTCGGTCACGGTGACGCCGCCGCAGACCTCGGCGAACCGCGCCGCCCGCAGGTGCCGCCACCAGTTCCCCGGGTCGGTGCGCACCCGGTGGACGTCCGCCGGGGCCTGGACGAAGCGGACACGGCCGCCCCGGCGGACCAGCTCCCGGGCGATCATCTGCTCGCGGCGGATCGCGGGGTGCCACGGGTCCTTCGCGACGAACCCGACCCGGGCGGCAGGAGGGACGGGGTTCAGCGGGGGGCTCCTGCGGTGCGCACGACTCCTGACCCTAGGACGCCGGGGCGCGGGCGGCTCGGCAGACTGGGCGGCCGGGAGCCGGGCGGAGCGCGGCGGGTCGAGGGGCGGTGCGTCGGGTGCTGGACAGGCTGCCCCGCGAGGTGGTCCACCGGTTGCCGCTGCCGGCGAAGCGGGCCCTGCTCTTCCGGGAGGCGCACGGCCGGTTCCCCCGCCGCCCGCCGCGGACCTTCACCGAGAAGGTCAACTGGCGGGTGGTGCACGACCGCCGCCCGCTGATCGCGCAGCTCGGCGACAAGCTGGCGATGAAGGCGTACGCCGCACGGGTCTGCCCGGAGCTGCGGGTGCCCCGCGTCCTCTGGGCGGGCACGGACGTCGCCGACCTGGCTGGGGTGCCGCTGCCCGGGCACTGGGTGCTCAAGCCCAACCACGGGACCATGCGGGTGCGGCTGGCCTCCGGACGGCCCGACGTCGCTGCCCTGCGGGAGGCCACCGCGGGCTGGCTGGACGAGCCGCTGTTCCGCACCCGGGGGGAGTGGGTGTACAGCCGGGCCCGGCGCCTGCTGCTCGTGGAGGAACTCCTCGGCCGCCCCGGCGTCCCGCCCGCCGACCACAAGCTGCTGGTGTTCGGCGGCCGGGTGCAGCTGGTGCAGGTGGACACCGGCCGGTTCAGCGCTGGGCACCGGCGCCGGCTCTACACCGCGGAGTGGTCGCCGCTGCCGTACGTCGACCCGGGGCTGACCCTGGGGCCGGCCGAGCCCCCGCCGGCGAGCTACCCGGCGATGCGGGCGGTGGCGGAGGAGCTCGGCCGGGAGTTCGACTTCGTGCGCGTGGACCTCTACGACGTCGACGGCGAGCTCTGGTTCGGCGAGCTGACCCCGTACCCCGGCGGCGGGCTGGACCGGCTGCACCCCGTGGTGGACCGGGAGCTGGGCGCCTGCTGGGACCTGCCGCCGCGGGCGGCCGTCCGCGCACCCCGGGGCAGCCGCCGGGGCGCTCCGCCCGCGCGGTGACGGCGCACCGCGGGCGGTCGGCCGGCCGGGCGGCAGCGGGTCAGGAGCCGGAGGCGGGGGCGCCCGCGCGCGCCGCCCGGCTCTCGGCGTCCTCCTCGGACCGCGCCGTCCCCTCGGCGCTGTTGGAGTGGAAGGCGGTGCGTTGCGTCGCGGAGGAGCCCGGTCGCCGGCCCGGCTCCGCGGCGGCGAGCGCCTCCGGGGCCAGCGCCGGGTCGACGCGGCCCCACTCGGTCTCGACGTCGGTGAGCAGGGCCTCCAGGTAGGCCCGCAGCTGCGCCCGGCAGGCCTGGGCGAACGCCTTGAGGAACGCCACCTGCTCCTCGAGCTCGGCGGCGGTCCGCTGCCCGACGGCGTCGCCGCCGCCGTCACCGGCGGTGCCCCCGGTGAGCCGGGCGGCCGCCTCCTGCGCCGCCTGCATGATCGCGCCGGCGTTCTCGCGCGCCAGCCGCAGCTGCTCCTCGTACTGGTCGCGGGCCTCCGCGGTCATCTGCCGGCTGAAGTCCTCCGCCTCGGCGACGTACTCGTCCGCCGTCTGCTGGGCGCTGGCGAGGATGCGGACCGCCTGCTCGCTGGGGGGCTCGGGGACCGTGATGCCGTCCAGGCGCTGCTGCAGCTCCGCCACCTGCCGGTGCAGCTGCTCGCGCTCGCCGACCAGGGTGCTCACCTCCGCGGCCACCAGCTCCTGGAAGCGGTCGACCTGGCCCTGGTCGTACCCCGGGTGCAGCATCGTGCCCGCGGCGAACCGCGCACCCCGGATCTGCTCGGGCGTGAGCCGCCGAGCGTTCCCTCCGGTCCCGGACGTCTCGGTGGTGGTCATTCGGTCACCTTCCCCTCGGCACTGGGCCCCGGTCGGCTGGGGGCGAACACCTCGCTGCGCACCCGTTCCCGCGGCACGCCGTGCTGCAGGAGGCCGCTGACGGTCGCCTCCACCATGGGCGCCGGGCCGGCCACGAACACCTCCCGGCTGAGCCACGGGCCGTGCCGGAGGACGACGTCACCGACGTCGCCCCGCTCCAGCCCCGACAGGTCGTCGTCGGAGACCGCGCAGGTCACGCCGAGCCACGGGTGGGCCGCCTGCAGCTCCTGCAGGGCGGCGCGGTCGTAGAGCTGGTCCTCGGTGCGGGCGCCGACGAAGAGGTCGACCCGCCGGGCGGGACCCTGCCGGGCCACCTGGTCGACCAGGGCCTTCAGCGGTGCCAGCCCCATGCCGCCGGCGACGAGCAGGAGGTCGCGGTCGGAGTCGCCGGCCAGCGTGAGGTCGCCCAGCGGGGGCCCCAGCCGCAGCAGGTCGCCCTCCTCGGTGCTGCGGACGAGCGCGGTGCTGACCGGGCCGCCGGGGCGGGCCTTCACGTGCAGCTCCAGGGTGCCGTCGTCGCGGGGGGCGTTGGCGGGGGAGTAGTAGCGCCAGAGCCGCGGCCGGCGGTCGATCTCCAGGGACAGCGACTGGCCGGCCAGGTAGTTGACCGGCACCTCGGGCCGCACCTGGAGCACCGCCACGTCGATGGCGCGGCGTTCGTGGGCCACGACCTCGGCCCGCCAGGTGGCCGGCTGGTCGCCGGACTCCTCCGCCCCCTGGATCATGACCGAGGCGACGAGCTCGTAGGCCTCGGTCCAGGTGCGGGCGCGGTGCTCGTCCCACTCGTCGTCGAAGTGCTCGAGCGTCGCGAGCAGGCTGGGCATCACCGCGGGGTAGTGCGCCGGCAGCGTGCCGAACTTGCGGTGGTCGTGGCCGAGCTGCTTGAGGATGGGGACCAGCGCGTCCAGGTCGTCGACGTGGGAGACCACCTCGCCGAGCGCGTGGAAGAACCGGTCGCGCTGGTGGGCCATGGACACCGGGAACATCGCCCGCGTCTCCGGGTGGCTCAGGAACAGGTGCGAGTAGAAGTACAGCGGTGCCTCGTCGCCGGTCGCCGCGGCCTTGGCGAAGCTCGCCCGCATCGCGGCGATGTCCATGCGTGCCTCCTCGCGGCGGGGTCCGTCGGGCTGCCTGGGCGTGGCATCGGCTCCGGTGCGCGACGACGCCTGCGCGCTCCGACGTCCCCTTCCCCGGTGCGCGTGGGGTCACACGGGCAGCGGCGAGGTTTCTGGCCCACCGGTCGGCGGTGCGGCGGAAAAGTCGTTCGCCGCCGATGAGATCCCCGGGAAGAGTTCGTCCTACATCACGACGACACCGGCCGACACCGACCCGGATGAGGTACCCATGCCGCAGCACGCACCGCTGGCCGTGGAGGCGACAGCGCTGGTCAAGACCTACGGGGACACCCAGGCGGTGGGCGGGCTGGACCTCACCGTGCCGGCGGGGAGCATCTACGGCGTCCTCGGGCCCAACGGCGCGGGCAAGACGACCACCATCCGGATGCTGGCCACGCTCATCCGCCCCGACTCGGGCAGCGCCCGGGTGCTCGGGTACGACGTCGTGGCGGAGGCCGACGCGGTGCGTGCGCAGGTGAGCCTGACCGGGCAGCTCGCGTCGGTCGACGAGGAGCTGACCGGGCGGGAGAACCTGGTGCTGCTCGGCCGCCTCCTCGGGCTGTCCCGCGCCGGGGCCCGGGCGCGCGCCGACGAGCTGCTGGACGCCTTCGGCATCGCCGCGGCCGCGGGCAAGCTGGTGAAGCACTACTCCGGGGGGATGCGGCGCCGGCTGGACATCGCGGCCAGCATCGTGGTCACCCCGCGGCTGATGTTCCTCGACGAGCCGACCACCGGGCTGGACCCGCGGTCGCGCAACCAGGTGTGGGAGATCGCCCGCGCGCTGGTGACCGAGGGGACGACGATCCTGCTCTGCACGCAGTACCTCGAGGAGGCCGACCAGCTCGCCGACGGGATCGCGGTGATCGACCGGGGGCGGGTGATCGCCGAGGGGACGCCGGCCCAGCTCAAGGCGTCGGTCGGCACCGGCGCGCTGCACGTGCGGCTGCTCGACCCGGCCCGGCGCCCCGATGCCGCCGCCGTCCTGGAACGCGCCCTGGGCGCGGTGACCCTGGAGGCGGACCCGGCTGCCCTGTCGGCCGTCTGCCCGGACCCTGCCCGGGCGGCGGCGGGGATCGCCGAGCTGGCGCGGACCGGCATCGGCATCGCCCACTTCTCCCTCGACCAGCCCAGCCTGGACGAGGTCTTCCTCGCCCTGACCGGGCGCGGCGCCGAGGACCCGTCCGGACCCGCACCGACGCTCGAGGAGCGGACGTCATGAGCACAGCGACCACGACCACCGACGCCGACACCGCGGCCGTCCGCCGGGCGATCGCCGGCCGGGAGCGGCCGCCGCGGCCGGGGCCGCTGTCGGCGGCTCTCACGTTCGGCTGGCGGGGGATGCTCAAGGTCAAGCACGTCCCCGAGCAGCTGCTCGACGTCACGGTGACGCCGGTGATGTTCCTGCTGATGTTCACGTACCTGTTCGGCGGCGCCATCGCGGGCTCCACCAGCGCCTACCTGGACTACACGCTGCCCGGGCTGCTGGTGATGTCGGTGCTGTTCACCACGGTCTACTCCGGCGTCTCGCTCAACACCGACCTGACCAAGGGGGTCGTCGACCGCTTCCGGTCGCTGCCGATCTGGCGGCCGGCGCCGCTGCTGGGCTCGCTGCTCGGGGACAGCGTCCGGTACGTCGTGGCGGGCACGGTGATCATCGTCGTCGGTGTGCTCCTGGGCTACCGCCCGGATGCGGGGGTGGCCGGCGCCGTGGCGGCGCTGGCCCTGGTGGTGGTCTTCTCGTTCGGGCTGTCGTGGGCCTTCTCGGTGCTCGGCCTGCTCATGCGCAGCCCGAACGCCGTGATGAACGCGGGCTTCATGAGCATCTTCCCGCTGACGTTCCTGTCCAACGTCTTCGTCGACCCGGCCACCCTTCCCGGGCCGCTGCAGGCCTTCGTCGACGTCAACCCGATCTCGGTGCTGGCGACGGCGTGCCGCTCCCTGATGGACGGCACCCCGGACGTCGTCGCGATCGGCGTCTCGCTGGCGGTGGCCGCCGCCCTGGCCGCGGTCTTCCTGCCGTTGACCACCCGGCTGTACCGCAGCCGCTGAGCCGGGCGGCCGGGGTCAGGCGGAGCGCGCCCCGGCCACCGCGGGGCGGGGGGCCTCGCGCGGGATGGCGAGCCCACCGAGGAGGCCGGCCGCGAGCACCGCGGTGCTCACCCCGAACGCCACCTGGAAGCCCGCCACGTCGGTGAGCCAGCCCGCGATCAGGGGCCCGGCGATGGCACCCAGGTCCGCCGACATCTGGAACACCGCGACGACCCGGCCGCCCCGCCCTGCACTCAGGTCACCGACCAGGGCCGCCGGGGCGCTGGCGAGCAGTGAGGCGCCCAGCCCGAAGACGGCCATGGACAGCAGGAAGACCCAGAGGTACGGCGGCAGGACGAGGACCGCCATGGCCGCCGTCGCCAGCGCCGCGCCCGCGATCAGCGAGGGCCGGCGACCCCAGCCGTCGACCAGCCGGCCCGACCGGAGCAGACCGAGCGCCTGCGCCACCGAGCCGACCAGCAGCCCGGCCCCGGCCCAGGCCACCGTCCGGCCCAGCTCCTCGGTGACGTAGAGCGGCACCAGGGAGTTGCGGACGCCGAAGAGCACCCAGCCGACGCCGAAGTTGGCCACCAGCGCGGCCAGGTAGACCCGGGAGCGCAGCGCGCTGGCCAGCCGTACCGGCCCGGCATCGAGGTCGGGGCCGGCGACGTCGGCCGCCGGGGCCGCGGCCGGGTCGGGCTCGGCGGTGCGCAGGAGCGCGATGCCCACCGCGCCGGCCACCAGCAGGAATCCGGCGTAGAGGAAGAACGGCAGCCGGGGGGAGAGCTCGGCCAGCAGCCCGCCGGCGGCCGGCCCGGCGATGCCGCCGAGGATGAAGCCGCCCTGCCAGGTGGCCGCGGCCCGGCCGCGGTGCGACGGCGGAGCCACGCGCAGCAGCAGCGAGAGCGCCGCGACGGTGAACATGGCGCTGCCGATGCCACCGGCGGCCCGCAGCCCGAGGAACAGCGGGAAGGAGCCCGCGAGCCCGGCGAGCCCGGTGGTGACGGCGACGATCACCAGCCCGGAGGCGAGCACGAGCCGCTCGCCGAACCGCTCGACCAGGGTGCCGCCGCTGAAGGCGGAGACGAACCGGAAGAACGCGAAGGCGCTGACCGCCAGGCCGACGGCGGTGGTCCCGACCCCGAAGGAGCGGGCGAACAGGGGGATCGCGGGCGCGACGATGCCGAAGCCGAGGGCCACGACGAAGGCGATCACCGCGAGGACCCTGACCTCGCGGGGCAGCTCGCCCCGTGTCCCGACCCGCACGAGAGGCGATCGTCCCATGCGGGACGGGCGGACACGCGCGAGGCACCGGTGCGCCGGACGGCAGAGCCGCCCCGTGCACCGGTGCAGTCAGCGTGCGGTCACACCGCCGGTGGTCAGCCGGCGATCCGCCGGGCGCTGTTGTAGCCGCCCATCGAGTCGATCGACGCGACCTTCACCGGCACCCCCGACGTGGCGGCGTGCACCATCTGGCCGTTGCCGATGTAGATGCCGACGTGGCTCACCGGGCTGTAGAAGAACACCAGGTCACCGGGCTGCAGGGCGGACCGGGAGACCGGCGTGCCCATGGTCGACTGCATGCGGCTGGAGTGCGGCAGGCTGATGCCCGCGGCCGCGTAGGCGTACTGGACCAGCCCCGAGCAGTCGAAGGCGTTCGGCCCCGGGGCCGCCCACACGTAGGGGTCGCCGATCTGGGCCATGGCGGTGTTCACCGCGGTCTGCGCCGCGCCGCTGCCGCCGGACACCGGCGCGGGCGGCGCGGGAGCGGGGGCCGGAGCCGGGGCAGGAGCCGCGGCGGCCGGGGCGGGGGCCGGGGCTGCCGGCGCCGGCGCGGCGGCCGGCGCCTCGTCGGCGGGCTGGGCGGCCTCGGCGGCCTGGGCTGCCGCGGCCTCCTCGGCGGCGTGCCGCTCGGCGGCGGCCCGGGAGGCTCGCTGCTCCTCGGCGCTCAGCCGGTCGAAGTGCGCCTGGTAGACGGCGATCTCCTCGTCGAGGCGCGCTCGCTCGGCGTTCACGCGGTCGACCTGCGCCTGGGCGTCCGCCGCAGCCTGCTCTGCGTCCGCGCGGGCGCGCTCGGCATCCTCGCCGGCGGTCCGGGCCTCCCCGAGCACGCCGTTGTTGTGGGCGGCGATCGTGTCGAGCAGGCCCACCCGGTCGATCAGTTCCGTGGGCGAGCCGCTGGTCAGCATCGCCGTGACGGTGTCCAGCCGCTCACCGGTGTACGCGCTGCGGGCCACCGTGCGGACCCGGTCCCGGGCCTCGGCCAGGGCGGCCTGCGCGGCGGTGAGCTCCTCGGCCGCCGCGTCGGCGGCCGCCTGCGCCGTCTTGAGCTGCTCCCGGGTCTCGTTGAAGCGCTCGGTGAGCACCTCCAGGTCGTGCGCGCGGGCGGCGACGAGGTCCGCGGCCTCCTGGGAGGTGACCGGCCGCTCGGGGGCGGCGGAGGCGGGGAGCGGCGCCAGGACGACGCCGCCGGCGGCCACGAGGGCCAGCAGGGCCCGCCGTCCGGTGATGCGGCGGTGGGCAGGGCTGAGCGAACTCGCCATGTTCGGCGGGTCTTCCTTTCTTCCACGGCCGCCTACCGGGTTAGCTGACGGGTTCGGGCGGGAAGTCGCCCGGCGGCGGGCGGCCCGTGCGGGCCGCTCGGTCGCTTCACCCCAGGTGGTGCGTTGGGTCCCCGGTCCGGTGCCGGACGGATCCGGCGGGTGGTTCGGCGGCGTCCGGGCGGCTGTCACTGGTCGAGTGACGAGAGGGTCCGTCCGGACGGGCCCACGCTAGGTGCCGATCCGGCGCGTCACCATGCCTGCGGACGACTTCGTCCGGCCCCGTGGCTGACCGTCCGACGACCGTTCACGTGGCGTCACCGACGCGCCGCAACACGCCCGTGGTCGGCTGACGTGAGCTGGACCACCTCGCCGACGACCCAGACCGCCGGGGGGCGGACCGCGTGCTCGGTGAGGGTGCGGGGGAGGTCGGCCAGGGTGGTGCGCAGGGCGCGCTGGGTGGGGGTGGAGCCGTCGGTCACGACCGCGACCGGGGTGGCCGGGGCGCGGCCGTGCGCGATGAGGGCGGCGGCGATGGCGGGGGCGGTGTCGACGCCCATGAGGACGACGAGGGTGCCGCGCAGCGTGCCGAGGGCGGCCCAGTCGACCAGCGACTGCGGGTGCCCCGGGGGGAGATGGCCGGA
>NZ_JBJHAA010000025.1:0-54655 GCF_054050795.1 Blastococcus sp. SYSU DS1024
GCAGCGCACCGCAGGCCCTCGCCGAGCTGTGCGCGGAGCTGTCGTCCGCCCTGGGGGCGGCCGCGGGCTGATGCCCGCCCCGCCGGTCGGGCCGGCGCGGGGGGGGGGGGGGGGGGGGGGGGGGCCCCCCCCCCCCCCCCCCCCCCCGCGTCCGGCGCCGACCGCCCCAAGGGGTGAACCGCACCGACCCCGCCGCGCGCGCCCGGTGCCCCGTGGCCGAGGATGTCGCAGAATGCTCAACCAGCCGGCCGGGTCGCTCCGGTCCGAGGGCGCAGGGGGCTGCATGGCTCAGGTGGTGGACGGGGACGCGGCGGTGGCCGGTCCGGCCGCCCGTCACCGTGCGCCCGCACCGCCGGTGCACACCCACACCGCCGCGCTGGTCGGCTCCGACGCGGAGCTGCTCGCGGCCGCCCTGCCCTACGTGGACGACGGCCTGCGCGACGACGACCTGGTCGTCCTCTGCTGCCCGCCGGAGACGGCGGCGGCGATCGGCCGGGAGCTGGGGGAGCGCGCCGGCGCCCTGGCATCGGACCCCCGGGTGTGCCTGCTCGACACCCCCGTGCCCGACGCCGTCGCCGCCACCTGGGAGCTGATGCGGCGAGCGAGGGAGACCGGCTCGGGCCGGCTGCGCGTCGTCGGCCAGGTGCAGTTCGGCCCCGCACCGCGGAACTGGCGGGAAGGCCTGCGCTACGAGGCCGCCGTCAACATCCTGCTCGCCGCGCGGCCGGTCTCGGCGCTGTGCCTGTTCGACCGTCGCGAGCTCCCGGCCGAGGTGCTGGCCGACGCAGCCGCCACGCACCCCGAGCTGCTCACCGGCGGCCGGCTGGAGCGGAGCGGGGCGTTCGAGGAACCCGCCGACTACGTGCGCCGCCTGCCGCTCCCCCGGGAGCCGATGGAGGACGGTGCGCCGGCGTTCGCGATCGAGGACGCCCCGTCGCTGGGGGACCTGCGCCGGGAGCTCCGCGCGGTGATCACCGCCCGGGTGCCCGATCCGGACCAGGCCGCCGACCTGCACCTCGCCGCCAGCGAGATCGCCTCCAACGCCTTCCGGCACGGCGCCCGGCCGGTCTCCGCGCGCGTGTGGGCCGACGGCGAGGGGCTGGTGTGCACGATCACCGACCAGGGCGAGGGCTTCGACCTGCCCTGGGCCGGCTTCCGCCCCGCGCACGGGGTGGATCTCGCCAACGGCGGCATGGGGCTGTGGCTGGCCCGCAAGCTGTGGGACCACGTGGACCTTCTCCCCGGTCCGTCCGGCTTCTCGGTCCGCCTCAGCAGCCGGCTGCGCTGATGCGCGACGGCCCAGCTGCGGCGTCTGGGCGGTTACGGTGAGCGACGTGGAGGACGCCGTCGACCTGATCCTCGAGCAGTGGGCCCGGGAACGTCCGGATCTCGACTGCTCCCCGATGGGGATCATCGGGCGGATCACGCAGCTGCAGCGGGAGGTCCACCTCGCGCAGCGGGACACCTTCGCCCGGCACGGTCTCGACGCGCCGTCCTTCGACGTCCTGGCGGCCCTCCGGCGGGCGGGCGCCCCCTACCAGCTCACGCCCACCGCCCTGATGCGCACGGCGCTGGTCACCTCCGGGGCGATCACCCAGCGGCTGGACCGGCTGGAGGAGCGGGGCCTGATCACCCGTGAGCGCAGCGAGGCCGACGGGCGGGCCGTCGTCGTGACGCTCACCGACGCCGGCCGGTCGGCCCTGGACGCGGCGCTGCCCGACCACCTGGAGACCGAGCGGCGGCTGCTGGAGGCCCTGCCGTCGGGGGAGCGGGAGCAGCTCGCGGCGCTGCTGCGCCGCCTGCTCGTGGGCCTGGGCCGGGTGCCGCAGCAGCCCTGACCCGTCGCGGCGGGCTCAGCCGAGCACGGTCTCCGTGCTCGCCAGCAGGGTGCGCGAGTCCTTGCCCGACCGCTTCGCGGCGTACATCGCGGTGTCGGCCCGGTGCAGCAGCTCCTCGGCGGTGCAGCCGGCCTCGCCCAGCGCGCCGCCGATGCTGGCGGTCACGGTGACCGTGCGGTCGCCGATCTCCACGGGGGCCCGGAGCGCCGCGAGCAGGCGGTCGGCGACCTCGCGCAGGCGGTCGCCGTCGGCGTCGTCGAGCAGGAGGGCGAACTCGTCGCCGCCCAGCCGCGCCACCACGTCGTCCCCCCGCACGTCCGCGGACAGCCGGCCGGCGACGGCCAGCAGCAGCTCGTCGCCCGCCGCGTGCCCCAGGGTGTCGTTGACGCTCTTGAAGTCGTCGACGTCGACGAACAGCACCGCCGGAGCGGCGCCCGACGCGGCCACAGCGGTGGCCAGGGCCAGCCGCTCGTTGAAGGCGGTGCGGTTGAGCAGCCCGGTCAGCGGGTCGGTGCGGGCCTGACGTCGCAGCTCGTCCTCGAAGAGCTTCCGGTCGGTGACCTCCCGGAAGTTCACGACCCAGCCCTCGATGCCGACGGCGTCCACGCGACCGCTGATCCGCATCTCCACCCACCGGGTGCCACCCGAGCTGTGCTGCACCCGGATGTCGGTGTCCACGACGCCGGAGTCCCCGCCTGCCGAGCGGCCGGCCGCGGCGACGGCGGCCCGGAGGCGAGGCTGATCGCGGGGGTCGGCCAGTGAGATGGCGTCGCGCCCGACGTAGTCCGCCGGGGGACGGCCGAGCAGCGACTGGACGGCCGGGCTCATGTAGCTGACCGACCCCGCGGCGTCGACGATGGCGATGACGTCGGCCGCGCTCTCCAGCAGGAGCTGCAGCCGGGCCTCGCTCGCGGCCAGCGCGAGCCGGGTGCGTTCGCGCTCCCGGCTGAGCGCGAACAGCCGCCAGAGGGCCAGACCGGTCAGCAGCGCGCTGCCCCCGCCCAGGACGTAGCCGATCCCACCGTGGTCCGCGGTCCACAGGATCAGCACGGCCGGGCTGACGAGCAGGACGGCGCCCACGGCGACGACCCGGCCGAAGGTGGTGTCGGGGTCCGTGGACGGGCCGGGCCCCAGCGCGGTGACCGAGGGGTGCCGGCCGGCCAGGCAGAGCGCGGCGACGGGGAGGAGGGACAGCGGGTCCAGGATCGCGGACTCCCGCAGCACGGAGCCGGTGAGGATGGCGCCGCCGTACGCCGCCACGGCGAGCGCGGCGGCGGCGAACAGCGCCGTCGTGGTGACCGTCCGGCCCCGGGTGAGGGCCAGCGGCACGCAGACGACGAACAGGACGGCGGTGAGCACGGGGGTCCCGACGCTGACCTCGACCAGGTCCTCCGCATGCGCGTGCCGGTCGCCCTGCACGGCGAGGAGGATGAGACCGGCCGCCAGCAGGAAGGTGAGGGTGTCGGTCCACGAGGCCAGGTCCCGTCGCCGCCGGCCGCCCCGGACCACGCCCACCGCCCCGACGACGAGCGCCGCGTACGCGGCGACGTCGAGCGCGGCCTCCAGCGGTGTGCTCAATCCCGGCGCGAGGCCGAGCTGCGAGGCGACGTCCGCCACGCAGCTGAGCGCGAAGAAGGCGAGACCGGCCGCGAGGCCCGACCAGGCCACGACGAGCGGGGTCCGGTGCACCCGCAGCGCGGTCAGCACCCCGGCGAACCCGAGGGCGTAGAGCGGGATCTCGGCGGCCGGGCGCCACGGACCGACCGGGACGAGGGTGACGACCAGGCCGATGCCCAGCACCACCAGCGCCGTGTGCAGCCATGCGGCACGTGCGGTCGGGGCGTCGGAGCCGGTCACGCGAACCCATCGGCAGGGACGACGCGGTCCTTGATCGCCTCACCCCACGAGGGGTGACGTCCGTGCTGGTCAGACGGTCGGGAGGTCCTCGGGGCGGAGGTCGGGGCGCACCCGGACGAAGCGCAGCGGGTGGCGGAACACCCCGGCCTGGAGGGCCGCGTCGGCGCTCACCTCGACGACGGTGGTCGGCTCGACCCGGGTGAGGGGTACGGCGAGGCGTCCGCCGCCGAAGCGGCCGGTGCCGATGCGCTCGGGCCACGGGTGGTCGGGGCCGGCGGGGCGCAGGACGGCGGCCAGCTCGGCCGACTGCGCCGGCGTGAGCGGGCTGCTGCGGCCGACGACGACGAGCTCGCCGTCCCGGTACCGGCCGGCCACCAGCTGTCCGGGCCGCTCGAGGGAGCCGATGACGCCGCCGGCGAGCACCTCGGTGGTCTCCCAGCTCTTGACCTTGAGCCACTCGCGGCGTCCCGGCGCGTAGCGGGTCGCCGCGCCCTTCACCACCAGCCCCTCGACGCCGGCGGGGCGGAAGTCGTCGAACCACTGCCGGGCCTCGACGGGGTCGGCGGTCACCGGCGAGAGCTGCAGCGGCGGGGCCCAGCCGCCGGCCAGCCGCTCGAGGGCGGCACGCCGCCGGGTGAACGTCCGGCCGCGGAGGTCCTCCCCGCCGGCGGCGAGCAGGTCGAACGCGACGTAGGAGGCCGGCGCGGCCGCCACCTGGGCGGCGATGCGGCCGGCCGAGGTCACCAAACGCCGCTGCAGCAGCCCGAAGTCCAGCCGGTCGCCGTGCCAGATGACGACCTCGCCGTCGACGACCGTGCCGGGGGGCACCTGGGCGAGGGCGGCGGCCGCGACGTCGGGGAACCGGTCGGTGAGCTCGCGTCCCTGCTTGGACCACAGCCGGGTCGAGCCGAGGTCGCGCACGACCACCAGCCGGTAGCCGTCCCACTTGGGCTCGTACCGGCAGCCACCGGTCAGCGCCGTGGGTGGCGGGATGTCGCGCACCGGCTTGGCCAGCTCCACGGCGACCGGCCCGGCGAGCTCGGGCGGCAGCGCGGGCAGACCCGGGGCGGACAGGGGCACCCGGACAGCCTGCTGGCCGGCCGGGCGCCGTGCACGCCGACAGCGGCAGGTCACACCCGTTCGAGGGCCGGTCGCCACGCTGCGGGGTCGGCGGGCTGCGCCGCCCGGCGCCGGCGTCAGCTCAGCGGGTCGCCCGTCCCAGCACCAGCAGGGCGTAGGCCGCCAGCGAGGGGCCGTCCGTGAACCGGCCGTCCATGATCATGGCGCGCAGCTCGTCCTCGGGCACGAAGGCGCAGACCATGTCGGCCTCGGTCACCTCCCGAGCGGTGGCTCCGGCCGTGAGGTCGGTGGCCAGCCAGACGTCGAACTGCTGGGTGGACAGGCCCGGCGCGAGGTCCAGGCGGCCGAGGTGCGTCAGTGACCCGGCCCGCAACCCGGTCTCCTCGGCGAGCTCGGCCCGGGCCAGCTCCTCGGCCGTGCCCTGCGCGCCGTGGGACCAGGTGCCCTGCGGGAACTCCCAGGCCCGGCGGCCGACGGGGTGGCGGAACTGCTCCACGAGCCAGAAGCCGTCCCGCTCGGCGGGCAGCACCAGTGCGAAGTGGGGCTTCTCCACCACGCCGTAGACGCCCGTGGAGCCGTCGGCCCGCTCCACGCTGTCCTCCCGCACCCGGATCCAGGGGTTGCGGTACACCTCTCGGCTGCTCGTCGTCCGCATGGTGGCGAGCCTGGCAGATGCGTGGACGATGGACGGTGATGACCGAGCGGAAGCCGCCGGGGGTCTCGTTCGAGACCTGGGTGGAGACCCAGATCGCCCAGGCGCGGGAGCGCGGGGACTTCGACCGCCTGAGCGGCGCCGGCAAGCCGATCGCCGGCCTCGACCGGGAGCAGACCGCCTACGACTGGGCGGTGGCCAAGGCCCGGCGGGAGGGCATCGAGACCGCGGCCATGCTACCGCCCGGTCTGGCGCTGCGGCGGGAGCGCGACCAGCTGCCCGACCGGGCCGCGCGGCTGGCGACGCAGGCGGAGGTGCGGGCGCTCGCCGAGGACTACAACGCCCGGGTGGAGGCCTTCTGGCGCCGTCCGCAGGAGAGCCGGTGGTCGCCGGTGCCGGGCCTGGCCGACGTCGACGCGCTGGTGGCGGCCTGGGAGCGCGACCGTCCCGCCCCGGAGCCGGCTCCCGCCGCGCCCGCGCCCCCGGTGCGCCGCCGCTGGTGGCGCCGGCGCGGCTGAGCGGTCCCGCCGCGGCCTCAGCGCCGGCGCAGGCCGGCCGTCGTTCGCCGCTGGCGTATCCCGCGTCGGAGGCGCCGGACCCGGGTAGGGGCTGGGTCCGCCGAGAGGAGGCCGAGATGACCGAAGTACCAGGGACCGACCGCGACCAGGCCAGGGAGAACGTGCTCGAGGAGACCCCCTTCACGCCGGAGGGCGTCGAGCGGGACGCCTCCACGGAGGGCGACGAGGGGCAGACCGGCGACCAGGCCAAGCCGGAGGCCGGCAGCGCCGATCCCGGGACCTGAGGACGCTCTCCGCCCGCCGTGCCCGGTCGCAGGCCCGGGGCGGTGTCCGGGAACGCACTCGACCCCTGCCCACCGTGGTGGGCAGGGGCCGAGTGCGTGCAGCGGGTCCCCCGGCCGGGCGCGGTGCCCGGAGCGTCAGGGAGCGGGGTGCAGCAGGTCGAACTCGTTGAACGCCGCGCCGCCGGAGAGGGTGGCGTAGCCGGGGCCGCGGTCGAAGAACGGCTCCTCGCCGGTCCGCGCGCCGCGCAGCTCCGCCCGCAGCGCCTCGGTGGCCGCCTCGTCGGCGGTGCCGTCCTCGCGGACGGCGACGCCGTAGTCCGCGCGCGCACCCTCGACCGACACCTTCCGCCAGGCGATGTCCCGCAGCACCTCCTCGACCGGGCGGTCCAGCGGGTCGCCCCAGCCACCGCCGCCGGTGGTCCGGATGCGCACGACCGTGCCGGCCTTGAGCGGCTCGGCGTCGGCCAGGGCGTCGACGTCGTGCTCGTCGGGGCCGCCCGGGTCGACGGTGATCTGGAACGGCCGCCCGGCCTTGCCGCCCTTGACGCCCCAGCAGGCGAGGATCGAGCGGTCGGCGATCGACATGAAGTGCGCGTCGCGCAGCACCCGGATGTGCTTCTCGTAGCCGCAGCCGCCGCGGTAGCGGCCGGGGCCGCCGGAGTCCATCGCCAGCCCGAGGCGCTCGACGCGCAGCGGGAAACGCCCTTCGGTGAACTCCGTCGGCAGGTTCCGCGAGTCGGGGACGACGTGGATGGTGTCCTCGCCGTCGGCGTAGTACCGCCCGCCCGAGCCGCCGCCGAGCACCTCGCGCATCAGGTACGGCTCGCCGTCGAAGTCCGTCCCGTAGACGCCGGTGTAGCGGATCGTCTCCTGGTCGGCCGGCATCCGGCCGCCGGTGGCCTTGGCCAGGACGCCGGCGAGGACGCCGAGCAGCCGCAGGATCACGAAGGTCCGCGCGTTGGTCGGCGCCGGGAAGATCGGGGTGAGCAGCGTGCCCTTCTCCGGGAACCGCATCTCGATCAGCGGGACGACGCCCTCGTTGACGTCCAGCTGGGCCATGCGCTCGGGGCTCTCGGCCAGGTTGCGCAGGATCGGCGCCAGCCACTTCTTGAGGAAGTTGCCGTCGGCGTAGTCGCCGCAGTGGTTGATCGGGCCCTTGGCCTGCGGGCCGGTGCCGGTGAAGTCGATGACCAGCGGGGTCTCCTTGGTGGAGTCCATGATCAGCGTGATCCGCTGGCGGTGCAGCTGCGGCTCCTCGACGCCGTCGTGCTCGGCGTAGTCCTCCCACACGTACGTGCCGTCGGGGATCTGGCTGAGGATCTCCCGCCGGTAGACCTCCGTGGAGCTGTCGAGAATCGCGTCGAACGCGGCCTCCACCGCCGGGACCCCGTACCGGTCGAACAGCTCGCCCAGCCGTCGGGCGCCGGCCAGGCAGGCCGAGCACTCGGCGTCGAGGTCGGCGGCGAGCGAGTCGGGCATCCGCGAGTTGCGGGTCATGATCTTCAGCGCGCTCTCGTTGGGCACGCCGCGGTCCCACAGCTTGATCGGGGGGACCATCAGGCCCTCCTCGTACACGCTGGTCGCCGCGCTCGGCATGGACCCGGGCACCGCGCCGCCGATGTCGTCGTGGTGGCCGAACGCCTGGATGAAGGCGACGACGCGCTCGGCGCCGTCCACGCGCGCGAACACCGGCACCGTGACGCAGAGGTCGGGCAGGTGCCCGATCCCGCCCTCGGAGAGGTAGACGTCGTTGTGGAAGTAGACGTCCCCGGGGTTCATCGTCTCGATCGGGTAGTCGCGCACCACGGGGTGCACGAGCGCCGAGTACGAGCGGCCGGTGAGCTTGCGCAGCTGCCGGTCGTGGATGCCGGCCCGGAAGTCGTGCGCGTCGCGGATCATCGGCGAGCGCGAGGTTCGGCCGATGGAGGTCTCGACCTCCTTCTCGATCGCCGCCAGCGTGCCGGCGACGATCTCGACCAGGACCGGGTCGGCGGCGACGGTGCTGTCGGTGAGGCTCATCGGCCGGTCTCCTTCGTGAGGATCAGGTTGCCGTAGCTGTCCACGGTGGCGGCGAAGCCGGGGTGCACCGGGACGGTGGAGCCGAACTCCTCGACGATCGCCGGGCCGCTGACCACGTCACCGGGGGCGAGGTCGGGGCGGTTGTACGTGGGCGTCTCCACCCAGTCGTCGAAGAAGACGGGGCGCGAGCCCGTGACGGCCCGGTCCGTCCCGCCGTCGCCGGGTGCCAGCTCGACCAGGTCCGGCCGGCGGATCGGGCCGATGCCGCTCACGCGGAGGTTGACCCACTCCACGGCCTGGCGCGGGTCGTCGGCGAAGTCGTAGCCGTAGAGCTGGCGGTGCGCGGCGTGGAACGCCTCGGCGACCTGCTCGGTGGCCGCGGCGTCCAGGTCGCCCTCGGCGACCGGCACGCGCACCTCGAACGCCTGACCGACGTAGCGAAGGTCCGCCGTCCGCTGCATGCGCTGGGCGTCGCGGGCGAAGCCCTCGCCGTCCAGGGCGTCCTGCGCCTGGGCCTCGAGATCGGCGTAGACCGCGCGCACCCGCGCCAGGTCCAGGTCGACGTGCTTGCTGATCACGGTCTGCACGTAGTCGTTGCGGACGTCGACGGTGAGCAGCCCGAACGCGCTGACGTTGCCCGGGTTCGGCGGCACCAGCGTCCGCGGCAGGTTGAGGATGTCCATGAGCCGGCACGCCAGCAGGGAGCCGGAGCCGCCGAAGGTGGTCAGCGTGAAGTCGCGGACGTCGAGGCCCTTGGCCACCGTCACCTGGCGCAGCGCGTTGGCCTGGTTCCAAGCGGAGATCTCCAGGATCCCGGTCGCGGTGCGCTCCAGCGAGAGGTCCAGCTTCGCGCCGAGCTGCTCCAGCCCCGCCCGGGCGGCGTCGACCGACAGCGGGATCTCCCCGCCCAGCAGGTGCGGGGGGATCCGGCCGAGGACGACGTGCGCGTCGGTGACGGTCGGCTGGTCGCCGCCGTTCGGGTAGCAGATCGGGCCGGGGTCGGCGCCGGCCGACTTCGGGCCCACCTTGAGCGTGCCCTCGGGTGAGAGCCAGGCGATCGAGCCGCCGCCGGCGCCGACGGTGACGACGTCGATCATCGGGATCTTGCTGGGGTAGTCGCCCACCGACCCCTCGGTGGTGAGCGCGGGCTCGCCGTCGATGACCACGGTGACGTCGGTGGAGGTGCCGCCGCCGTCGCAGGTGAGCACCCGGTCGAACCCGGCGGTGCCCGCGATCAGCGCGGCGCCGAGCGCGCCGGCGGCGGGGCCGGAGAGCATCGTGGTGATCGGCTGGTGCACGACCTCGGCGGCCGACAGCACGCCGCCGTTGCTCTTCATCACGTAGAACGGCACGCCGGGGGCGATCTCGTCGAGCCGGGTGCGGATGTTGGTGACGTAGGCGCCCACCTTGGGCTTGACGGCCGCGTCGACCAGCGTGGTCACCGACCGCTCGTACTCGCGGTACTCGCGCAGCACCTGGGAGCTGATGCTCACCACGGCCCCCGGGTGCTCCTCGCGGAGCACCTCGAGCATGCGGCGCTCGTGCGCGTCGTCCGCGTAGGCGTGCAGGAAGCAGACGCCGATCGTCGAGATGCCGGCCTCGCGGAAGAACCGGGCCGCCGCGCGGGCGTCGTCCTCGTCGAAGGGGCGCACCTCCGCGCCGGTGTGGTCCAGCCGCCCGCGGACGGTGCGCACCAGGTCGGCCGGGACGATCCGCGGCGGCTTGACCCAGAAGTAGCTGTTGCCGTAGCCGTCGGGCACCGACTGGCGGGCGATCTCCAGCACCGACTCGTAGCCCTCGGTGGTGATGAAGCCGAGCCGGTCGAGCTTGCCCTCGAGCAGCTGGTTGGTCGCGACCGTCGTCCCGTGGCTGACGGCGGTGACCGCCTCGCCGGTCAGCCCCATGAGGTCGAGCACCTTGCGGACGCCGGTGAGGAAGCCCTCGGCCGGGTCGGCGGGGGTGGACGGGGTCTTGGTGGTGGTCGTCCGCCCGGTCTCCTCGTCCACGGCGACGACGTCGGTGAACGTCCCGCCGGTGTCGATGCCGATGCGAACCCGGCGTGCACTCATGAGCAGAAATCTTAGCGGTGAGATACCTCGTCCGGAAGGCCGCCGTCCGACGATTTCCGCACCGCTTCCGTCGCGGAGAGCGCGGGGCCTCCTCCGGCGTCAGGCCGGCCCGCCGTGGGCAGCCCCGTCCCCCCGGCGGCCGGCGGGCCGGTCGTCGCCGAGCTGATCGGCGCCGGGGATGTCGGAGAACAGCCAGGGGTCCAGGGGCTCGGACCGGCGGACCACGCTCACGGCCCCGGTGCGCTCGAGGACGACGCAGCGCACCTCTGCGAGGTTCCGGATGCCGGCCAGCCGCAGCTTCTGCCGCAGTTCGTCCTCGGCGACGTGCGCGGCACGCATGTTCTCGTGCAGCGGTGTCGAGCCCGCCATGAGCAGGACCGGCGGGCGGTTCATCAGCCGGTCGGCCCACCGGCTCCGCCGCAGCCGGGCCAGCGTGGTCTGGGTCGCGAACAGCGTGACCATGGCGAGGGCGCCCGTGGCCAGGGTGGGGTCGAGCAGCAGCACCGTCCGGCCGATGACGGCACCGAGCGCGATCGCACACCCCAGGTCGAAGCTCGACATCGTCGCCAGGCTGCGCTGCCCCACCAGCCGGACGCAGAGCACCAGCAGCAGGTACATGGCCACGGTGGTCAGCACCACCAGGCCGGCCGTTCCCCAGTCGATCCCCAGCTGGTCGCTCATCGGGCCTCCCGGGCGGCGGTGGACGGTCGGCCCCATTCTCGGGGGCGTCCGCCGCGGCGGCTGTGCGCTTCCGGGGCTCACCGGGGGACGGGAGGCCCGAGAGCTGCACAGTGGCGCTCAATCGGCGAGCGTGCGCAGGATCCGGGCCAGCGTGGCGCGGTCCTCGGGGCCCAGGCGGGCGAACAGCTCCGCGGAGTCGGCGGCCCGTGCCCGGCCGACCTCGCCGCGGACGCGCCGTCCCTCCGCGGTGGGGCGCAGCAGCACGGCGCGGCGGTCCCCGGGGTCGGGTGCGCGCTCGACGAGGCCGCGCTGCTGCAGCCCGTCGGCCACCTCGGTCGCCGAGCGCGGTGCGATGTGCAGCGCCTCAGCCAGGTCGGAGAGCCGGACGCCGTCCCGCTCGCAGACCACCCGCAGGGCCCGGGCCTGGTGCGGGGAGAGGTCCCAGGGCGCGAGGGCCTCGCGCCAGCGACGGCGCTGGGTGCGGGCCACGCGCATCAGCAGGTCGCCCAGCTCGCCGGTCCCGTCCTCCGCCACGGGGGAATGGTAGCGATCATCCGGAGGTTCCCGGACAGTGAGGTAACCTCAGCAACCCAGGACGGGGGTGGCGACATCAGCGAGACGATGACGGGCGGCGGCCGCGGCGGTGGCCGGGGTGGTGGCGGCGAGAACGCCGGCCGCAAGCCCGATCCGGCCGATCTCGCCCAGCTCGAGCGGTCCCCGGTCCGCTGGAGCCGGGTCGCCGGGCTGTTCCGGCCCTACCGCTGGCAGCTGGGGGTCGTGGTGGCGCTGATCGTGGCGTCCTCCGTCGTCGCGCTGGCCACCCCCTTCCTCATCCGCCTGGTCATCGACGAGGCGATCCCCGGGCAGGACGTCCCCCTGCTGCTGTGGGCCGTCGCCGGGATGATCGCCGTCACCGTGGTCACGGCGATCTTCGGCGTGGTGCAGACCTGGCTGTCCACGACCGTCGGCCAGCGGGTGATGCACGGCCTCCGGACGGCGGTCTTCACCCACCTGCAGCGCCAGTCGCTGGGCTTCTTCACGCGCACCAGGGGCGGCGAGGTGCAGTCGCGGCTGATGAACGACGTCGGCAGCATGCAGTCGGTCGTCACCTCGACCGCCACCTCGTTCGCCGCGAACGCCACCACGGTCATCGGCACGGTCGCGGCCATGGCGGTGCTCAGCTGGCGGTTGTCGCTGCTCTCGCTGATCGTGCTCCCGCCGGCCGTCTGGCTGACCCGCCGGGTCGCCCGCATGCGCCGCACGATCACCGCCCAGCGGCAACGGCACCTGGCCGACCTGCACTCCCAGGTCGAGGAGGGGCTGAGCGTCAGCGGCGTCCTGCTGGGCAAGACGCTGGGCGCGGGCCCGGCGCAGTCGCGGCGGTTCGCCGGCACGTCGGAGTTCCTGGTCGATCTCGAGGTGCGCTCGCAGCTGGCCGGCCGCTGGCGGATGGCCACCATGAGCATCGTCTTCGCCGGCATCCCGGCGCTGATCTACCTGGCCGCCGGACTGCCGGCGACGTCGGGCGGGATGACCATCGGCACCCTCGTCGCGTTCACCACGCTGCAGGGCGCGCTGTTCCGCCCGCTGATGCAGCTGCTCGACATCGGCGTCTCGCTGACCGCCTCCATGGCGCTGTTCAGCCGGGTGTTCGAGTACCTCGACCTGCCCGTCGACATCGACGACCCCGACGATCCGGTCGTCGTCGACGGCGCCTCCGTGCGCGGCGAGGTGCGCTTCGAGCGCGTCGGCTTCCGCTATCCGGACGGCGTCCGCCCCGCGCTGGCCGACGTCGACGTGACCGTGCCCGCCGGCTCGACCCTGGCGCTGGTGGGGGAGACCGGCTCGGGCAAGAGCACGCTGGCCTCGCTGGTGGCCCGGCTCAACGACCCCACCACCGGGCGGGTGCTGATCGACGGCATCGACGTCCGCGACCTGCGGCTGGCCGACCTCGCGCAGATCGTCGGCGTCGTCAGCCAGGAGACCTACCTGCTGCACGGCACCGTGCGGGAGAACCTGCTGCACGCCAAGCCCGACGCCACCGATGCCGAGCTGGTCGACGCCGCCCGCCGCGCGCAGGTGCACCAGGTCATCGCCGCGCTGCCCGACGGCTACGACACGGTGGTCGGCGCCCGCGGGCACCGGTTCTCCGGCGGGGAGAAGCAGCGGCTGGCGATCGCCCGCACGCTGCTGCGCGACCCGCGGGTGCTCGTGCTCGACGAGGCGACCAGCGCCCTGGACAACGAGACCGAGCGGGCGGTGCAGGCCGCGCTCGACGAGGCCGCCCGCGGCCGGACGACGATCACCATCGCGCACCGGCTCTCCACCGTGCGCGACGCCGACCGGATCGTCGTCCTCGACGCCGGACGGGTCGCCGAGCAGGGCACCCACGAGGAGCTCCTCGCCCTCGGCGGCCGGTACGCCCGGCTCGCCGGCATCGCGCAGCGGGAGGCCGTCCTCGTCGGCTGACCGGCCCCGGTTCCCCGCTCGTCCTCGCCGCGCGACCGCCGTTCACGCCGCAGACCGCGAGGACGGCTGCCGTACCGCGTGGTCGAGGTCAGCCGGCGCGCCGGCGAGGGTGACGAACGACGCACGTCGGAATCTCCTGCGCGCGGCCGCCGGTTGCGCCCGGCATGGACCTGTTCTCCCCCGTGCGGCTCGGCGAGCTCGAGCTGGCCAACCGCGTCGTCATGGCCCCGCTCACCCGGATGCGCTCCGGCCGCGCCGCGATCCCGCGCGACGTCGTCGTCGAGCACTACGAGCAGCGCGCCGGCGTCGGCCTGATCATCACCGAGGGGACCTTCCCGAACGACGAGTCGCGCGCCTTCGCCGGGCAGCCCGGCATCGTCACCGACGAGCAGGCCGCCGGCTGGCGGCGGGTGGCCGACGCCGTCCACGCCCGCGGCGGCCGGATCGTCATGCAGGTCATGCACGGCGGGCGCGTCTCGCACCCCGAGCTGACCGGTACGCGCGTCGTCGCCCCCAGCGCCGTCGCGATCGACGGCGAGGTGCACGTCGGCGGCGGGGTCAAGAAGCCGTTCCCGGTGCCGCACGCGCTGACCACCGAGGAGGCGCGCGCGACGATCGCCGACTTCGTCGCCGCCTCGCGCCGCGCCGTGGACGCCGGCCTGGACGGGGTGGAGCTGCACGGCGCCAACGGCTACCTGCTGCACGAGTTCCTCTCCCCGGCGTCCAACCGGCGGGACGACGGCTACGGCGGCAGCCCGGAGAACCGCGCGCGGTTCGTGCTGGAGCTCGCCACCGCCGTCGCCGATGAGATCGGCGCGGGACGGGTCGGCCTGCGCATCTCCCCGGAGCACAACATCCAGGGCGCGCTGGAGACCGACCGCGCCGACGTGCTCGCCACGTACGGCGCGCTGCTGGACGGGCTCCGCCCGCTGGGCCTGGCCTACCTCAGCGTGCTGCACGTGGAGCCCGCCGGGGAGCTGGTGCAGGAGCTGCGCCGGCGCTTCGGTGGGCCGCTGATCGCCAACAGCGGCTTCGGCACGGTGACCACCCGCGAGGAGGCCGTGCGGCTGATCGAGGAGGCGCACGCCGAGGCCGTCGCCGTCGGCCGGCCGGTGCTCGCCAACCCCGATCTGGTCGAGCGCTGGGCCGGTGAGCACCCGGAGAACCAGGCCGACCCGCGCACCTTCTACACCTCCGGGCCGGAGGGGTACACCGACTACCCGACGCTGGCGGCCGCCGGGCGCTGAGCACGGGCCGGGCGGCGCACCGCCCGGCCCCGTGCCCCTCAGTCCAGGTCGGCCTGCCACAGGTCGGGGCCGAACACCTCGTACTGGATGTCCTGCGCCGGGATGCCTCGGTCGAGGAGCGTGCTCCGCACGGCCTGCATGAACGGCAGCGGCCCGCACAGGTAGTAGACGGCGCCCCACGGCAGGTCGATCTGCGACAGGTCCATCTGGCCGGCGTGCAGGCCGTCGACCGGGAGCGAGCACTCCGCACCCCGCTCGAACCAGACGTGGGCCGAGGCGTTGGGCAGCGTCTCCACGTCGCCGAGCACCTGGTGCCGCAGCGCCCAGGACGCCTCGTCCACATCGGCGTGCCACAGCCGGACGTCGAGGCCGGAGCCGGCGTGGGCGAGGTGCGAGAGCATCCCGGCCATCGGCGTGATGCCGATGCCGGCGCTGGCGAAGACCACCGGCCGCCCGGAGTCGTCCAGGACGACGTCGCCGAACGGCACCGACAGCTCCAGCCGGTCACCCACGCCGACCGAGTCGTGCAGCAGGTTGGAGACCTCGCCGTCGGGCTTGCCGTCGCCGTGCACCCGCTTGACGGAGAACTGGCGGTGCTCGCCGTCGTCGGCGCGGGTCAGGCTGTACTGCCGGGGCTGGCGGACGCCGTCGGGCATCAGCGGCCGCACCGTCACGTACTGGCCGGGCAGGGAGGTCTTCACCAGCCGGTCGTCGACCCGTCGCACCCGGAAGGTGACGACGTCGTCGGTCTCGCGGGTCTTCTCCGCGACCTCCCACTGCCGCCACACGGTCTCGGGCCGCACCCCGCGGGCGCTGTAGAGGCCGCGCTCCTGGTTGATCAGCGCGTTGGCCATCAGCCAGTAGACCTCGTCCCAGGCGGCGGCCACCTCGGGCGTGACGGCGTCGCCGAGGACGTCGACGATCGCCCAGAACAGGTGGTCGTGCACCACCTGGTACTGCTCGGGCGTGATCCCCAGCGAGGTGTGCTTGTGCGCGATCCGGCTCATGAGGTGCTCGGGGAGCCGGTCGGGGTGGTTCACCAGCGCGCTGGCGAACACCGCGACGGAACCGGCCAGCGCGACCTGCTGCGTGCCCTCGGCCTGGTTGCCGCGGTTGAACGTGCCGTCGAACAGCTCCGGGTGCTCCCCGAACAAGTGCGCGTAGAACCGGCGCGCGATCTCCTGGATGTTCTCCGCGACGGCCGGCAGCGTGGCCTGGACGACGGGTGCGGACCTGTCGGACAGCATGCGGACTTCCTTCCCCCTCGATGCGGCGGTGCGCGCCCCACGTTAGGCAACACGGGGTGCCGGGGCAGGTCCGGAACGGGCCCGGAGGGGTCCGCCGCGCCGTAGGGTCACCGCCCCGGGCGCGGAACCACAGGGTCCGATTAGTGGCAGGAGCGCGTACGGATGTCGGCGCAGGAAGGCTCGGCTCCGCCGGTCGGTGCGCACTCCCCCGCGTCGGAGACCCGGTTGGCGCACGCGTTCGTGCAGGCGGTCGACGCGCTGCTGTGCATCGTCGACGGCGAGGGCCGCATCCTGCTCTCCAACCCGGCGCTGCAGCGCTTCACCGGCCGCACGGGTGAGGACCTGGTGGGGCGCCGGTTCTGGGACGTGTGGGTCATCCCCGACGACGTGCCGCACGCCGAGGAGGCCGTGCGGCTGGCGCTGGCCAGCGGGAAGGCCTACCCGCAGGAGGCCGACTGGATCGACGCCCGGGGCGGACTGCGGCGGGTGACCATGCGCAACACCGTCCTGCTGGACGACGACGGGCAGCCCTACGCGATCGCCTGCGTCGGCCTCGACGTCACCGAGGAGCGGGCACGGGAGGCGCTGCTGCGCGAGCAGACCCGCACCGACCTGCTCACCGGCGTCGCCAACCGCGGGGCGCTGTTCGACGTCCTGGGCCTGCGGCTGCAGACGGGCGGCTGCGGGCTGCTCTTCTGCGACCTCGACGACTTCAAGGCGGTCAACGACCAGTACGGGCACGGCGTGGGCGACCGGTTGCTCGTCGAGGCGGCGACGCGGCTGGTCGAGGTGGCCGGCGCCGAGCACCTGGTCGCGCGCTTCGGTGGCGACGAGTTCGTGATCGTGTGCCCGGCCGGCAACGAGGCGAAGCTGGCCGACCTGGCACGTCGCGTGGTCATCCGGCTGGGTGCGCCCTTCCCCGGCCCGGACGGGCCGCTGCGGATCGGGGTGAGCGTCGGGGCGACGGTCGGGCGCCCGGGGGAGCCGGCCGACGACGTCGTCGCCCGCGCCGACCGCGCCATGTACGGCGCGAAGAGCACGCAGCGGCGGCGGGCACCGCGGCTGCGGTGACCCGGGGGCGATGAGCTGCGGGGGCGGCGGGGGTGCTGCGGCCGAGCTCGGTGGGGGCCAGGGTGGTGTAGGCGCCGGGGCCCTCCTCGAGCCACACGTCAGGCCGGGTCAGCAGCTCCCGCGCGGCGTCGGGCGGCAGCAGCGGCAGCTCGCTGATGAGCCGTCGCTCCAGGTCCCCTGCGGGCGTCCCGCTGTCGTCGCGCAGCTCGAGCAGCCCCGCGTCGAACCAGCGCAGCAGCTGGTCGGAGCAGGCTCGGCCGTCGAGCTGTCCCCAGTCGGTGCCCGCGTCGTCGACCAGCTCGCCCTGGACGAGCTCGAGGAGGTGATAGTCCTCGTGGACGGCGATGAGCAGGGGTTCCCGCACTGCCGCGGGCTCGGGGCCGGCGACCGGTCGTGACCGCTCGCGGGTGCGCCGCCGCCTCCCGCTCGACACCATGCCGGGGATCTCCGGCTCGTCGTCCCGCCGCCGTGCCGACCACCTGAACACGTCCGCACCTCCCGGCGGGCATCCTGCCGGAGTGGCCGTCCCCGGCGGGGTGCGGACCACGGGCCTGTGGACAGCCGCACCGCCCGGGGCCCTGGGTCAGTAGGCGACGGTGAAGTGGGCCCGCCGGTGGGCCGGCCGCTCGATCTCGTCGACCAGGGCGCGGGCGAAGTCGGCACCGCTGATGAAGGAGCCGCCCTCGTCGTCGGTCAGGAGGACCTCCCCACCCACCCGGTAGGTGCCCCGGGGCTCCCCGGGGGCGTAGGCGCCGAAGCCGGCCGGCGGGCTGACGTAGAACCAGTCGAGGGTTTCCGTCGCCCGCAGCTCGGCCAGCGCGCCGGCCATCTCGACGCTCTCCGGGCGGTACTCGGCCGGGAAGTCGGGGGTGTCGAACACCAGCGGACCGTCCTCGCTGACGCGGAGCGACCCCGTGCCCCCGACCACGCCCAGCCGGACGCCGGCCCGCTCCGCCTCGGCGGCCAGCGCGGCGATGCCCCCGCGCACCGCACCGGCCATGTCGCCGCGCGGCGCGACGGCGACCACCACGACGTCGGCGCCCTCGAGCGCCGCGGCACGGGTCTCCGGGTCGAGCAGCGAGCCCTGCTCGTAGCGCACGCCGTCGGCCCGCTGCTCGGGGAGCGACCTGCTCCAGGACGTCACCTGGTGCCCCCGGCGAGCCGCCTCCGCCACCAGGTGGCCACCCGCGTAGCCCGTGCCGCCGAACACGCCGATCCGTGCCATGTCGTCTCCTCCGGTCCCTCGTGGTGCTGTCGAGCGGGAGAACCCCGGAGAACTGGTTGAGCATTCCACCACTGCCGGGCAGCCTTCCGGGCGCGACCGGCGGGGTGGCGGACGGGAGCCGGGCCAGGGAGTGTGTTCATGATCCGTTCCGGTCGCGACGACGGCGTCGCCCACGACGAGGAGGGTTCATGGCGGAGGTCCACGGCAGGTGCGACGAGCGGTTCGCGGGAGTCCGCGAGGCGCTGGCGCAGCAGCTGGACGGCGAGGAGCTCGGCGCGTCCGTCGCCGTCGACCTGGACGGGGAGACCGTCGTCGACCTGTGGGGCGGCTACCGCGACGAGGCCCGGACCCTGCCGTGGTCGGAGCACACGATCGTCAACGTCTGGTCGACGACGAAGTGCGTGGTCGCGCTGGCCGCGCTGCTCCTGGTCGAGCGCGGCGAGCTGGACCTCGACGCCCCGGTGGGCGACTACTGGCCGGAGTTCAGCGCCAAGGGGAAGAAGGACGTGCGGGTGCGGCACCTGCTCTCGCACACCTCCGGCGTCTCGGGCTGGGAGCAGCCCTTCTCGATCCGGGACATGTACGACTGGCCGGCGGCCACCGAGCGGCTGGCGCAGCAGCGGCCGTGGTGGGAGCCCGGGACGGCTGCGGGCTACCACGCCAACAACCAGGGGCACCTCGTCGGTGAGGTGATCCGGCGGATCACCGGCACGACGTTCAAGAAGTTCGTGGCCGACAACATCGCCGACCCGCTGGGCGCGGACTTCCAGGTCGGCGCGCGGGAGTCGGAGGTGACCCGCATCGCGCCGGTGGTGCCCCCGCCGCCCCCGGACGTCGATCCGCGCACCCTCGACCCCGAGTCGGTCGCGGTGAAGACCTTCACCGGGCCGACGGCGTCGGCCAAGGCCGCGAACTCCCCGCAGTGGCGGGCCGCGGACCTCGGCGCGCTCAACGGGCACTCCAACGCCCGCGGCGTCATGCGGGTGCTGCGGACCCTCTCGCTCGGCGGCGAGGCCGGCGGCGTGCGGCTGCTCTCCCCGGAGACGGTGGAGAAGGTGTTCGAGGTGCAGGCCGACGGCGTGGACCTGGTGCTCGGCGCGCCGTTCCGGTGGGGGACGGGCTTCTGCCTGGGCTCGCCGACGGTGCCCTACGTGCCGGCGGGCCGGACCTGCTTCTGGGGCGGCTGGGGCGGCTCGCTGGCGGTGATGGACCTCGACCGGCGGCTGACGATCACCTACATGATGAACAAGATGGGCAGCGGGCTGATCGGCTCGCCCCGCAGCGAGGCCTACGTGCGCGCCGTCTACGACGCGCTGGGCTGATGGAGCTCGACGACGTCCTGCCACGGCCGGAGCACGTCACCCGGCAGGCGCGCTGGATCGCGGCGGAGCCGGCCGCCGTCTGGGACGCGCTGCACGCCGTCCGGCTCTCCGGGCTGCCGGTGACGCTGGTGCTGAGCGCCGCGCGGTTCCTGCCGGTGGTGCTGGCCGGGGGCGGCGTCGGCCAGCTGCACGACCGGCCCTTCCTCGACGCCCTGCCGGTGCCGCTGCTGGCGTCGGACGAGCCGCGGTCGGTGGTGTTCGGCGGTGCGCTGCAGGCGTGGCGGCTGGACGGCGGCGACGACGGGCCGGTGCTGGACGCGGAGGAGTTCCGCCGATTCACGCAGCGCGGCTGGGTCAAGGCGGCGATGGACTTCCGGCTGACGCCCCGGGGCAGCGGCACGGAGCTCAGCTCGGAGACCCGGGTGTCGGCGACCGACGCCGTGACCCGGCGCCGCTTCGACCGCTACTGGCGGCTGATCCGGCCGGGGAGCACCGCGGTCCGGTGGGAGGTGCTGACCGCGGTCGAGCTGGCGGCGACCAGCCGGCTGCCCTGAGCCCCCCGCGGCCCGACGTGTGCACGAATCGTCGTCTCCGCTGCCCGGAGGGAACGGTGCGCGCACATCCGGCCGAACCGGTCAGGCAGCGGTGCGCTCACGGTCGAGCACCCGCGCGGCGGCCTCGGCCAGACCCGGGCCGCTGAGCGCGTCGAGCGCGGCCGGCCGGCCGGTCGCCAGCAGCAACAGGTCGCCCACGGGGCCGTGCACCTCCCGGCAGCCCGCGCCGGCGGCCCAGTCGACGTCGGTCGCCACGAACCGCAGCCCGGCGAACCTCCGCTCGGGGCGGCCGTAGAACCCGCTGCGCCACACGTGGTCGAGGGCGGGGACGACCCGGTCGGGGCGCATCGTCCGCCGCCGCCCGAGCGGGCGGGCGATGTCCTGGCCGTGCACGAGGACGTCGGTGAGCGGGTCGAGGGGCGAGCTCGACGGCACCCGGTGGTCGACGGCGGCGGTGGCCCGCAGCAGGGCGATCAGCTCGGCCGGGGGGTGCTCGGCCGAGATCTCGCGCGCCCACATCAGCTCCGTGCGGTCGAAGTCGCCGCGGGCGAGCACCGCGTGGGCCAGCGTGGCGCGCAGCGTCTGGCGGTGGGAGAGCGTCAGGTGGCCGAGGACGTCGTGCACCGTCCAGCCCCGGCAGAGCGAGGGGGTGGCCCAGTCGCGCTCGTCGAGGGTCTCGAGGTCGTCGCACAGGTCGAGCCGCTCGGCGGCGACGGCGGCGAGCATCGCCACCCGGGGGCGCTTCGGCATGGTTCTCCTCGTGGTCGGCGTCTGCGCATGCGCAGGGCAGACCGGGGGAGCGCCAGGAACTGAGCGGCCGGCCGGTGGGGACGTCGAGGAAGACCCCGTCCCGCCCCGGGAGACCGCCCACAGCCGTCGACCCGCCGCCGCAGCCCGCAGTGCCGCAGCACCGGGTGGCGCACCGGCGGGCCGCTGGAGCCGGCACGACCCTGCGGGCGGCGCCGGGCCTCCGTAGCCTCGGCGCATGGACACCACCGACCTCCTGGCCCTGCGCGCCGACGAGCGCGCCGCCCTCGTCCTCGTCGGCCTGCGGGGCGACTGGTAGCCCTACTGCTGCGCCCAGGCGGTCCGCCTGGCCCGGTCCCTGTCCCGCCTCGCCGACGCCGGCGCGGAGGTGGTGCTCGCCTCCGTCGATCCGCCGGAGGTGCAGCTGGCGATGAACCGCACCTGGCACCTGCCGTTCCGCTGGGTCAGCGACCCGGACGGCGAGCGGCTGGCGAAGCCGCTCGACGCCTGGGACGAGGACGCGTCGATCTTCCGGCCGGTCGTCGTCGTGGTGGCCCCGGACGGCCGGGAGGTGTTCCACGAGCTGTCCCGGGACTTCACCGACCGGACCGACGACGAGCCCGTGGTCGCCGCGGTCGAGGGGCTGGGGCTCGACCCGGTGCCCGTGGCGGAGTGGGCGCCGGGGGGTGTCGAGCCGCGGCCGTCGAAGCGGGCGTTCAAGCCCTCGTCGTTCATCCCGTACTTCCGCGCGATCCGGTTCAACACGATGGCGCTGAGCGAGCGGATGGTCGACGAACGCGACCGCGAGCAGTTGGTCGCCGAGCAGCGGATGGCCGAGTCGTTCCTTGCCGCGTTCGACGAGTGGCGCGCGGAGCACCCGCCGGACGGCCGCTGAGCCCGACGGTGTTCGCCCCGGTGAGCCCCGGCCCGTGCTCAGGTGCCGGGCTGCCGTGGGGCCCGGGTGAGCGCCAGCACGCTGCCGGCGATGCCGATGAGGGTGACGGCGAGCCCGACGCTGACCCAGCCGAAGGTGTCCCAGTAGACGTCCTCGAGCTGGATGAGCAGCGCCGCCTCGTCGACGACGAGGGCCAGCCCGATGCCGTAGCCCAGCCCCATGGCGCTGCGCACCTTCGGGCTGCGGTCGCCCAGGCCCAGGAAGCCGATCAGCGCCAGCAGCAGGATGCCCCAGACGTAGTGGTGCAGGTGGACCCCGCCCACGTCGACGTCGCCGAGGCCGGCGATGTCGACGTCGATGTGGATGAGCCAGGTGAGCAGGCGCAGCAGCACGAAGGTGGCGGTGAACCCCCACCAGGCGATGACGTAGCCGCGGCGGGTGGCGGCCACCTCGCGGAGCCGGTGCGGCCGCCGGTGCGTCGTCGTCTGGTCCACGGGGCGGAGGCTACGGGGCCGGCAGCGGCCCCTGCCCTGCCTCGGAGCCGTCGGGGACGCGGCGCTCGGTCCCGGCACCCACCGGCTCGCCGCAGACGTCGCACACCCACGAGGCCGTGATGCGGTGCCCGTGGTGCTGCAGCTCGGCCGGTGGGACGTCGGCGACGTAGCGGTCGCCCCACTGCATGAGCGCCTGCAGCACCGGCAGCAGGTCGCGGCCTGCCCGCGTCAGGTGGTAGTCCGAGCGCGGCGGGTTCCGGCTGTACTCCCGCCGCTCCAGCACCCCGGCGCCCACCAGGGCGGCCAGCCGGGCGGCCAGCCGCTCCCTCGGTGCACCGGTACCGCGCAGGATCTCGCTGAACCGGTGCGCGCCCAGCGAGACCTCGCGGACGACGAGCAGGGCCCACCGGTCGCCGACGACGTCGAGCGCGCCCGCGATGGAGCAGCGCCGGCCGGGGAGCTCGTCCAGTCGCGTCGTCATGCCACCAGGTTCGCATGTCGAACCGAGTGGGGTAGCGTCCCGACCTAGTCGGTTCGGAAGTCGAACCAACGTCCCGTCGAGAGGACCACGCCATGACCCTTGCCACCGGCCACCGGCTCGCCTTCGACCCCAGCTGGCGGTCGTTCACCCACACGCAGGGCGGCCTGGTCGTCGGCCACCTCCTCGCCGCCGCCGCCGAGCTCGCCGGGGCGCCGCCCCGCGCGGTGACCGCACACCTGCTCGGCGGGGTGGCTCCCGGCGTCGAGGTCGTGGTGGCGGCGACGGCCGACCGGCTCGGCCGCACCGGCAGCGTGCGCAGCGAGCTGGTGCAGGACGGCGTCCTGCGGGCGGTGGCGCAGGTGCTCACCCTCGCGCGGCCGGCGTCCCCGGGCGTCGAGCACTGGCCGCGGGAGGAGCTCCCGCGGGTCGCCGACGGCGTCCCGTTCGAGCTGCCGCGGGAGTACGTGCCGGTCGCCGAGCACACCGAGATCCGGGCGCTCGACACGTCGCGACCGCTGGCCGGCGGCGCGGAACCCCGGTTGCACGCCTGGGTGCGCATCCGTGGTGCGGAGCTGGAGCCGCTGGTGCAGCTGGGCGTGCTGCTCGACGCGCTGCCGCCGTCGCTGTTCGCCGTCCGCACCGTGCCGGCGGCGATGCCCACCGTGGAGCTGACCGCGCACCTCACGGGCCCGGTGCCGGGAGCGGGGGCGTGGGTGCGGGTCGACCAGCGGACGGTCTGGTGCGACGACGACGCCGCGGTGGACGAGGTGGAACTGCGGGCCGAGGACGGCTCGCTGGTCGCCCGCGGTCGGCAGACCCGGCGGCTCCTCGGCCCGTGAGCCGCCCGGCCGGGGCTTCTCAGGCCGTCCGCGGAGCCCGTCCCGGAGGCCCGGCGACGGAGGGGCGCAGACGGCGTACCTCGGCCAGGAACGCCACCGGGTCGTCGGCGAACAGCCGGATGGTGCGCACCTGGGCGGTGAGCTCCGGCAGGCGGACGACGACGGGCCGGTCGAGCGCGATGGCGACGTTCGTCTGGTCGTGCATCCACAGCTGGAGGGTGGCCGCGCCGTCCTCGTCCCGGGCGAACCGTGGCGCCTTCTCCGGCCGCGTCTGCGACCGCTGGGTCACGGAGTCGATCGCCTCCCACGGCACCTGGACGTCGACGTCCGTCGAGAACCGGACGGTGATGCCCTCCGGGCCCACGGCGTGCGGCCGGGTGACCAGCCCCGCGAGGTAGCCGAACATCCAGACCAGGCCCCAGATGCCGAGCGCCAGCAGGGGGAAGCGGATCAGCGGCCAGCGCTGGGTGAGGACGTCGACGGCGACCAGCTCGATCGCGGACACCACGATGAACGTGATGATGACCGGCAGCACCACCCGGTGGTAGGAGAAGGCGGTCGCTCCCGCCGGCACCCGGGGGCGGCGCAGCACGAACCGGGAGAGGCTCTGCCAGACCCCGACCTCCAGCTGGACCGCCCGCATCCCCACGTACCGGACGCGCTGTCGGCCCGTGCGCCGCTCGGGGGCGGTCACGACCGGGCTCCCGGGTCCATCAGCTCGTGCAGCCGGGTGGCGATGGTGTCCAGGTCGGAGCGGAACCGCTCCAGCCGGTCGGCGTCGAAGCCGGCGACCAGGTGCGCGGCGATCCGGCGGTGATCGGCGTCCATCTGCGCCGTCGTCCGGCTGCCCAGCTCGGTGAGGGTCACCAGGGTGATCCGCCGGTCGGTGGGGTGCGGCTCGCGGCGGACGTACCCGCGTTCCTCCAGCGCATCGACCAGGCCGGTGATGTTCCGCGGGGTGACGCCGAGCGCCGTCGCCAGCGCGCGCTGGCTGGACGGGCCGCGGCTGTGCACCTCCCAGAGGAGGTGGGTGCGGGCCGGGGTGAGCCCGGCCGGCCCCAGCTCGCGCGCCATGTCGTCCTGCACGAGCAGCGCGATCTCGAGCAGGCGGTCGAAGACCTGCAACTCCGGGGACACACCGTGAAGCTAGTACACCATTACCTCGCTGCACAGGGTAGGGCCGCCCTCGTGGGCGAGGACGCCGCCTGGATGCGGGGACCCGGCGCCGCCCGGCGAGCTGACCGGCGGAGCAAGGCCCTCCCGGCGCGGGAGGGGCCGACGTGCGTCCGTGACCGGCGATGGACGGCGGCCAATTCGCTGGACGGGGTGCCCGGATCGTCACCAGGGTCCCTGGCATGGCTGCCGAGACGACGATCCGGAACTACCGCACCGAGGACTGGGAGGCGATCGCGGCGGCGCACGACGCGGCGCGGTGGCAGGAGCTGGCTGCAACCGTGGGCGTGGAGGCGTTCCAGGACCTGGCCGCCACCGCGAAGGACGAGGGCTTGTTCGACGACCAGGTCTGGGTGGCCGTCGTGGACGACGCCGTCGTGGGGTTCGCCGCCTTCGCCGACGCGGAGCTGACGTGGCTGTACGTGCACCCCGACGTCCAGAATCGCGGGATCGGCCGGGCGCTGGTCCGGCACCTCCTGGCGCACGCCGACGGCCTCGGGATCGAGCGCGTCGAGGTGACCGTGCTGGACGGGAACCCGGCGCGGCGGCTGTACGAGCGGGAGGGCTTCACGCTGGTGGAGACGAGGACCGGCGCCTTGGTCGGGAACGAGGCGTTCACCGCGACCGGCCACATCATGGAGCGCCGCCGCTGACAGGCGTCAGGCCTTGGTGCCGTGGGCGGCGACGGAGAGCGGCTCCCAGCCACGCCACTCGGCGAGCCGGGACTCGTAGTCGCGGGTGGCGATCGCCAGCGGGCCGTCGCCGAAGAAGACCCGCAGCGGGGGGTTCTTCGCGTCGACCAGCTGCAGCACCGCCTCGCGGGTGGCGAGCGGGTCGCCCGGGTTTCCGGCGCGGGCCTGGCGCTGCTCGGCGGCCTTCTCGCGGAAGGCGTCGTACGCCGGGTTCGGCGCGGCGTGCTTGGCCGAGGCGCCGCCCCAGTCGGTGGCGTAGGCGCCGGGCTCGATGATCGTCACCTTGACGCCGAAGTCGGCGACCTCCGCGGCCAGCGACTGGCTGAAGCCTTCGAGCGCCCACTTGGAGGCGTTGTAGATGCCGATGTTCGGGAACGCGCTGACCCCGCCGATGCTGCTGACCTGCAGGATGTGGCCCGAGCCCTGGGCGCGCAGGTAGGGCAGCGCGGCCTGGGTGACGAACAGGGCGCCGAAGACGTTGGTGTCGAACTGGGCGCGGGCCTCGGCCTCGCTGATCTCCTCGACCATGCCGAACTGGCCGTAGCCCGCGTTGTTGACGACGACGTCGAGACCGCCGAAGTGCTCGTGGGCCCGCTGGACGGCGGCGAAGACGGCATCGCGGTCGTCCACGTCCAGGCGGATCGGCAGCACCCGGTCGCCGAACTGCTGCACCAGGTCGGCGAGGCCGGCCGTGGCGCGGGCGGTGGCGGCCACGGAGTCGCCGCGTTCCAGGGCGGCGATCGACCACTCGCGGCCGAAACCGCGGGATGCGCCGGTGATGAACCAGGTCTTGGGCATGCGGGGTCTCCTTCGTCGGGCGTCCGCCGACCTCAGCGCCGGTGTTCCCCGTCCTGTTCCGAACCCTCGCCCCGGGTGTTCCCGCGGGAACGCATCGAGGGCCGCCTCCCGGTCGGGGAGGCGGCCCTCGATGTGCGGTGCTCAGCGTCGGGCGGTGACCAGCTCGTCGTCGGAACGGGTCGCGGGCTCCCGTCGCTCGAGCGCCGCGCCCTCGATGTCGACGTCGGGCAGGGCCCGGTCCAGCCAGCGCGGCAGCCACCAGGCCGCCTTGCCCAGCAGTGTCATCACGGCGGGCACGAGCGCCATCCGGACGACGAAGGCGTCGACCAGCACACCGAAAGCCAGCGCGAAGCCGATGCTCTTGATGGTGGCGTCGTGGCCCAGGATGAAGCCGCCGAAAACCGAGCCCATGATCAGCGCGGCCGCCGTCACCACGCGGGCGCCGTGGCGGAAGCCGCCGATCACGGCTTCGCGCGGCTCGGTGCCGTGCACGTGCTCCTCGCGCATCCGGCTGACGAGGAAGACCTCGTAGTCCATGGCGAGGCCGAACAGCAGGCCGATGAGCAGGATCGGCAGGAAGCTCAGCACCGGGCCGGTCTGCTCGACGCCCAGCAGGTCGGCCGCCCAGCCCCACTGGAACACCGCGACCAGCGCGCCGAAGGTGGCGGCGAGGCTGAGCAGGAAGCCCAGCGTCGCCTTGATCGGCACCAGGACCGACCGGAAGGCGAGCATCAGCAGCAGGAACGCCAGCCCGACGACGACGGCGGGGAACACCGGCGCAACGCGTCGGCGAGCTTCTCGGAGATGTCGATGCCCAGGGCGGTGTTGCCGGTGACCGCCAGCTCCGAGCCGGTGCTCTCGACCAGGTCGGGGCGCAGGTCGCGGATGTCGCCGACGAGGGCCTCCGACTAGCTCCAGTGCGCGGGCCGATGTATTGGGGCGCCGGTGGCTCGCAGCACAGGGTCGGGAAGCTGATGACGCTCCGGGACCTTGTCGAAGATTCGCAGTGTGTGGTCCACAAGCTGACTGAGCGTGACGCTACCGCGCTTGGGTGGGAAGACTGCTACCACTCGTAGGGATCGGCCCTGCTTCACGGCAATACGTCGTGCTGACCTGATGGCGGGTGCCATATCGCTGTCCCCGGACACGATCCAGGCCTCGTCCATGAGCCCCGAAGCGGCATCCTCCACAAGTTGAACCCCGAGGCTGACGTCAGACTCCTTCTCCTCGTAGCTCGTCCACTGGCTCCCACACGACCTGCACTCGTGACGCTTCTGCTGGAAGCGCCCCATGTGGACCGTCGTAGAAGGGCAGTGCACGCCTAGGGCATCGAGGTAGTCCTGCTGGCGCACCCCTCCGGGCCCGACCACCATCGCAGTGAAGTAGTTCACGGCCACCAACTGCTGTCCTGGCCGAAGAAGAGCACCGAGGAGGCTCTCAAGGTCGAGCCAGAGCCCCCGGCGCTTGCGTGCGTCATACATGCCGCGATAGAGGTTGAATCCATCGACGTAAGCGGAGACGCGCTGCCCGGCTGTAGTCACCTAGCTCACTCTAGGCAAAGGCTAGACATCGCCATCAGCAGTGTGTATGTTGTGCACATACCCCGCTGGCCTCGGCCAGTCAGACGGCCCGCTTCGGCGGGCCGTTTCTTTTTGACCAGGCCACTTGGTGCAGACGCTGCGCGAGGAACTCACCGAGCTGGGCGCCCACCTGCTCGCCGGTTACCGGAAGGCGACGAAGCGCCGGACGGAGATGCGCTGAGGGCCCTCACCGCATCCCGGCGAGGGCCCTCAGCGCGTAGCGGTCGGCGTCAGCGCCGGCGACCCATGCGGTAGCCGACGAGGACGCCGATCAGCGTCAGCACGGCGCCCCCGACCGCGCCGAGCGCCAGGGTCTGCGCGTCGCCGGACGCTCCCGCGGGAACGCCGGCCTTGCCCGCGAACACCGTCGGCGCGGCCTCGGCCGCCGGGGCGGCGTGCTTGCCGGCGACATCCGCATCCGTCACCGCCGTCGTCGGGCTCACCGCGGCGGCCGACGGAGCAGCGGCGACGGGCACCGCGACGCCGGTCAGCTCGTCGTCGATCGCCTTGAAGAACTGGCCGGCCATCCGCTTGGCCACGCCGGTGATCATCCGCTGGCCCACGCCCGCGACCGGGCCGCCGATCACGGCATCCGCCGAGTAGGTCAGGTTCGTCTTCCCGTCCTCGGCCGGCGACAGGTTGATCGTCACCGTCGCCCGCGCGTTCCCCGGCGCACCCGCGCCCGACGCGTGCATCACGTAGGACGACGGCCGCTGCTGGTCCGACAGCCGCACCTCGCCGGCGTACGTGCCCTTGATCGCCCCGACGCCGACGGAGACGTTCATCTTGTACTCGTCGTCCCCGACCTGCTGCAGCGTCTCGCAGCCCGGGATGGTGCGCGCCAGCACGGCCGGATCGGTGATCACCGCCCACACCTTCTCCGGGTCGCCCGAAAGAACCGCAGAGCCGTCGAGGTTCACGCCATCACTCCAGTCCCCGCGCGGCGCCCGGCCGCAGCGGTCTTCTCCGAATCGGGGGAACGCACCAGGTCGTACAGCTCGGTGGGCGAGATCGGCATGGCGGCGATCCGCCGGCCCACCGCGTCCTCGATCGCCGAGGCCAGCGCCGCCGTCCCCGGGATGACGCCGGCCTCGCCGGCGCCCTTGATGCCGAGCGGGTTCAGCGGCGACGGCGTCTGCTGGTGGTCGATCACCACGTCCGGGATCTCCGAGGAGTACGGCATCAGGAAGTCCATGAACGAGGCGTTCTGCAGCTGCCCGTCACCGTCGTAGGCCATCCGCTCGTACAGCGCCCCACCCACACCCTGGGCGACGCCGCCGTGCACCTGGCCCTCGACGATCATCGGGTTCACCACGTTGCCGCAGTCGTGCACCACCGCGTACTTCACGACGTCGATCTCCCACGTCGCCGGGTCGATCTCCACGATCGCGGCGTGCGCGCCCGACGCGAACGTCGACCGGATCGGCGAGTAGTAGTCGCGGTGCTCCAGCCCGGGCGCGTCGCCCGGGGCCACCGGCGGCTTCGAGTCGTCGCCCGGGCCGGCGAACTGCGTCGCCTGCTTCGCGGCCTCGTCGAAGGCGTACCGCAGCGGGTTGGACAGGACGGCGACGGTGCGCAGCGGGATCGACGTCCCCGGCACGCCCTTCACCTGCACCAGGCCCTCGTCGATCTCCAGGTCCTCCGGCGAGGCCTCCAGCACGTCGGCGGCGATCCGCAGCGCCTTCTCCCGCACGCCGCGGGCGGCCAGCGCGATCGCGTTGCCGCTCATCACCGCGGCCCGCGAGGCGAACGTGCCGACGGCGTACCCGAAACGCCGGGTGTCGCCGGTGGTCACCTCGACGTCCTCGATCGGCACCCCGAGCTCCGAGGCGACGATCTGCGCGAACGCCGTCTCGTGGCCCTGCCCCTGCGAGGTCAGCCCGGTCGAGACGAGCACCTTGCCGCTGCCGAGCACCTGCACGTGCCCGCCTTCGTACGGGCCGGGCCCGGTGCCCTCCACGTACATGGCCATGCCGACGCCGAGCAGCTTCCCGCGCGCCTCGGCGTCGCGGCGCAGCTCCTCGGCGGCGTCCCAGCCGACGAGCGTCTTCAGCTTCTCCATCAGCCCCGGGTAGTTGCCCGAGTCGTAGATGACCGGCCGGCCGTCCTGGAACGTCAGGTGGTGGTCGTAGGGGAACTGGTCGGGCTGGATCAGGTTCCGCTCGCGGACGACGGCGCGGTCGAGCCCGAGCTCGTCGGCGATGCGGTCCATGGTCCGCTCCATCGCGTAGCAGCCCTGCGGCCGCCCGGCGCCCCGGTACGGCGTCACGATGACGGTGTTGGTGAACACCGACTCGACGATCACCCGGTACACCGGGATCGCGTACGGGCCGACCAGCTGGGTCGCCGTCACGATCGGCACGATGATCCCGTAGGGCGTGTAGGCGCCGTTGTCGTGCCAGATGTGCACGTCGAGAGCGGTGATCCGGCCCTCGTCGTCGTAGCCGACGGTGATCTCCTGGCGCTGCTGCCGCTCGTGCGCGGAGCCGATGAAGTGCTCGCGGCGGTCCTCGGTCCACTTCACCTCGCGGCCGAGCGCGATCGCGGCCATCGGCACCAGCAGCTCCTCCGGCCACGGGTGCACGATCTTCACGCCGAAGCCGCCGCCGACGTCGGGCGCGATCACCTCGACCTTGTCCAGCGAGAGGTCCAGCTTCGCCGCGATCGCCGCGCGCACCGACGTCGAGGCCTGGGTGCTCGTGTAGACCCGCAGCGAGGAGTCGTCGGCGTCCCACTTCGCGTGCACGCCCTTGCCCTCCATCGGCATGCAGGCGCTGCGCTCGATGTACTGGGTGAAGCTCAGCGTGCGCGGGCTGGCGGCCAGCACCGGCTCGACGTCGCCGGTCTCCTGGTGGTGCCGGGCCGCGACGTTGTCGGGGATCTCCTCGTGCACGGCGTGCTGCGCGGCGCGGGCGGCGTCCACCCCGACGACGACGGGCTGCTCCTCGTAGCTGACGACGATCTTCTCGGCGGCGTCCTCGGCGATGTACCGGTCGGTGGCGATGACCATGACCACCGGCTCGCCGACGTGGTTGACCTCGCCGTTGGCGAGCGGGAAGCCGGTGCGCGGGGAGGTCAGCTGCGGGTGCGGGATGAGCACCGGCAGCGGCTCGGCCATCGGGCCGGTGAGGTCCTCGTAGGTGTAGATCGCGACCAGGCCCTCGACGTCGAGCGCCTCGTCCACGTCGATGGAGACGATGCGGGCGTGCGCGTGCGGCGAACGCACGAAGGCGGCGGCCAGGGCCCGGGCCCCGATGTCGTCCAGGTAGCGGCCCTTGCCGGTGATCAGCCGCTGGTCCTCGCGCCGGCGGACCGGCTCGCCGAACAGCTTCGTGGTCATCGGGTGCCCTCCTCGGCCGCGCAGGACGGGGTGACAGCCGCGGCAGGGAACGTGCAGCCGGGCCGTGGCGCGGCTGGACGTCGGCCGACGCGGCCGTAGCCGGACGGCGTCACGGGGCGCCGTCCTTCATCGCGGCGGCCGCGTGGTGCACGGCCTTCTTGATGTTGGCGTAGCCGGTGCACCGGCAGAGGTTGCCGCCGACCATGTCGTCGACCTCGTCCTCGGTCAGCTCCGCCGAGTTGTCGCGCTCTTCGAGCCCGGCCGCGATCGTCATGAGGAAGCCCGGCGTGCAGAACCCGCACTGCAGCGCGTGGCACTCCCGGAACGCCTCCTGCACCGGGTGCAGCACCTGCCCGCCCTGGTGGTCCTCGCGCGCCAGCCCCTCGACCGTGCGCACCTCCGCGCCGTCCACCTGGACGGCGAGCATCAGGCACGAGCGCACCGGGGCGCCGTCCACGATCACGGTGCAGGCCCCGCAGACGCCGTGCTCGCAGCCGACGTGCGTGCCGGTCAGCCCGAGGTCGTGGCGCAGCGCGTCCGACAGCAGCCGGCGCACCGGCACCGTGGCTTCACGTGGAACACCGTTCACGGTGACGGTGATGGTCCGCTCGGTGTCGACGGAGGCGGTCATGCGGCGGTCCTCCCAGCAGCCTCGGCGGCAGCCTCGGCCAGAGTTCGCTCGGTCAGCACCCCCACCAGCAGCCGCCGGTAGTCGGCGCTGGCGTGGATGTCGGTGTCCGGGTCGACCAGGGTGCGCGCGAGCGCCCCGGCGGCGGCCCAGTCGGCCTGCTCCACCGGCGAGCCGGCGACGGCCTCGGTCAGGTCGTGCACCTCGGGGGTGAGCCCCACCGAGACGTAGGCGGCGCGCGCCGACTCCACCCGGCGGTCGGCGTCCAGCGTGACGACGACGCCCGCGCCGCAGACCGCGTAGTCGCCCTTGCGCCGGGCGACCTCGGCGAACGCGGTGCCCGCGCGCGCCGGCAGGGCCGGGAACGTGGCGGAGGTGACGACGGCGCCGCCGGGGATGGAGGTCTCCAGCGGGCCGACGAAGAAGTCCCGCCAGCCGACGACCTCGGTGCCCGACGTCGTCGCCACCGTGACCGAGCCGTCGGTCAGCGCCAGCACCGACGTCATCTCGCCCGAGGGGTCGGCGTGCGCGATGGAGCCCACCGTGGTGCCCCGGTTGCGGATCGCCGGGTGGGCGACGTTCGCGGTGGCGCGGCCGAGCAGGGGCTGGGTGGCGGCCGCGCCCTCGTGCCGGAGCAGCGCGTCGTGCCGCACGAGGGCACCCACCGTCACGCCCTCGCCGGTCACCCCGACGGTGTCCAGGCCGGGGATCCGGTTGATGTCGACCAGCGTGGCCGGTGCCGCCAGCCGCATGGACAGCAGGGGCAGCAGCGACTGGCCGCCGGCCAGCACCTTGGCGCCGTCCTCGGACAGGAGCGCGAGGGCTTCGTCGAGCGTGCTCGGATCCGCGTAGCGGAAGGGGGCGGGCTTCACCGGCTGCGGTCACCTCCGTGCGTGCTGGAAGACGTCACTCTGTCACCGGCACGGAGCGGGCGAAAGTACCTCAGCGCTAAAACTTTGTTGCGGAGTTGCTTCCCGTTCCGGCTCCGTCCCGTTCCCGCTGGGCAGGGGCCGGTAACGCCCGTCGTCGACGGCGAGCGGGTCGTCGACCCGTTCCCGTCGGCGCCCCGGCGCCGGAACGCACGCCGCCCCCGGCCCCTCGGACGACGGGCTGTGTCGTCCGGGGGCCGGGGGCGGCGGAGGGGCGGGTGCTACCGGTCGCGCGTGTCCCTGCCGGGGGTGTGCCCGCCGAGGACGCCGGGGCGGCCGACCTCGTCGACCGACGACGGGTCCGTGCCGCCCCGCTCGTCGGCGTAGCCGCCGGCCGGGCCCTCCGCGCCGGCGCCGTGGCCGAACGTGCTGCCGGCGGCGGGGTGCGTGCCCTCGCGCAGGAGCGCGGCCTTCATGTCCGCCGGGGCCAGGGCGCGGGCGACGTGCCAGGCGACGACGGCGACGATCGAGCCGAGCGCGATGCCGTTGAGCACGAAGTCGTCGGTGAAGGTGAGGGTCACGTTGCCGATGCCGATGATGATCCCGGCGGCCAGCGGCACCAGGTTGATCGGGTTGGCGAAGTCGACCCGGTTCTCCTTCCAGATCTTGGCGCCGAGCAGGCCGATCATCCCGTAGAGGACGACGGTGATCCCGCCGAGCACGCCACCCGGGACGATGTTGATCAGCGCGCCGAACTTGGGGATCAGGCCCAGCAGGATCGCCACCAGCGCGGCCACGTAGTAGGCCGCCGTCGAGTAGACGCGGGTGGCGGCCATGACGCCGATGTTCTCGGCGTAGGTGGTGGTGGGGGAGCCGCCGACGGAGGTGGCGACGACGGTCGCGATGCCGTCGGCCGCGACGGCGCGGCCCATGTACGGGTCGAGGTCGCGCTTGGTCATCTCGGCGACGGCCTTCACGTGCCCGGCGTTCTCGGCGACCAGTGCGATCACCGCGGGGATGACCAGCAGGCTGAAGTTCAGCGAGAACGACGGGCCGGTGAAGTCGGGAAGACCGAACCAGTCGGCCTCGGCCACCGAGTCGAAGTTGATCCGGTCCCGGGTGCTGACCGCGCCCGTGCCGTCGACGGAGGTGATCTGGCCGGCGGTGGCGTCGAGCAGCACCGAGAGCAGGTAGCCGAAGACCAGGCCGAGCAGGATCGAGATGCGGGCCAGGAAGCCGCGCAGCGCCAGGGAGGCGACGATGACGAAGGTCATGGTGGCCAGCGCGACCCACTGGTCCTGCGGCCAGTACACGCCGGCGGCGACCGGCGCGAGGTTGAAGCCGATCAGCATGACCACCGCGCCGGTGACGGCCGGCGGCAGCACCTTGTTGATCAGGCCCAGGCCCGCGAAGTGGATCAGCACACCGACCAGGGCGAGCACGACGCCGGCCACGAGCAGCGCGCCGACGACGTCGCTGGAGTCACCACCGTTGGCCCGGATCGCGGCGACGCCACCGACGAACGCGGCGCTGGTGCCCAGGTAGCTCGGTACCCGGTTCTTCACGATCAGCAGGAAGATGATCGTGGCGACGCCGCTCATCATGATGGCGAGATTGGGGTCCAGGCCCATGATGATCGGGAAGACGAAGGTCGCCCCGAACATGGCGACGACGTGCTGCGCGCCGATCCCGACGGTGCGCGGCCAGGAGAGGCGTTCGTCGGGGGCGACGGCCTCTCCGAGTGGGGGCGTCTTACCGTCCCCGTAGAGCTTCCACCCGAACGACATGAGTGCCTCCTCGACGTGCCTGTCCGACTCGGTCCGGCGTCGGTCGACGGCTGTCGGCCCGATCGCGAGGCGCCACTGTGTCACTGGGCACACGCCTGGCGGAAGTACCTCAGTGCTAAATCGTTGTTGCATCGAGATGCCGATACTTCACCGTTGAGAGATCTCTCGGTACGGTCCGGGCATGAGCTCCTCAGCCCCTCCCGGTGGAGACGCCGCGGTCTCGGTGCAGCTGCGATCCGGCGTGTACGCCGACTCGGTGAAGCTGATGCAGGTGAGCCGCCGGATCAGTGCCCGCGAGGGCGTCGGCGCCGTCCTCGTCGCCATGGCCACCCCGTTGAACCTCGAGCTCGCGGCGAACATGGGGCTGGCGCCCGAGGGCGCCCCGAGCCCCGAGCAGCTGCTGATCGCCATCCGCGCCGCCGACGACGAGACGCTGGCCGCTGCGCTCGCCGACGTCGACGCCGCCCTGGCCGAGCGCGAGCGCTCCACCGGCAGCGCCGCCGCGATCCCGCACCGCACCGTCGGTGCCGGCCTCGACGAGCTCTCCCCCGAGGCGCCGGTGCTGGCGATCGTCAGCGTGCCCGGCGCCTACGCGGTCGCCGAGGCCGCCGACGCCATCGCTGCCGGGCGCAGCGTGCTGGTGTTCTCCGACGGCGTCCCGGTCGAGCACGAGGTCGCGCTCAAGCGCGCCGCCCACGACGCCGGGGTGCTGGTCATGGGTCCCGACTGCGGGACGGCGATCGTCTCCGGCGTCGCCCTCGGCTTCGCCAACGTCGTCCGCCCCGGGCCGGTCGGTCTGGTCGCGGCGAGCGGCACCGGCGCCCAGCAGGTCTCCTGCCTGCTCGACATGGCCGGCGTCGGCGTCTCGCACGTGCTCGGCGTCGGCGGGCGGGACCTCTCGGAGGCGGTGGGCGGCCTGGCCACCCTCGACGCGCTGGCCGCCCTGGACGCCGACCCCGCCACCGAGCGGGTGCTGCTGGTGTCCAAGCCCCCCGCGCCGTCCGTGGCCGCCGCGGTGACGTCCTTCGCCGACGGGCTCTCCGTCCCGGTCCGCAGCGCAGCGCTGTCCGCCGAGACGCCCGACCTCACCGCCGCCGTCGAGGCGCTGCTGACCGACATGGGGCTCGACGTGCCGGTGTGGCCCTCCCGCCCCGGCCCGGCCGAGGCGGCCGTCCCCGGCGCGGTGCTCAAGGGCCTCTTCTCCGGCGGCACGCTCGCCGACGAGGCGATGCTGATCGCCTCGCCGGTGCTCGGCGGCATCCGCTCGAACACGCCGCTGGAGCCCGGGCTCGATGTCGGGACGGACCTGTCCGCCTCGGGCCACCTGGTCGTCGACTTCGGCGACGACGCCCTCACCGTCGGGCGCGCGCACCCGATGATCGACCCGACGCTGCGGCTCGAGGCGATCGCCGGGGTGGCCGCGAGCGACGAGCCCGCCGTCCTGCTGCTCGACGTCGTCCTCGGGCACGGCGCCGACCCCGACCCGGCGGGCGCGCTCGTCCCCGCGCTGGAGGCGGCGCGGGCGCAGAAGCAGCTCCCGGTCGTCGTCGCGCTGATCGGCACCGAGGGGGATCCGCAGGGCTGGTCCCGGCAGGCCGACGCCCTCGCCGCCGCCGGCGCCGCCGTCTTCTCGTCCAACGCCGCGGCCACGCGGTACGCCCTCGACCTGCTGGGAGCCTCGGCATGACCCTCGGGAACCTGCTCTCCGGCCCGCCGGCGATCGTCGCCGCCGGCGTCGACGTCTTCTCCGATGCGCTGCGCGCCCAGGGCGCCGACGTGCACGACGTCGACTGGCGCCCGCCGGGCTTCGGCGACCCGGCCGACCTCGCCGCCCTCGCTCTCGACGCCCGCCGGGCCGCGGCCAACCGCACCGCCGTGGAGCGACTGATGGCCGCCGGCTCCGTGCTGGTCGACGTCCGCCCCGCCCGCGAGGTCATCGGCCTGACCGACCGCACGCTGCTGCACTCCGGCCCGCCGCTGGCGTGGGAGAACGCCTCGGGGCCGATGCGCGGTGCGCTGATCGGCGCCTGCCTCTTCGAGGGGTGGGCGGCCGACGTCGAGGAGGCGGAGATCCTGCTCTCCACCGGCGCGGTCACCCTCGACCCGTGCCACCACCACCGCACCGTGGGCCCGATGGCGGGCGTGACCAGCCCGTCGATGTGGATGTGGTGCCTGGAGGACCCGGTCACCGGTGGCACGGCCTACTGCAACCTCAACGAGGGCCTGGGCAAGGTGCTGCGCATGGGCGCCTTCAACGAGGAGGTGCTGACCCGGCTGCGCTGGATGCGCGACGTCCTCGGCCCGGTGCTGTCGAAGGCGGTGCGCGGCTCGATCGACGCCGGCAACGACCCGCTCGACGTCAAGGCCGTGCTCGCCCAGATGCTGCAGATGGGGGACGAGGGGCACAACCGCAACCGTGCCGGGTCGCTCATGGCGCTGCGCGAGCTCTCGCCGTCGATCGTGGCCGTCGAGGGCGTGCCGTCGTCGGACATCGCCGCCGTCCTGAAGTTCATCGGCGGCAACGAGCACTTCTTCCTCAACCTCGGCATGCCGACGGCGAAGCTCGCGCTCGACGCCGCCCGCGGCATCCCCGGCTCGACGATGCTGACCGTGATGTCGCGCAACGGCACCGAGTTCGGCATCCAGACCGCCGGCACCGGCGACCGCTGGTTCACCGGGCCGGCGAACACCCCGGTCGGGCTGTTCCTCGGCGACTACGGGCCGGACGACGCCAACCCCGACATCGGCGACTCCGCGATCATGGAGACCTACGGCATCGGCGGGTTCGCGATGGCGGCGGCGCCGGCGATCGTCCGGTTCGTGGGTGGCACGGTGCCCGACGCGCTGGCGACGACGGAGCGCATGTACCAGCTGACCCTGGCCGAGAACCCGGCGATGCAGATCCCGATCATGGGCTTCCGCGGTTCGCCGACCGGCATCGACGTGCTCAAGGTGGCGCGCACCGGCTGGCTGCCGCAGATCAACACCGGCATGGCCGGGCGGATCGCCGGCACCGGCCAGGTGGGCGCGGGCCTGGTGCAGCCGCCGCAGGAGTGCTTCGAGCAGGCGCTCGCGGCGCTGGCCGAGGAGGCCCGCACCGCCTGACACCGACTCACGAATGCGACGAACTCGTGGCCATCAGCAGCTGATGGCCACGAGTTCGTCGCACTCGGGGAGCGTCGGGTCAGGGGCGACCGGTGCCGGCCTGCGCCGGGCCGCCCGGGGTCACCGTGCCGGCGTCGTTCCCCGCAGCGGGGCGCTCGACCGGAGCCGGAGCCGGGGCCGGCGCAGGGGCCGGGGCCGGCGCAGGGGCCGGGGCCGGCGTCGGCCGGACAGCGGGCGCCGGGGCCTGCGTCGGCCGGACAGCGGTGGCCGGACGCTCCGTGGTCGCCCGGTCCGCGGGCGCGCCGGTCTGCTCGGGCTGGTGAGCGGTACGGGCGTCCTCGCTGACCTGGGCGCCGTCCACCCCGCCGTCCTTCGCGTCCTCGCTGACCGAGGTGCCGAAGTCGGGGACGGTGGGGATGTCGGCCGGGCCGGTGCCGGGCTCCGGCTGCTCCTCGGTCGTGCCCTCCTCGGAGGCCGGGTCCGGGGTGGTGCCCTCGGCGTCGGCCGAGTCCGGCACGTCGAACGGGGTGACGGCCTCGATGGTGGCGGCGACGCCGTCCTGCAGCGCGCCCGGCAGGACGCCGATCGCCCCGGCGGACGTGACACCGGCGACGGCGACACCGAGCCCGGCGGCGGCCTGGGCGACGGCTCCGGCGGCGCCGAACTTGGCGATGGCGGCAGCGAGGATCGTGAACATGCGGGGTCTCCTTCTGGAGCGCCCGCGAGCGGTGGTGGCCGCTCTCCGGGCGGTGTGGACCGAGTCCGCCGACGGGGCGGCGGGATCGGTGAGAAGACCGGTGGCCAGCAGCTCGGCGAGCCCCGCGGAGGGTCGGCCCGGCCGGGAGGACATCTCCCGGACCGAGTCGGCGAACCCCACGAGCGGTGCCGCCTGGACCGGGACGGGGCGTCCGGCCAAGTAGGCCTCGAAGGCCTCGTCGAGCTGGCTGGTGGTCATCTCATCCCCCACATCGCCGGCGCGGTTCACCGGGGTACGCCGGTGCGCTCGAGCTCACTCCGGAGAGTGAGGAGACCGCGACGCTGCAGCGCCTTCACCGCGCCGACCGAGCGGTCCATCGCCGCGGCCACCTGATCCAGCGAGAGGTCGCCCACGATCCGCATGAGGATGACCGCGCGCTGGTCGTCGGGGAGCGTGGCGCAGAGCTCGTGCACGGCGCCGGACCCCAGGGCCGCGAGCGCGTCGTCCTCGACGTTCCCGCCCGGGGTCGCGCCGAGCAGGTCGTCGTCCTCAGTGCCGGAGAGCTGGGGACGGCGGCTGCGCCTGCGCCAGTCGTCGACCAGCCGCCGGTGGGCGATGGTGAAGACCCACGCCCGCAGGGCGCCCTCGTCCCCGTCGAACGAGGACAGGCCGGTGAAGAGGCCGATGAACGTCTCGCTGGCGAGGTCGTCCGGCTCCAGCGCACCGTGCAGCCGCAGATACCCGGTCACCGACGGCGCGAGGTCGCGGTACAGCACCTCGAAGGCCCAGGCGGCCCCCGTGCGGGCGGCCGCGAGGACCTCGGGGAACGTCGTCCCGATCGCCATCGCGCACCTCCTGCCGGCGTGGGGTCAGCCACGTCATCGGCAAGTCGGTGCGGGAACGTGAGCCTCCGGAGGACCCCGGCCTCCGGAGGCCTGTCCGCGGCGAGGGGAGACGACGTCCGCGAGGGGACGACGTCAGGCCGGGCCGCAGGTGAGCAGGTGGTCCACGGCGGCGGCGAACCCGTCGACGGCGTCCAGCCCCTCGGCGAACGGCACCCGCAGGTCGTAGCAGCCGTTCCGGCCCTGCACCCGGAACCGGACGCCGAACCGGTCCAGCCCCAGCAGCCGGACGTCGTCGTGCCGCCCGGCCCAGTGCTGCACCCGCCTCGTCAGCCGGCCCAGCGCGGGGGCCTGCTGCGCCATGAGCTCGGTCTCCGCGCCGCTGACCACGTCGGGCCGGGCGGCGCGGAAGTCGTCGGGATCCACCTCGGCGCGCGTCCCGGACTCCTCGAGCTCGACCTCGGCCAGGTCCAGCCGCACCAGCGATGCGCCGAGACCCACGTCGAAGAGCGCGTCGACGGGCGAGGAGTCGGCGAAGGCCAGCACCAGCTCGGGGACCTCCTGCCCCGCCACGGGCGTCAGCCAGCCCGTCAACTGCACGAGGCCCCGGACCGGGTGGCGCAGCGGGAGGGGGGCGCGGTCGGCGACGGTCAACCGGGCGGGGACGTCGCCCAGCGGGGAGGAGCGCAGCGCCGTCATCACACCGCCGTCGGCCGGCACGACGAGCAGGACGTCGCCGACGTCGGTGGTGGTCGCCGCGGTCACCTGGCAGGCGCCGACCCCGGCGACGTGCAGGGAGGCCGCCGGGCGCGCGGCGACGGTGCGGGCGCGCTCGGCCGCCGGCGGCTGCCGGTCGACGGCCGCGGACGAGTGGGTCGGACCGGCCGTCATGGACCACCTCGGAGAGCTCGTGGGCGAGTAGTAAGGTGAGCCTAACCAAACCGGAGGTCCCGAGTGAACACGCCCCGTCCCAAGGTCCGGCTCAGCCGCGCGCTGGGCATCCCGCTCACCCCGAAGTGCGTCCAGTACTTCGAGCGCCGCCCGTACCCGCCGGGCGAGCACGGGCGGAAGCGTCGCAAGGACAGCGACTACTCCACCCGGCTCAAGGAGAAGCAGCGGCTGCGCGCGCAGTACGACATCAGCGAGACGCAGCTGCGCGCCGCCTTCGACCGCGCCAAGCGCACCGGCGGGAAGACCGGCGAGGCGCTGATCCAGGACCTCGAGTCGCGGTTGGACGCCACCGTGCTGCGCGCCGGGTTCGCCCGCACCATCTACCAGGCCCGCCAGTTCGTCACCCACCAGCACGTGCTGGTCAACGGCAAGCGGGTCGACCGCCCCTCCTACCGGCTCAAGCCCGGCGACTTCGTGCAGATCGCCGAGAAGTCGCGCACGAAGGAGCCGTTCGTCGTCGCCGCGTCCGGGGCGCACGCCGAGGCGCCGAAGTACCTGGAGGTGCGGCTGGCCGACCTGGTGGCCCGCTACGACCGGATCCCCACCCGCGACGAGGTGCCGGTCGTCTGCGAGGAGCAGCTGGTCGTGGAGTACTACTCCCGCTGACCGCCGGGCGGGAGCTGCGCACCGCCCATCGGCCGCCTGAGGGGCCAGTGCGCAGATCCCGCCCGGCGGTCAGCCTTGTCGGGGTGGCGCCGGGGCGGTGCCACCCCGACGTGCCGCCGGACAGCTGGTTCACCGGCTGGCTCCCGGGCTGCCGCGAGCAGGTCGTCGGCGAGGGCGAAGAACGGCGCCCGCGGACCCTGTCGTGGGGAAAGATCGTGCCCAATGCATCCGGTGCGGGCACGGGTGCGAGGATGCCTGCAGCACGAACGAACGGCCGCCGCCACGGTGGTCCGGCGCGTGCCGGGCCATCGGGAGGCGGCGCTGAACAGGCACCTGGCGGAGCAGATCCCCGGTGGCCCCCGTACCGAGCTGCAGCGGTTGGTCCTCGAGCGCGACTGGGGAACGACCGCCCTCGGCCCTCAGGCGGACTGGTCACCGACGCTGCGGACCACGGTCAGCACCGCGCTGAACTCCCGCTTCCCGTTCCTGCTGATGTGGGGACCGGAGCTCGTCATGGTCTACAACGACGACTACGCCCCCATGCTCGGCGCCCGGCACCCCGCGGCCCTGGGCCGGTCGGCGCGGGAGGTCTGGGCCGACATCTGGCCCGCCCTGGACCCGATGGTCGCCGAGGTGATGGCGGGGCGGGCCACGTACTCGGAGGACCTGCCCCTGGTCATGACCCGCCACGGGTTCGAGGAGGAGACCTACTTCTCCTTCTCGTTCAGCCCGGTGGCCGAGCCGGGCGGCGCCGTCGTCGGCCTGCTCGACACGGTCGTCGAGACCACCAGCCGGGTGCTGGCGGCGCGCCGCCTCGGCATTCTGCAGCGGCTGGGCAGCCTGCCGCGCGCCTCGCACGGCGACACGACCGAGGCGGTGTCCAGCGCGCTCGGGGTGCTCGCCGACGCCCGCACGGACTGCCCGTTCGGGCGGGTCTACCTGGTGGACGACGACGGGAAGCCGCGCTTCGTCGCCGGGCAGGGCCTGGGCGTGCACGGGGACCTGGCCACGAGCGCCATCCCGGAGCAGGTGCTCCGCGCGATGGCGACCGGCGAGGCGCAGACGGTGACCGGGCTGGCGGGAGTCCTGCCGGGGCTGTCCAGCGCCGGCGCGAGCCCGGCCGGGCACGCCGACGTCGACACCGCCGTCGCGCTGCCGCTCACCGCCGCCGGCGCCGAGCGGCCGATCGGCGCCCTGGTGCTGGGCGTCAGCCCGCACCTCCCCCTGGACGGGGACTACCGCATCTTCCTGGCGCTGGCCGCCGGGCAGGTCGCCGCGGCGGTCGCCGATGCGCAGGCGGTCGCGGCCGAGCGCCGCCGGGCCGAGGAGCGGGCACGGTCCGAACGCGCCCGCGCCCAGTTCTTCACCGACGTCGCCGTCACCCTGCAGCGCGCGGTCCTCGGTCCGACCGCGCTGCCCGAGGGGTTCGCCGTCCACTACGAACCAGCCACCGGCACGCTCGAGGTCGGTGGGGACCGGTACGACGTGGTGGACCTCCCCGGCGCCGGCTACGGCGTGATGGTGGGCGACGTCGTCGGCCGCGGCCTGCCGGCCGCGGCGGTGATGGGTCAGCTGCGCAGCGCCGGCCGGGCGCTGCTGCTGGAGAGCCGGTCGCCCGCCGACGCGCTGACGGCCCTCGACCGGTTCGCCGCGCTGGTCCCTGGTGCGGCTGTGAGCACGGTGTTCTGCGCCGTCGTCGACCCGCTCGCGGGCACCCTCTGCTACAGCAGCGCCGGGCACCTGCCGGCGATCCTCGTCGAGGACGGCGGTGCCGTCCAGCTGCTGGAGGCCGGGCGAGGGTTGCCGCTCGCGGTCGCCGGCGGGGGCGTCCGCCTGGAGGTCCAGATGGCGCTGCCGGCCGGCTCGACGCTGCTGCTCTACACCGACGGCCTGGTCGAGCGACGGCGCGAGGCGCTGGACGAGGGGATCGGCCGGGCCGTCGATGCGCTGGTCGACGGCCGGCACCTCGGCCCCGCCGAACTGAAGGCGCGGCTCACCGAGCGGCTGCTCGGCGACGCGCCGGACGACGACGTCGCCTTCGTGCTCTTCCGCTGCAGCTGAGGCCCGCGGAGCCGGGGGTGGACGTCGTCCGGGTGAGCAAGCGGCTCTCCTTCGTCCTGCGGCACCGCCCCGACTCGGTGGGGATCACCCTGGACCCCGCCGGCTGGGCCGACGTCGACGAGCTGCTGGCGGCGCTGCACCTCACCCGCGAGCAGCTCGAGCGCGTCGTGGCCGGCGACGACAAGCGCCGGTACGAGCTCCGGGGTGACCGCATCCGCGCCAGCCAGGGGCACAGCGTCGCCGTCGACCTGGGCTACGCGGACGAGACGCCGCCGGACGAGCTCTTCCACGGCACCGTGGAGCGGTTCCTGGCGGCCGTCCTCGCCGAGGGGCTGCGCCCGGGACGGCGGCACGCGGTCCACCTGAGCGCCGACGTCGTCACCGCCCGCGCCGTGGGCAGCCGCCGCGGCGCCCCCGTCGTGCTGCGCGTCGACGCCGCCGCGATGGCCCGCGAGGGCGCCCGGTTCACCCGCTCGGCCAACGGGGTCTGGCTGGTCGCCGCGGTACCGCCCCGCTACCTGACCGTGCTCGGCGGCTGACCGGTCAGGACGGCACCCGGAGCGCCAGCAGGGCGATGTCGTCGTCGCCACGGGTGCCCAGCGCGCTCAGCAGGCCGTCGCACATGCGGTCCAGCGGCTCCCGGCCGCGCTCCTCCAGCGCTCGCACCAGCCAGGCGGTGCCGTCGTCGAGGGTCATGCCGCGCCGCTCGACCAGCCCGTCGGTGTAGAGCAGCAGCGTGTCACCCCGCCGGAGCACCAGCTCGTGGTCGGTGCGCGGTGGCCCGTCGGCCGGGCCGGCTCCGAGCAGCCGGTCGGGTTCCCGTTCCAGCACCTCCACGCAGCCGTTGGCCCGCACGACCACCGGGGGCGGGTGCCCCGCGTTCGACCACTGCAGCGGCACCGCGTCCCCGGCCACGCCCCGCGGGTCGACGGACGCCACGGCCACGGTCACCAACGTGTCCAGCCCCAGGCCCTCGAGGACGTCGTCCAGCACGGTCAGCGCGGCGGCGGGGGAGCCGTGCCCCACCCGGGCGAGCGCGCGGAGCATCCCGCGGGTCTGCGCCATGGTGGCTGCCGCGGGGGCGTCGTGGCCGGCGACGTCGCCGATGACCAGCATGGTGCGGCCGTCGGTCAGCGGAAAGGCGTCGTACCAGTCACCGCCGACCTGCGCCTCCCGCGCGCCGGGGAGGTAGCGGGCGGCCGTCTCGAGCCCCGGGACCTGCGGGACGCCACCCAGCAGCGCCCGCTGCAGCGTCTCGCCGGTGCGGACGGCGGCCCGTGTCGCGGCGGCCTCGGCGCCGAGCCGGGCCACGTGGGCCTCCCGCCGGAGCCTCAGCTCGCAGGTCACCACGGCGAGGATGCCGCCGAGGGCGACGGCGACCAGCCGGACGGTCTGCGCCACCGCGGTGTCGGCGGTGTACTGCTGGCTGTAGAGGCCGAGGAGCGTGGTGACGACGAACGCGGACGCCGCGTACGCGACGGTGGCCTGCCGGCTCAGGAAGGTCGCCGACGCGAGTGGGGCGATGACGGTGAGCCCCAGCACCACCTGGCCGCGGCCGGTGATCACCTCGGCGACCACGACGAGCAGCAGCACGATGGCCGGCAGCGCGGTGTTCACGCGCCCGAACCGCTTCACCGCATCCCCCTCGTGCCCGCCAGCAGCGCGGCGCGTCCCCCGGTCAACCTAGAGGACGGCGGCGGGCTCGCCGTCGACCCCCGGAGCGATCAGCTGCCGGTGCCGGGCATCGAGTCCAGGGGCAGGCCGACGTAGAGCATGCCGATGAGGGTCCCGCCGTCGTCCCGCAGACCGGTGTAGGCGGTGAAGTACGGCCGGTCGGCGACCGTGGCCGCACCGGTGTAGGTGCCGCCGGCCAGCACGGCGGCGAGCACCGGGTTCGGGCGGCCGTCGGGACCGGTCCGCGCGATGGCGGTGCCGACGTTGCGCCGGCCGGCGGGGTTCAGCACCGTCGTCGCCACCCGCACCATGCCGCCGTCGTCCAGGCGCTGGAACAGCGTGCAGCTGCCCCCGACCTGCCGCACCACCTCGTCGACGAGCAGCGACGGCCGTCGGGGGTCGTCGCTGCGTTCCAGAGGCGCGTCGCCGAGCAGCAGGTCGGGCAGCGCGGCGGTGTGCGTGGCGCCGGTGGTCTGGTCGCGCACCGTGAAGGGGGCCCGGGCGTCGCCGAGCCGTGCGCCACCCAGGTCGGCCAGCCGCTGCTCGGCCACCGCCAGGGCGCGGCGGACGTAGACGACCCGCTGGCTCTCGGCCAGCTGCCCGACGGCCTCGCTGATCCGCGCGGAGCCGCTGGCCGCGCGGTCGACGTTCTCCACGACGCGCTCGGTGGCCGCCCGCTGCTGCTCGACGGCGGCGGCGATGGTGTCCTGCGCCTCGGCGATGGAGCCGAGCGTCCCGGTGATCCGCTGCACCGCCTCGACGGCCTGCTGCGTCTCCCGCTGCACCGCCGTGATCTGGGCGTCGATGTCCCGGGCGGCCTGGGCCGTCCGGTCGGCGAGCTCCTTGACCTCGTCGGCGACGACGGCGAAGCCGCGGCCGAGGTCGCCGGCGCGGGCGGCCTCGACCGAGGCGTTCAGCGCGAGGAAGCGGCTCTGCTGGCTGATCGCGCTGATCAGGCGCACGAACTGGGTGATCGACTCGCTGGCGGCCTGCAGTGCGACGATGCGGTCGTCCACCGCCTGCGCGTCACGCACCGCCTCCTCGGCGACGGCGGACGCGCGGCCGGTGCTCGCGGAGATGTCGCCGATGGCGGCCCGCAGCTCGGCGAGGGACGCGGCGGCCTGGGCGGAGGTGCCGGAGACCTCCCGGGAGGCCTGGGCGAGGACGCCGGCCTGCTGCGCCGCGTCCTCCAAGCTCGTGTCCCGCTCGGGCGCGCGCCGCGGGGCCGGGGGTGTGGGGGCGACCGCCGGGGGCAGGGGCACGGAGCTTGACGACGTGGGCGAGCGCACGACCTGTTCCTCCCTGCAGTCGACCGGCGGACCGGCCCGCGGACGGGCCGTTCCGGAACCGTAGGCCGCCCGTCGCCGGGCCCGGGAAGGCGCGCCGGGCGCCGGCCGACCCCGTAGCGGCGCGACCATTCCGACCGGTACCGCGCGGGGCGCGGCGTTCGAGGCCGGCTCCCCGGCGACCCTGGACTTCGCGCTCGACCCGACGGCGCTGCGCCTGGCCGGCGACCCCGAGACCGTGCTGACCGCGGTGATCCCGACGTCGGTGCCGGTGACGACGGTCGGGCCCGCTCGTTCGACGTCCTGGCGCTGTCGGTGCCGATCGGCGTCGCGCGGGGCGCGGTCCTCGCCCTGGCTGCCCTCGCGCTGCTCGTCGCCGGGGTCGGGGCGCTGCTCGGCCGGGCCGGCCGGGGCGACGCCGCCGACGAGTTCCTCGTGCGGCACGCCGACCGGATCGTGCCGGTCGCCGGGCTCGCCGCGAGCGGAACCGTCATCGACGTCTCCGACGCGGACTCCCTGCGCCGGGTCGCCGAGCGCTTCGACACCGTCGTCCTGCACCACGCTGGCCCGGACGCGGACGTCTTCGCCGTCCGCGACGTCGACGCCACCTACCGCTTCGTGGTCCCCGGTGGGGCCGAGCGCCGCGGGCGGCCGCCGGTACCGGCACCGTCCCGCGCGCAGGCGCTCGCGGAGGAGGACCTCACGTCACCGTTGCCGCCGGTCGGCCTGCGCGGCAGCTACGCCTGATCCCCGGGACGACTTCGGGGAAGCAGGGCTCCGGAACGTCGTCCGGAGCCCCACTTCCCCGAAGCAGGCCAGAGCTGGGGACTACGCCTTGACGATCGCGGCCACCGGGCCACCGCCGGACGGGCCCTGGTGCACCGCGGCCACCGAGACGAACACGGCCGGGTCGCCGGTCACCGAGGCGGTCACGCCGCCGACGCACGCCTTGATCTGGCGGTGCCAGGAGACGTCGGAGTCGTCCAGCATCGCGTTGCGCCGCCCGCGCACCTTGCCGTCGGGCGAGGCCTCGCACTTGAGGAACACGTTGACCAGCCGGTCACCGAGGTCGGTGTGGTGCGGGCGCTCGGGCAGCTCGAGGCCGGCGTCGCGGATGGCGTTCCAGATGCCGTCCTGGTCGAGGGCGTCGGTCATGACCGAGTGGCCGACGCGGTAGCTGCCGCCGTGCCCGCGGGCGTTGCCGACGACGACGATCTGCGCCCGGTCCAGCTCCACACCCGAGGAGCAGGACGCCACCGAGGAGTACAGCGACAGGTCGCGCATGATCTGCTCCTGCTTCGGCATCTCGATCTCGCCGAGCGCCACCGCGATCCCCAGCGCCGTCGTGCCGTTGGAGATGTCCATGGAGCCGTGCGGCTCCTCCAGGATCGTCGTCTCCCCGCGCTGGTGGGCGTCGCGGATCGTGTCGATCGTCAGCAGCGGCGTCTTGGTCTGCACGTAGTGCACGTCGGCCGGGTCGGTGATGCCCGCGGCCTCCATCGCCTTCTTCACGCCCTCGGCGACCTTCTCGACCATCGCGACGCGGCCGATGTCCTCGGGCAGCAGGACGTCGCTCATCGCGTAGCCCACGGTCAGCCGCGGCTCGTCGGTCTTCTCGACCGAGTCCTCGGGCAGCGTCGCGAAGACGGTCGCGTGCGGGCTGATGACGCCGTCGGTGCCACCGGACCACACGATCGGGATGTCGCCGACCTCCTCCTTGCTCCGCGAGCCCTTCTCGAGCAGCACCTCGCGGAAGGCGCGGTCGGCGATGATCCGCGTGTAGTCGTTGATCCCGCCGTTGCCCTCGGTCTTGCCGATGACGGCGATGACGCGGTCGGCCTCCATGACGCCGTCGTCGATCAGCTTGGCGAGCTCGGAGGCGTCGCTGACGTTGTGCAGCGGGACCTTGCGGACCTCGATCGGTGCGGGCATGCGGGTTCCCTTCAGGAGTGGGTGAGGACGGTGCCGGCGTCGTCGCCACGGACGGCGTCGGCGATGTGCTGGAGCGAGGTGATGACGGCGCGGGCTCCGCCGGCTTCGACGAAACGGAGAGCTGCTTCCACCTTCGGGCCCATCGATCCTCGGGCGAACTGCCCGGCCGCCGCCAGTTCACGCAGCTCGGCGACGGTGACCCGGCCCAGCGGTCGCTGTGACGGGGCGCCGAAGTCGACCATCACGTTCGGGACGTCGGTGGCGATGACCAGGGTGTCGGCGTCCACGTCGCGGGCGAGGATCGCGGCGGTCAGGTCCTTGTCGATGACCGCCTCGACGCCGCGCAGCGCGTGCCCGTCGACGTGGTCGTCGATCACCGGGATGCCGCCACCGCCGGCGCACACCACGACGAACCCGGCCGCGGCCAGGGCGTGGATGGCGGGCGAGTCGACGACGGCCCGGGGTTCCGGCGAGGCGACGACGCGCCGCCAGCCCTTCTCCCCGCGGTCCTCCCAGGTCTGCCCGAGCGAGACGAACTGTTCCGCCCGCTCCCGCGGCAGGAAGCGGCCCACCGGCTTGGAGGGCTCGGCGAAGCGCGGGTCGTCGGCGTCGACGCGGGTGCGGGTGACCAGCGCGGCGGTGCGCTGGGGGAGGCCGCGCACGGCCAGGGCGGCGTCCAGCTCGTCGGCGACGGTGAAGCCGATGGTGGCCTGGGTCTGCGCCACGTTCCAGTCCAGCGGCACCGGGGGCACCTCGTGGGCGGCGAGCTCGTTCTTGACCAGCAGGTTGCCCACCTGCGGGCCGTTCCCATGGGTGAGCACCACCTGGACGCCCGCGGCGACGACCTCGGCGACGTGCCCGGCGGCCTGCCGGATCGCATCGCGCTGCGCCTGCGGGGTCGCGGAGCCGTCGGCCCCGGTCATGGCGTTGCCGCCCAGGGCGATCACCACGCGCGTCGACGTCACCCCGCCGACCCTAGCCGCATTTCCCTTAGCGGTGAAGTACTTCTCCGAAGGAGGTCAGCTCGGCTCGGCCGGGTCGTCGTCGTAGGCGCCCAGCGGTCGCTGCGCCCAGAGCACGTCGCGCCACCGGCCGTGCTTGAACCCGATCCGCCGGTAGGTGCCGATCGGCTCGAAGCCCATCGCCGTGTGCAGGCCCTCGCTCGGCTCGTTGGGCAGCGTCATCCCGGCGATCGCGGTGCGGAACCCGCGGGCGGCCAGCCGCTCGAACAGCGCTTCGTAGAGGGCGCGCCCGCCGCCGCGCCGTCGTCGCCCGCCGTCCAGGTAGACGCTCACCTCGCAGCTCCACCGGTAGGCGGCGCGCTCCTTGTACGGCCCGGCGTAGGCGTAGCCGACGACGGCGCCGTCGTCCTCGAGGACCAGCCAGGCGTGCGCCCGCCGGGCCGCCGCGATCCGCTCCGCCATCTGTGCCGGTGTCGGGGGTTCGAGCTCGAAGGTGATCGCGGTGCCGGTGACGTAGGGCGCGTAGATGGCGGCGCACGCCGCGGCGTCGGCCTCGGTGGCGTCCCGGATCGTCGGAGCGGAGGCACCCATGAGCAGCAACGTAGGCGGGGCGCGTCGTCGCACGGAGGTGAGCTCCGCCACCTCGCCCCGCCGCAGCCGGAGCGCTGCGGTCCGCTGGGCTAGCGTCCCGCGCCGTGCCCGCCGCTCCGTCGTCGACGACCGTCGCGGGGCTGGTGACCGCGCTCGTCGGCTTCCTGAGCTCCTTCGCCGTCGTGCTCACCGGGCTCCGCGCGGTCGGCGCGACACCGGGGCAGGCGGCCTCGGGCCTGGTCGTGCTGTCGCTGGCGATGGGGCTCGCGACCGTGCTGCTGGCCCAGCGGACGCGGATGCCGATCACCGTCGCCTGGTCCACGCCCGGCGCGGCCCTGCTGGCGACGGCCTCGGCGCCGTCCTGGGAGGTGGCCGTCGGCGCCTTCGCCCTGGTCGGCGTCCTGGTCCTGCTCACCGCGGCGTGGCCCCGGCTGGGGAGCGCGATCGCGGCCATCCCGCCGGTGCTGGCGCAGGCGATGCTGGCCGGCGTCCTGGTCCCGCTGTGCCTGCAGCCGGTCCGGGCCGCGCTGGAGATCCCCTGGCTGGTGGTGCCCGTCGTGCTGGTCTGGGTGGTGCTCCTGCGGTTCTCCCCGCGCTGGGCCGTGCCGGCCGCGTTCACCGTCACCCTCGGCATCATCGGCTGGCTGGCTGCCCGCGAGGGCGGGGTCGACGCCGCCGCCCTGGTGCCCGTCCTCGAGTGGACGACGCCGGACTTCACCTCGACCGCCGTCGTCGGGCTGGCCCTGCCGCTGTTCCTGGTCACCATGGCCTCGCAGAACGTGCCCGGCATGGCGGTGCTGGCGGCCTACGGCTACCGGGCGCCGTGGCGCCCGGCCATGGCCGTCACCGGCGCCGGCACGCTGCTCGGCGCCCCGTTCGGCGGCCACGCGATCAACCTGGCCGCCATCAGCGCGGCGCTGGCGGCCGGACCCGAGGCGGACGCCGACCCGTCGCGCCGCTACCTCGCCGCCCGCACCGCAGGCCTGACCTACGTCGGGTTCGCGCTCGTCTCGGCCGCCGTCGCCGCCCTGGTGGTCACCGCACCCGCCGGGTTCGTCGCGGCGGCCGCCGGCCTCGCCCTGTGGCCGGTCCTGGCCTCGTCCCTCAGCGCGGCGCTGGCGCGGGCGGAGGACCGGATCCCGGTCGTCGCCACCTTCCTGGTGGCGATCAGCGGCGTCACCGTGGGTGGCATCGGGTCGGCGTTCTGGTCGCTCGTCGTCGGACTGGCCTGCTGGGCCTGGTACCGGCCGTCCCCGGCCGCAGCGGAGCCCGCCGCCCCGGCCTGACGGGAGCCCCCGTCAGCGCCGCCAGAAGTCGAAGCGGTCCCGTCCCGGGCGGAACCCGGCCGCCTCCGCGACGGCGACGGCGAGGTCGAACTTCTGCCCGACGGCGGCGGGCGCGTGCGCGTCGCTGCCGAAGCTGACCGCCTCGCCGCCGGCCTCGTAGAACCAGCGCACCTGGTCCGCCGACGCCAGCGGGCTGCTGGTGTTGATCTCCAGCGCCCGGCCGGTGCCGGCCAGGGCCCGGAACACCGCCCGGTACTCCTCCTCGTAGTCCTTCTCCACGTACCGGTGCGAGCCGCCGGGCCAGTAGCGGCGCGGGAAGTCCACGTGGGCGAGCACCTGGAAGACGTCGCTGCTCTCGATCATCCCGACCATCTCGCCCAGGTAGCGGCGCATGGTCGCGTCGGGGTCGACGTGCAGCAGCCGGCCGACGCCGACCAGCCGGCCCTGGTCGGACAGCGAGTGCAGCGAGCCGAGGACGCGGTCGACCGGGGAGTCCTCGAGGTGGCGGGCGATGCTGGCGGCGAACAGGTGCGGCTCGCCGGTCTCGATGCCCGACCAGATGCGCAGCTCCGGGAACCGGTCGCGCACCTCGGCCAGCTCGGCGAAGTACCCCTCGACGTCGATCGGCAGCTGGTGGGCCGGGTAGCGGTCGACCAGCCCCTCCGCGGTGGCCCGGTCCTCGTCGTGCCAGACGGTGAAGTCGAGGTGCTCGGTGAACGCGACCGCGGGCAGGCCCTGGGCGATCGCCCGCTCGCACGCCCGGCGCATGGTCGACGAGTCGGGGGTGTCCCACGACCAGTGGGTGTGCACGTGGTTGTCGGCCGGAAGCTGCCCCTGGTGGTCCATCGACTGTGGATTCTCCCCGTCGTCCACCGGTCGCGCGCGGGGGGCCGTCGCTGTCGGCGGTGGTGCCTACTGTCGTCGGCATGAGCACCGCCGCACCGCCGTCCTCGATCGCCGACGAGGCCCTGGAGATCCTCCGCGAGCTGACCGGCCGCCCCGACGCGGTCTTCCGCGAAGGGCAGGACGCCGCCGTCGCCGCGCTGGTCGAGCGCTCCCAGCGGGCGCTGGTCGTCCAGCGCACCGGCTGGGGCAAGTCTGCGGTCTACTTCGTCTCCACCGCGCTGCTGCGCCGCCGCGGGGCCGGCCCGACGCTGCTCGTGTCGCCGCTGCTGGCGCTGATGCGCGACCAGGTGGCCGCCGCGGCCCGCGCCGGCATCCGGGCGGTCGAGATCTCCAGCGCCAACATGACGGAGTGGGACGACATCGCCGCCCGCCTGGCCGCCGACGACGTCGACGTCCTGCTCGTCTCGCCCGAGCGGCTCACCAATCCCCGCTTCCGGGAGGAGCAGCTGCCCGGGCTGGTCGCCCGCTGCGGGCTGGTCGTCGTCGACGAGGCGCACTGCGTCTCCGACTGGGGGCACGACTTCCGCCCCGACTACCGCCGCATCCGCGACCTGCTGGGCACACTGCCGGAGGGGACTCCCGTGCTGGCCACCACCGCGACGGCGAACGAGCGGGTGGTGGCCGACGTCGCCGAGCAGCTGGGCGCCGGGGGCGTCGAGGTGACCACCGTCCGCGGCCCGCTCTCCCGCGACTCTCTGCGCCTCGGGGTCCTGCGGCTGCCCAGCGACCGGGCCCGGCTGGCCTGGCTCGCCGCGCACCTCGGCGACCTGCCGGGCAGCGGCATCGTCTACACGCTCACCGTGGCGGCGGCGGAGGAGACGGCGAACCTGCTCCGCGACGCCGGCCACGAGGTGCGCGCCTACACCGGCCGGCTCGACGACGCCGACCGCAAGGACGCCGAGGAGGCGCTGCGCAAGAACGAGGTGAAGGCGCTGGTCGCCACCTCCGCCCTCGGCATGGGCTTCGACAAGCCCGACCTCGGCTTCGTCGTCCACCTCGGCGCGCCGTCGTCGCCGGTCAGCTACTACCAGCAGGTCGGCCGTGCGGGCCGCGCCGTCGAGCACGCGGACGTCCTGCTCCTGCCCGGCCCCGAGGACATCGCGATCTGGCAGTGGTTCGCCACGTCGTCCATGCCGCGGGAGGACCACGCCGCCGCGGTGCTGACGGCGATGGCCGACGGCAAGGCCTGGTCGGTCGCGCGGCTGGAGACGGTGGCCGACGTCCGGCGGTCCCGGCTGGAGCTGCTGCTCAAGGTCCTCGCCGTCGACGGCGCGGTGGAGCGGGTGCAGGGCGGCTGGCGCTCGACCGGGCAGCCGTGGGTCTACGACGCCGACCGCTACGCCCGGGTCACCCGCACCCGGGAGGCCGAGCAGCGCGCGATGCTCGCCTACGCCAAGCCGGTCGACGAGGCCGAGTGCCGCATGGCCTTCCTGCAGGCGGCGCTGGACGACCCGACGGCGGCGCCGTGCGGGCGGTGCGACGTCTGCGCCGGGCCCTGGTACGCCACCGACGTGCCGGAGGCGGCGTCCGAGAAGGCGTCGGCCGCGCTCGACCGGCCGGGCGTGGAGCTGGCGCCGCGGGCGATGTGGCCCACCGGAGCGGACCGGCTGGGCGTCGAGGTGAAGGGGAAGATCCCGCCGGGGGAGCAGCTGGCGACCGGCCGGGCGGTGGCCCGGCTGACCGACCTCGGCTGGGGCCAGCGGTTGCGTTCCCTGCTCGGTGACGACGGCGTCGGCGGTGTGGTGGAGCTCGACCTCGAGGCGCCCAGCATCGAGGAGGACCCGGACGCTGCCTTCGACGTGCCGGTGCGCCGCTCGGTCTCCGACGTCCCGCCGGACGAGGAGCTGCTCCGGGCGTGCGGCCGGGTGCTCGCCGCCTGGGACTGGGCGGAGCGCCCGGCGGCCGTGGTGGCGGTGCCCTCGCGCCGTCGCCCCCGGCTGGTGGCGGGCGTCGCGCAGGGGCTGGCCCGCATGGGTCGGCTCCCCTACCTGGGCGAGCTCTCCCTGGCGCACGGTGGGCCGACCGGGCAGCCCGGCGGGAACAGCGCCTTCCGGCTGGCGGCCGTGTGGGACCGGATCGTCGTGGGCCCGGAGCTGCGCGACCGGCTGGCGGAGCTGGCCGGCCCGGTGCTGCTGGTCGACGACCTGGCCGACTCGCGCTGGACCATGACCGTCGCGGGGCGCGAGCTCCGCCGGGCCGGCGCCTCGGCCGTCCTCCCGTTCGCCCTGGCTCTCACCGCCTGAACCTTGTCCACAGCTTTTCGCACACATGTGCGAAAGGTCCGGGTAGCGTGCCTTCCATGACGCTGGCGCACCAGCCTTCGATGTGGGACCTCGCCGACGAGGTGACGCTCCAGCCCCTGGACGGCGTGACGCGGCACGTGCTCGGTGGTGGTGCCTGGGTCGACCACCTCCCGGGCTGGGTGTCCGGGTCCGACGAGGTGCTCGACGTGCTGCTCGGTGACATCGGTTGGCGGGAGGACCGCCGGCAGATGTACGAGCGCGAGGTCGCAGTCCCCCGGCTGCTCCGCTGGTACTCCGGCCGCGAGCAGCTGCCGCACCCGTTGCTCGTCGAGGCCCGCGAGCGGCTGAGCCGCCACTACCTGCCCGAGCTGGGCGAGCCGTTCGTCACCGCGGGGATGTGCCTCTACCGGGACGGGCGGGACAGCGTGGCCTGGCACGGAGACCGCATCGGCCGCGGGCGGTCGGCCGACACGATGGTCGCGATCGTCTCGTTCGGCTCACCCCGCCCGCTCCTCCTGCGGCCGGTGGGCGGCGGGGAGTCGCTGCGCTTCCCCCTCGGCCACGGCGACCTCGTGGTCATGGGTGGTTCCTGCCAGCGCACCTGGGAGCACTGCATCCCCAAGACGACACGACCGGTCGGGCCCCGGGTCAGCGTGCAGTTCCGGCCGGCCGGGGTCGCCTGAGGGAGGCCCCGTTCCCCCACCGCTCGCACGCCCGCGACGAGGCTCTGCGGCGGGGCCGACGGGGGGCGGGGGACCCCCCTGCACGACCCCTCCCGAGGCGTGTATGGTTCTCCCTGCACCGAGCGAGAACGGACCGGGCCGCGAGGCCCGGGAAACCGCCGGTCGAACCCCCGAGGTTCACCGATGCGGAGCCCGGTGTACAGTGGAGAAACCGCCTCGAACGAAGGCCAAGAAATTGGCCAGAATCCTTGCGCGTCCGCTCCTTGAGAACTCAACAGCGTGCCGAAAGTCAGTGCCAAGTAATACCCCGTGCCATGGCTCTTGTGGTTGTGGCAGGGATTCCTTTGGTTGATTGATATCGCGAGTGTCAGCTC
>NZ_JBJHAA010000026.1:0-52464 GCF_054050795.1 Blastococcus sp. SYSU DS1024
CCCCCCCCCCCCCCCCCCCCCGCCCCCCCCCCCCCCCCCCCCCCCCCCCCCCCCCCCCCCCCCCCCCCCCCCCCCCCCCCCCCCCCCCCCCCCCCCCCCGCCCCCCCCCCGCCCCCGGCGGGAGATCCGCGCCGCCCACGCCGCCCACGCCGCCCACGCCGCCGCCTCGGGCTCGACGATGTGCGCTGACGCCCCGTTCCGGGGGCCGTGGGACTCCGTGCCCGCGCACACGCTCCGGCGGGTCAGCGGGTGGCGACCGCCGGCTCGACGGGGGCGGTCAGCGGAGCCTCCGAGGCAGGGCCGCGGACGGACCACACCAGCCGGGCCGTGTAGGCGGTGATCAGCACCGCGCCCAGCATGTGCAGCAGCACCAGCACGATCGGCAGGTCGGTGAAGTACTGGACGTAGCCGATCACGCCCTGCGCGAGCTGGACGACCAGCAGGTCGCGGGCGGCCCGGCGCACCCGGCCGGGGGAGTCGGTCGTGTGCAGCGCGACGAGCAGCGCGACGGTGAGCCCGATGAGCAGGAACACGGCGTCGGCGTGCAGGTGGCTGACCAGCTCCGCGTCGAGCCCGGTGCGACCGGCCTCGGCATCGCCGCTGTGCGGCCCGCTGCCGGTGACCACCGTGCCCATGACCAGGACCAGCGCGGTGACCGCGGCGACGGCGCCGACGAGCAGCCGGAACGGGCGCCCGACCACCGGCTGCCCGACTCCCGGCTCGCGGGACCGCAGCCAGAGCACCGTGGTGAGCGCGACCAGCCCCATGGAGACGAGGAAGTGCGCGGCGACCGTCCACGGGTTCAGCCCGGTCAGCACGGTGATGCCGCCGACGACGCCCTGCGCCGGGATCCCCAGGAACGCGGCCACGGCCAGGGGGCGCAGGTCGCGGCGGGCCGACCGGAACACCACGACGACGAGCGCCACGGCCAGCACCGTCAGGACGAAGGTGAGCAGGCGGTTGCCGAACTCGACCACCCCGTGGATGCCCATCTCGGGCGTGGTGACGAAGCTGTCGTCGGTGCAGCGCGGCCAGGTCGGGCAACCGAGCCCGGATCCGGTGAGGCGGACGACCCCGCCCGTGAGGACGATCCCGCCGTTGGCCACGACGTTGGCGAACGCGACCCGCGAGATGGTCGTGGGCGAGAAGGAGGCGGGCAGCACCGGCACGCCCCGATACTAGTTGAAGGACCCCGCTGCCCCCCGCGCCTCGCGAGCTCGACGCGGGGCCCTGCAGCGGGGCCGCCCCAAGGGGCGTGAGGCTGGTCACGACCGCCGTCCCGGGGGCTGTTTCTTAGGTGGACCTTGCTTGCGGGCCCCCTGAAATAGGACACACTCGTGTTGTGGAATCCATCGCGGCGCACCCCCGGCCGTCGGCGCCCGCCGACGACGGGCGCACCCGCGACCGCGTGAGCCGGTTGCTGCTCGAGCACGGGCCGCAGACGGCGACCGAGCTCGCCGGCCGGCTCGGCGTCTCGCCGGCGGCCGTGCGCCGGCACCTCGATGCCCTGGTCGCCACCGGCCGGGTCGAGGAGCGCCAGGTGCGCGACGCCCACCGCGGCCGCGGGCGCCCGGCCCGCCGCTTCCACCTCACCGACGCCGGCCGCTCGGCCTACCCGCACGCCTACGACGACCTGGCGCTGACCGCGCTCCGGTACGTGGCCGGCATCGGCGGGGCGGACGCCGTCCGGGCGGTCGCCGAGCAGCAGCTCGCCGGCCTGGAGTCGCGGGCGTCGAGCGCGGTGGAGGCGGCCACGGACGGGAGCTCCGGCGCCCCGGCCGACCGCGCCCAGGCGCTCGCCGCCGCGCTGACGGCCGAGGGCTACGCTGCCACCGCCTCGGCGCTGTCCGGAGGTGGGCAGCTCTGCCAGCACCACTGCCCGGTGGCGCACGTCGCGGCGGAGTTCCCGCAGCTCTGCGAGGCCGAGACGGCGGTGATCGGCCGGCTGGTCGGCACGCACGTCCAGCGGCTGGCCACGATCGCCCACGGCGACGGGGTCTGCACCACCCACATCCCCGGGCCGATACGGCCGGGGTCCCAGCGTCCGGGGAACAGAACGGCCCCCGAACGCCCTGTACCAGGTGAGCGTGCAGCCGCGCGTCGCGCGCGCACCGCACCGTCCACCAGCTTGACCCCCACGAACGACCGGGAGAGGACGCCCGCATGACCAGCACCCAGCAGCCGGCGACGGCCACGCAGCTGACGCAGGACGAGCAGATCGAGCAGCTCGGCCGCTACGAGTACGGCTGGGCCGACGCCGACGTCGCCGGTGCGTCCGCGCGCCGGGGCATCGACGAGGACGTCGTCCGGGACATCTCGCGGCGCAAGAGCGAGCCCGAATGGATGCTCGAGCGGCGCCTGAAGGCCCTGAAGCTCTTCGAGCGCAAGCCCATGCCCGACTGGGGCTCGGACCTCTCCGGCATCGACTTCCAGAACATCAAGTACTTCGTGCGCTCCACCGAGGCGCAGGCCGCCACGTGGGAGGACCTGCCCGAGGACATCAAGAACACCTACGACAAGCTCGGCATCCCCGAGGCGGAGAAGCAGCGCCTCGTGTCCGGTGTCGCGGCGCAGTACGAGTCCGAGGTCGTCTACCACCAGATCCAGAAGGAGCTGGAGGACCAGGGCGTCCTCTTCCTCGACACCGACACGGCGCTGAAGGAGCACCCGGACCTCTTCCGGGAGTACTTCGGCTCGGTCATCCCGTCGGGCGACAACAAGTTCGCCGCGCTGAACACCGCCACGTGGTCGGGCGGCTCCTTCATCTACGTGCCGCCGGGCGTGCACGTCGAGATCCCGCTGCAGGCCTACTTCCGGATCAACACCGAGAACATGGGCCAGTTCGAGCGGACGTTGATCATCGTCGACGAGGGCGCCTACGTGCACTACGTCGAGGGCTGCACCGCGCCGATCTACAAGAGCGACTCGCTGCACTCCGCGGTCGTCGAGATCATCGTCAAGAAGAACGCGCGCTGCCGGTACACGACCATCCAGAACTGGTCGAACAACGTCTACAACCTGGTCACCAAGCGGGCCGTGGCCCACGAGGGCGCGACCATGGAGTGGGTCGACGGCAACCTCGGCTCCAAGGTGACGATGAAGTACCCGGCGGTCTGGATGACCGGCGAGCACGCCAAGGGCGAGGTCCTCTCGATCGCCTTCGCGGGCGAGGGCCAGCACCAGGACGCCGGCGCCAAGATGGTGCACGCCGCCCCGCACACCTCCTCGACCATCGTGTCGAAGTCGGTGGCCCGCGGCGGTGGCCGCACCTCCTACCGCGGCCTGGTCCAGGTCGACGAGGGCGCCTACGGCTCGAAGTCCACGGTGAAGTGCGACGCGCTGCTGGTCGACACCATCAGCCGGTCGGACACCTACCCCTACGTCGACGTCCGCGAGGACGACGTCGCCATGGGCCACGAGGCGACCGTCTCCCGGGTCAGCGAGGACCAGCTCTTCTACCTGATGAGCCGCGGCCTGTCCGAGGACGAGGCCATGGCGATGGTGGTGCGCGGCTTCGTCGAGCCGATCGCCCGCGAGCTGCCCATGGAGTACGCCCTCGAGCTCAACCGGCTCATCGAACTGCAGATGGAAGGTGCCGTCGGCTGATGACCAGCGACTCCACCAGCACGACCGATCTCACCACCCAGCCGGCGACCCTCGCCTCGGAGCTGTTCGCTCCGGGCGTGGGTGCGCAGGCGGGCCCGCCGACCACCCCGGCCGCCGACACCGGCAGCGCGGGGGAGGCGGCCCCGGGTGCGCACTCGCACGGTGGGCCCACCCCGACCGGCTCGCCGGCCGAGCGGTTCACCTCCACGGATCCGGACGCCTTCGGCGTGCCCACGGGCCGCGAGGAGACCTGGCGCTTCACCCCCATGAAGCGGATCAAGCCGCTGCTGGACGGCGCCGAGTCCGACGCGCACCTCACCTGGACCACCGACCTCCCCGAGGGTGTCGAGCTGACCAGCGTCGAGGCCGGCGACCCGCTGCTCAAGGGCCTGCCCGACCCGGTCGACCGGCTCGCCGCCCTGGCCCGCCAGCGCAGCGGCGGCGCCGCGGTCGTCCGCGTGGCCAAGGAGGCGCAGCTCGACCGCCCGGTCACCCTCGGCCTGGCCGGCACCGGATCCGACGACGTCGTGTGGGGCCAGCTGGTCGTCGAGGTCGGCGCGTTCGCCAAGGCGACGATCGTCCTCGACCACACCGGCCTGGGCCGCTACGCCGGGGGCGTCACCGTGCTGGTCGGCGACGGCGCGCAGGTCACCCTCGTGTCCGTGCAGGACTGGGCCCCGGGTGCGATCCACGGCGGTCAGTACGACGCCGTCGTCGGTCGGGACGCCACGTTCAAGCAGATCGTGGTGACCCTCGGCGGCGACCTCGTCCGCCTGGTCAGCAACGTGCAGTACGCGGGCCCCGGCGGCTCCGCGGAGCTGTTCGGCGTCTACTTCTCCGACGAGACGCAGCACCAGGAGCACCGCCTGTGGGTCGACCACGCGGTGCCCAACTGCACCAGCAACGTGCTCTACAAGGGCGCGCTGCAGGGTGAGGGTGCGCGCACGGTCTGGATCGGCGACGTCCGCATCCGCCCGTCGGCCACCGGCACCGAGACCTACGAGCTCAACCGGAACCTGGTGCTCACCGACGGCGCCCGCGCCGACTCGGTGCCCAACCTGGAGATCGAGACCGGCGAGATCGTCGGCGCCGGCCACGCCAGCGCCACCGGCCGGTTCGACGACGAGCAGCTGTTCTACCTCTGCTCGCGTGGCATCGACGCCGAGACCGCCCGCCGCCTGGTCGTGCGCGGCTTCTTCGCCGATGTCGTCCAGCACATCGGCGTGAACGAGCTGCAGGACCGGCTGATGGCCACCATCGACGCCCGTCTGGGTGCTCTGCCCGGCCTGGACGAGCAGCCGGTCGAGGTGGCCTGACATGGCCTTCGAGCGGATCTGCGCGTTGTCCGACGTCCCCGAGAACGGCTCCCTGCGGGTCGAGCTCTCCGACATCGACGTCGCCGTCGTCCGGTTCGAGGGTCAGGTCTACGCCCTGGAGGACCGGTGCTCGCACGCCGACGTCCCCCTGACCGACGGCGACGTCGAGACCTTCGACGGCGCCCCCACCATCGAGTGCTTCCTGCACGGGTCGTGCTTCGACCTGCGCACCGGTGAACCCACCAACCTGCCGGCCACCGAGCCGGTCGACGTCTACCCGGTCCGCGTGGAGGGAGAGGACGTGCTCGTCGACACGGAAAGTGACGCAGCGAGCGACGTCCGGAACCTCAGCGCGGCCGGTGAATGAAGGAGCGAGAAGACACGTGTCCGTTCTTGAGATCCGCGACCTGCACGTCAGCGTCGGTGAGGGTGACGACACCAAGGAGATCCTCCGCGGCGTCGACCTGACCGTCCGCTCCGGCGAGACCCACGCGATCATGGGCCCCAACGGGTCGGGCAAGTCCACCCTGGCCTACTCGATCGCCGGCCACCCCAAGTACACGATCACCGGGGGCACCGTCACCCTCGACGGCGAGGACGTCCTCGCCATGAGCGTCGACGAGCGCGCCCGCGCCGGCCTGTTCCTCGCCATGCAGTACCCGGTCGAGGTCCCCGGCGTCTCGGTGTCGAACTTCCTGCGCACCGCCGCCACCGCCATCAAGGGCGAGGCCCCCAAGCTGCGCACCTGGGTCAAGGACGTCAAGACCGAGATGTCCGGCCTGGAGATGGACCCGGCGTTCGCCGAGCGCAACGTCAACGAGGGGTTCTCCGGCGGTGAGAAGAAGCGCCACGAGATCCTGCAGATGCGGCTGCTCAAGCCGGCCATCGCGATCCTCGACGAGACCGACTCCGGGCTCGACGTCGACGCGCTGCGCGTGGTCTCCGAGGGCGTCAACCGCAGCCGCGAGGACGGCGACATCGGCGTCCTGCTGATCACGCACTACACGCGGATCCTGAAGTACATCAAGCCCGACTTCGTGCACGTGTTCGTCGCCGGCAAGGTCGTCGACGAGGGCGGCCCGGAGCTGGCGGCCAAGCTCGAGGACGAGGGTTACGCGTCCTACATCAAGGCGTCCGCGGAGGTCGTCCCGTCATGACCCAGACCGTCTCGCGTCCCGGAGCCGGGGCGCAGCAGGTGCCCCTGCCCCTGGACGTCGAGGCGATCCGGGCGGACTTCCCGATCCTGACGCGCACCGTGCGGGACGGGAAGCGACTGGTCTACCTCGACTCGGGGGCCACCTCGCAGAAGCCGCGCCAGGTGCTCGACGCCGAGCGCTGGTTCTACGAGAACGTCAACGCCGCGCCGCACCGGGGTGCCCACCAGCTCGCCGAGGAGGCCACCGGCGCCTACGAGGAGGCGCGGGCGAAGATCGGCGCGTTCATCGGTGCTCCGGAGAACGAGATCGTCTTCACCCGGAACACCACCGAGGCGATCAACCTGGTGGCCTACGCGCTCTCCAACGCCGCGACGGCCAAGGAGCCGGAGTTCCGCACCTACGCGGTCGGCCAGGGTGACGAGATCGTGGTCACCGAGATGGAGCACCACGCCAACCTCATCCCGTGGCAGCAGCTGTGCGAGCGCACCGGGGCGACCCTGCGCTGGCTCGGGCTGACCGACGACGGCCGGCTGGACCTCGCCGGCCTGGCGACCGTGGTCAACGAGCGCACCAAGCTCGTCGCGGTCACCCAGCAGTCGAACATCCTCGGCACGATCAACCCGATCGAGCAGATCGTCGCGCGGGCGCGCGAGGTCGGCGCGCTCGTGCTGGTCGACGGCGCCCAGTCGGTGCCGCACCAGCCGGTCGACGTCACCGCGATGGGCGCGGACTTCCTGGTGTTCTCCGGCCACAAGATGCTCGGGCCCACCGGCGTCGGCGTGCTGTGGGGCCGCTACGACGTGCTCGACAAGCTCCCGCCGTTCCTCACCGGCGGCTCGATGATCGAGGTCGTGCGGATGGAGGGCAGCACCTTCATGCCGCCGCCGCAGCGCTTCGAGGCCGGCGTGCCCATGACCGCCCAGGTGGTCGGGCTCGGTGCCGCCGTCGAGTACCTGCAGGCGCTCGGTATGGAGAAGGTCGAGGCGCACGAGAAGGCGCTCACCGGGTACGCGCTGGAGAAGCTCGCCGAGATCCCCGGGGTGACCGTGATCGGCCCGCCCGACACCGTCGCCCGCGGCGGGGCGATCTCCTTCACCGTCGAGGGCGTCCACCCCCACGACGTCGGCCAGGTGCTCGACGACCTCGGCATCGCCGTGCGCGTGGGGCACCACTGCGCCTGGCCCGTGGTGCGCCGCTACGGCGTCCCGGCCACCACCCGCGCCACCTTCTACGTGCACACGGGCTACGACGACGTCGACGCGCTGGCCGACGGCATCCGGGAAGCACAGCGCTTCTTCGGTGTTGTACCGGGCGAGGTGAGCTAGTTGCAGCTGGAGTCGATGTACCAGGAGATCATCCTGGACCACTACAAGAACCCCCATGGACGCGGTCTGCGCGACCCGTTCGACGCCGAGGTGCACCACGTCAACCCCACCTGCGGTGACGAGGTGACCCTGCGCGTGCGGCTCGACGGCGACACGGTGGCCGACGTGTCCTACGAGGGCATGGGCTGCTCGATCAGCCAGGCGTCGGTCTCGGCCATGTACGACCTCGTGGTCGGCAAGCGCGTGACGGAGGCGCTGGAGACCGGCGAGCACTTTATGACCCTGATGCAGGCCAAGGGCGACCCGGCCGTCGCCGAGAAGCTCGAGGACGAGCTGGAGGACGCCGTCGCGTTCGCCGGCGTCTCCAAGTACCCGGCGCGGATCAAGTGCGCGCTGATGAGCTGGATGGCACTGAAGGACGCCTCGGCGCGGGCGATGTCCGCGACCACGACCCCGGCTGGAGGCCAGGCATGAGCGAGAGCACCGAGAACGCCACACCCGCGACCGACGGGGCGCCCGGCGACCTGCCGGCCTACAAGTCGGCGCTGCTCGAGGACCTCGAGGAGGCGATGCGTGACGTCGTCGACCCCGAGCTCGGCGTCAACGTCGTCGACCTCGGCCTCGTCTACGGGCTCGACGTCGACGACAGCAACGGTGACTCCAGTGTCGCGATCATCGACATGACGCTGACCAGCGCGGCCTGCCCGCTGACCGACGTCATCGAGGACCAGGCGCGTCAGGCGCTCACCGGTGGCCCCGGCCCCGGGCTGGTCGACGACATCCGGATCAACTGGGTCTGGATGCCGCCGTGGGGCCCGGACAAGATCACCGACGACGGCCGCGAGCAGCTCCGCGCCCTCGGCTTCCGGGTGTAGCACGAGGCGCCCCCTCCCGCTGCGGCCGCGGCCCGGGGGAGGGGGCCTCCGCTCGTCATCTCAGGTCGGCGAGACGGGTCGCGAAGAACGGCACGGGGTGCCGTTCGCGCAGGGAACCCACCGCCAGCAGGAAGCTGCCCACGGCCAGGGCCACCCCCAGGGGCCAGGGCAGCGCCGGCACCGTGAGGCCGACCGCGACGGCGAGGGCGCTGCCGGCGCCGACGGTCAGCGGCGTGCGCACCCCGCGGCGGGCGCCGAGCACCATGAGCGCTGCCGCGGCGACGAGCACCCCGACCGCGCGCGACCCGTCCGGCGCGACCACGGCGATCGCCGTCGAGGGCACCGCGGCGACCAGGAGACCCGGGCCCCATGCCGGCCACGACCGGCCGTGGGCCAGCTGCGGTCCGGCCGCCAGCAGCAACCCGGCGGCCGCCGAGAGCGAGTACCACTCCACCGCGGACAGGTCCGCGGCCGCCGCGGCCACCCAGACCGCGGCGACCAGCTGCCCGGCCCCGACCCGCCAGGCGACCGGCGCGCGCCCCGGCGGCTCGTCCTCGGTCGGCGGGGCGTCCCCGGTCCCGGCCTGCAGGGTGCCCGCGGTGGCGGCGGCCGATCCGTCGGTGTGCATCCTGGCGTGCGGGCGCACCGGTTCCGGGCGCCGCCCGGTCCGCCAGGCCCACCACAGGGTGAACAGCCCCTGGGCGGCCAGGTGGGCGCCCAGGACCGGCCGGTCGCCGGCCGCCAGCGGCACGAGCACCGCCGCCAGCGCGCACACCGCGGCCACCCGGACCGTGGGCCGCCGGCTCTCGGCCGCCAGCCCCGCGCCGACCGTCATCGCCACCCCGTAGAGGGCGGTGAGCAGCACGGCGGCCACCGGCGCGGTCAGCGCATCGGCCGGCAGGGCCAGCAGCACCGAGCCGGCCGGGCACCCGACCGCGGTGGGCAGCGCGACCGGGCGGTCGTCCCGGCGGCGGGCGGCGACGAACGCGGTCGGCAGCGCGGTCAGCAGGAGCAGGACCGACAGTGCCGGCCACGCCTCCGCGGCCAGGAGGCGCAGCACGCACAGCGCCGCGGTGACGACGCCACCGGCGACCCCCGCGGGCAGCAGCAGGCCTCGCCGCCAGCCGTGCAGCGTGGCGGCGGCGAGGTTCGCGGTCACCACCCCGCCGTAGGCGGTGAGCGTGGTGGCGACGACACCCCACGAGGAGAACGCGCCGGCGACCGCCGCCCCGGCCACTGCACCGGCGACGACGGGAACCGCCCGGGGCGGCCCGAGGAGGCGCTCCAGCGGAGCGCGCAGCCGGGCGAGGAGCAGGCCGGCCGCGGCCCCGACGACCAGCGCCGCGGTCAGCCACTGCCGCGTCCCGGCGGCGGCCCAGACGTCGGTGGTCCCGGCGACCACGCCGACCAGCCACCAAGGGGCGGTGGTGACCAGCGCGATGCGCGCCACGGCGGGGCGGGCGGCGACCGTGGTCCACAGACCCACCAGCGCCACGGCGAGACAGGCGTCGGTGCGCGGGCCGTCGGCGAGGCCGTCGAGGGCCCCGAGCACGGCCAGTTGCAGCGTGGCCCAGGCCGCCACCGGCCAGGCCGCGGTGGACGGGGCGAGGAAGCGGAGCGCCAGGAACGCCGCCGTCAGCCCCCCGCCGACCGCGGTGGACGGCGCGAGGACGGCGCCGGCGGGTGCGAGAGCGGCCACCGACAGTCCCGCGGCAGCGGCCGCAAGGCTCTCCTCGGAGCTGCGCAGCCGCTCGCGGGCGGCGCGGACGGAGCCGGCGGCAGCAGCCGCGGCCAGCGCCAGCAGCAGCCCGCGCACCGCCCAGCCGCCGGAGGCCGAGGCCACCGCGGCACCGGCGGTCACCAGGACCACCGCCCCGACGCCCAGCAGCACCTGCGGGGGACGGGCGCGGTAGGGGAGCGGGGCCGTGCCGACCGGCCGCGTCATGCCCGCCTCCCTCCGCCCGGGTTCCGTTCCACCGTGGGGCTGTGCCCGTGCCGGGCACCCCGTCAACCCGCGGGTTGCCGCTCCGCCAGGGTCAGGGACACCGTCCCGGTCGAGCCGTCACCGCGCACCACGGACAGCTCGAGGGTGTCACCGGGGTCGTGGGTCCGGACGACGGAGACGAACTCCTCGGCGCCGCGCAGGGGTTCGCCGTCCACCTCGGTGAGCACGTCCCCGGGGCTCAGGCCGGCCGCGGCCGCCGGCCCGTCGGGAACGACCTCCGCGACGACCACGCCGCTGGTCCGCGGGGTGCCGAGCTGCTCGGCGATCCGCTCGGTGAGCGTGACCGGGACCAGGCCGGCGAAGGCGTGGCTCACGGTCCCGTCCTCGAGCAGCTGCTCCACCACGTCCACCACGGTCGCGGCAGGGATGGCGAACCCGAGCGCCACCGCGCCGGTGGAGGGCGGGAGGTAGGCCTCGTTGATGCCGACGACCTCGCCGTCGGCGTTGGCCAGAGCCCCACCGCTGCTCCCCGGGCTGATCGCCGCGTCGGTCTGGATCAGGTCGACCAGCGGCAGCTGGCCGCCGCTGGTCCCGGCGGGGATGTCGCGGTGGAGGCCGGAGATCACCCCGGTGGTGATCGTGTTCTCGAAGCCCAACGGGCTGCCGATCGCCACGGCCGGTTCGCCGGGCTCGGGCAGCTCCTCCTGGAACGTGGCGGCCGGCAGGTCGTCACGGTCGGCGCGGAGCACCGCCAGGTCGGAGACCGGGTCGGCGGCCAGCACGGTGGCCCGGCCGCGCCGGCCGTCGGCGAAGGCGATCTCCACCTCCTGCTGGTCGGCCACCACGTGGGCGTTGGTGACGATCAGCCCCTCGTCGCTGTAGACGACGCCGCTCCCCAGCCCGGGGCCGGAGAGGATCGTGACCACGCTGGCCTCGAGGGCCTCGACGACCCCGGTGGCGTCGGTGAGGGTGGTCTCCGGCCCGGAGCCGCCCCCCGTCCCCGGGTCGGCGCCGGTCGACGCGTCCTCCCCGCCACCGGTGCAGGCCGCCAGCGCGAGCAGCGTCGCCAGCAGGAACGCCGGCAGGGAGCGCGGGCGGGGTGGACGAGTAGCAGTCATGGAGGTCCCTGCGGGAGGGGCTGTCGTGTGCCCTGTCTCGGAACGGGGTGCGGGCGGGGTGCAGCAGCCCTTTCCCCGAACCTAGGCGCAACGCCCGGTCCCGACCACCGCAGCCGACGGGGGTGGGCCGCTGCACGGGGGTCCTACACTGGGAGCAGTGATCACGACGACGGGCCTGGAGCTGCGCGCCGGCGCCCGCATCCTCATCAGCGAGGCGAACCTGCGCGTGCAGCCCGGTGACCGCATCGGCCTGGTCGGGCGCAACGGTGCCGGCAAGACCACCACCCTCACCACCCTGGCCGGAGAGCGGCTGCCGCACGCCGGGAAGGTCGAGGTCAGCGGGGAGATCGGCTACCTGCCGCAGGACCCGCGCAGCGGTGATCTCGACATCACCGCCAGCGACCGCGTGCTCTCCGGCCGCGGGCTCGACGTCCTGCGCAACCAGATGGTGAAGGCGCAGGTCGCGATGGCGGAGCCGGCCGACGACGCCGAGCAGGACAAGGCCGTCCGGCGGTACGGGCGCCTCGAGGACCAGTTCGCCGCCCTGGGGGGCTACGCCGCGGAGAGCGATGCGGCGCGCATCTGCACCAACCTGGGCCTGCCCGACCGGGTGCTGGCCCAGCCGCTGCGGACCCTCTCCGGCGGTCAGCGCCGGCGCGTGGAGCTCGCCCGGATCCTCTTCTCCGACGCCGAGACGCTGCTGCTCGACGAGCCCACCAACCACCTCGACGGCGACTCGATCACCTGGCTCAAGGGCTTCCTCTCCAGCCACCGGGGTGGACTCATCGTCATCAGCCACGACGTCGAGCTGCTGGACGCCGTCGTCAACAAGGTGTGGCACCTCGACGCCAACCGGGCGACCGTCGACGTCTACAACCTCGGCTGGAAGCCCTACCTGGCCCAGCGGGAGACCGACGAGCGCCGGCGCAAGCAGGAGCGGGCCAACACCGAGCGGAAGATCGACACCCTCACCGCGCAGGCCGACAAGATGCGCGCCAAGGCGACGAAGGCGAAGGCCGCCAAGAGCATGGACAAGCGCGCCGAGCGGCTGGCCGCCGGCCTCGCGGACGTGCGGGTGCAGGACAAGGTCGCGAAGCTGCGCTTCCCGACCCCGGCGGCGTGCGGGAAGACGCCGCTCACCGCGGAGGGGCTGTCCAAGAGCTACGGCTCGCTGGAGATCTTCACCGACGTCGACCTCGCGGTGGACCGCGGAGCGCGCGTCGTCGTCCTGGGGCTCAACGGGGCGGGCAAGACCACGCTGCTGCGCATGCTGGCCGGTACCGAGGCGCCCGACACCGGCGAGGTCAAGGCCGGGCACGGGCTGCGCGTCGGGTACTACGCGCAGGAGCACGAGACCCTCGACATGGACCGGACGCTGCTGGAGAACATGCGCTCCTCGGCGCCGGACAGCACGGACACGGAGCTGCGCCGCATCCTCGGCGCGTTCCTGTTCTCGGGAGAGACGGTCGACCAGCGCACCGGCACGCTGTCCGGCGGCGAGCGGACCCGGCTGGCCATGGCGACGCTCGTCGTCTCCGGCGCGAACGTGCTGCTGCTCGACGAGCCGACCAACAACCTCGACCCGGCCAGCCGCGAGCAGGTGCTCGACGCGCTGCGCACGTACGCCGGCGCGATCGTGCTGGTCACCCACGACGAGGGCGCGGTCCGCGCGCTGGACCCCGACAAGGTGATCCTGCTGCCCGACGGTACCGAGGACAGCTGGAGCGAGGACTTCGCCGACCTGGTCGAGCTCGCCTAGCCGACCACGGCCGAGCCATGCGAACTCGTGGCCATCCGACGCTGATGACCACGACGTCGCATGATTCGTCCCGGGTTCCCGTTCACCTGGCCGACACCTGGGGTGTGGGTGATCATGGGGTGGCGGGAGCCGTGGTCGACGGGACGGCGGCACCACGGCGACAGCCAACACACGGGCCGCCGCGCGAGCCGGCACTGCCGGCGCCGGGAGACCGGTGGCCGACACGGAGGGGAGCCATGGCCGACACCAGCACGTCCGACCTCGGCAAGGGCAAGCGCATCACCGGCGGGGACCGGTCGACGCTCGCCGACGAGCTGCGCAAGCGGTACGACGAGGGCGAGAGCATCCGGTCGCTGGCCACCTCGACGAACCGGTCCTACGGGTTCGTGCACCGCCTGCTGTCGGAGTCCGGGGCCTCCTTGCGCAGCCGCGGTGGGGCCAACCGGAATAGTAAGAAGAGTGAGTGAGCTCGCGAACGAACCAGTAGGCACAGCACCGCGCGGTCCGCGCCCGACGAGCGTCGGCGGGGCGGGGGCGTGACCGCAGACGCCACCAGTCCTCCCGCCACGCCCGGCTGGGTGCGGACGAGCCGCGACGGTGTCGTCCTCACCGTCACCCTGGACCGCCCGGACCAGCTGAACGCGCAGACGCCGGCCACCTGGTCGGCGCTCGCCGACGTCGGTGCCGCGCTCGACGACGACGTGCGCGTCGTCGTCGTGCGCGGCTCGGGACGGGCCTTCTCGGCGGGCCTGGACCGCAGCATGTTCGACCCCGGCTCCACCACCGGCGGCGGGCTCGGTGAGCTCGTCCGGCTGCCGGTGGAGGAGGCGCAGGAGCGGATCCGGGCCTACCAGGCCGGATTCCGCTGGCTCCGCTCGCCGGGGATCGTCTCGGTCGCCGCGGTGCAGGGCCACGCCATCGGCGCCGGCGCCCAGCTCGCGCTCGCCTGCGACCTGCGGGTGTTCACCGACGACGCGCAGCTCCGGTTGCCCGAGGTGACCCTCGGCCTGGTCCCGGACCTGACCGGTACGAGCACGCTGGTGGAGCTCGTCGGCTACTCGCGCGCGCTGGAGCTGTGCCTGACCGGCCGGGCCGTGGCCGCCGCCGAGGCGCAGGCGATCGGCCTGGCCACGCTGGTGGTGCCACGGGCGGAGCTGGACGCCGCCGTCGCCGACCTGACCGCGGCCCTGGTGGCCCCGCCGGTGGGCGCCAGCCGGGCGACGGCCGCGCTGGTGCGGTCCGCCGTCCGCAACGACTTCGCCAGCCAGGACGCCGCCGAACGCGCCGCGCAGGTACAGCGGCTGCACGATCTGGCCGGCGGTCGCTGACGGTCTCCCAGGAACAAGCGCGGTCGCGCCCCGGTTGCAGGAGCCGCCGGGGCGCGACCGGCGGGCAGGGGGAGGTGCGGTGGACATGAGCAGCCCCATGACGTCGATGGCCGCCATGCGATCGTTCAAGCGCGACCCCTCGGTCACCGCCCGGCAGCTGCCGAAGGGCACTGTCCGGCGCATCATCGGCATCGCCCGGCCCTACCGGCGCGAGCTGACCCTCTTCCTGCTGCTGGTGGTCGGCTCGTCGGTCATCGGCGTCGTCACCCCGCTGCTGGCCGGCGACATCGTCAACCGGATCGCCGGGCTCGAGGGCACCGCCGGGGACATCGTCCGGATCGCGCTGGTCATCGCCGGCCTGGCGGTCGTCGACGCCGCCATCTCCCTGGGCACGCGCTGGTACTCCGCGCGCATCGGCGAGGGCGTCATCTACGACCTGCGCAGCCAGGTCTTCGAGCACGTCCAGCGGATGCCGGTCGCCTTCTTCACGCGCACCCAGACCGGCGCGCTGGTCAGCCGGCTGAACAACGACGTCGTCGGCGCGCAGCAGGCGTTCACCTCCACCTTGTCGGGCGTGGTCTCCAACGTCATCGGGCTGGTGCTCACCGCGGGCGTCATGCTGACGCTCTCGTGGCAGATCACGCTGCTGTCGCTGGTGCTCGTGCCGCTGTTCGTCCTGCCCGCGCGCCGCATCGGCCGCCGGCTGCAGGAGATCACCCGGGAGTCCTACGCGCTCAACGCCTCGATGAACGCCACCATGACCGAGCGCTTCAACGTCGCCGGCGCGCTGCTGGTGAAGCTGTTCGGCCGGCCGGCCGCCGAGGCCGAGTCGTTCCGCGGGCGGGCCGCCCGGGTCCGCGACATCGGCGTCCTGTCGGCGATGTACGGGCGCACCTTCTTCACCGCGCTGACGCTGGTGGCGGCGCTGGCGACCGCGCTGGTGTACGGCCTCGGCGGCTGGCTGGCGTTCACCGGCTCGCTGAGCGCGGGCGCGGTCGTCGCGCTGGCGCTGCTGCTGTCCCGGCTGTACGGGCCACTCACCGCGCTGGCCAACGTCCGGGTCGACGTGATGAGCGCGATGGTGAGCTTCGACCGGGTCTTCGAGGTGCTCGACCTCCCGCCGATGATCCGCGAGGCGCCGGACGCCGTCCCCGTGCCGGCCGAGGACCGCTCCATCGAGTTCGACCACGTCTCCTTCAGCTACCCGGCCGGCGCCGACGTCTCGCTGCCGTCGCTGGAGGAGGTGTCGCTGCCCGAGCACGGGGGGCCGGTCGACGTGCTCCACGACGTCTCCTTCCGCGTCGCCCCCGGCCAGCTGGTCGCCCTGGTCGGCCACTCGGGGGCCGGGAAGTCGACGATCGCCCACCTCGTCCCGCGGCTGTACGACGCGACGGGTGGCACCGTCCGCGTCGGCGGCGTGGACGTGCGGCGGGCGACGCTCTCCTCCCTGCGCGACGCGATCGGCGTCGTCAGCCAGGACGCGCACCTGTTCCACGACACCATCGGCGCCAACCTGCGCTACGCGCGGCCGGAGGCCACCGACGAGCAGCTGTGGGAGGCGCTCACCGGTGCCCGCATCGCTGACCTCGTGCGCTCGCTGCCCCAGGGGCTGGAGACGGTGGTCGGTGACCGCGGCTACCGGCTCTCGGGTGGGGAGAAGCAGCGGCTGGCCATCGCCCGCGTGCTGCTGAAGGCGCCCGGCATCGTGATCCTCGACGAGGCAACCGCACACCTGGACAGCGAGTCCGAGGCGGCGGTGCAGCACGCCCTCGACACCGCGTTGGCCGGCCGGACGTCGCTCGTCATCGCGCACCGGCTGTCGACGATCCGCAGCGCCGACCAGATCCTCGTCGTCGACGAGGGGCGGATCGTGGAATCGGGCACGCACCAGGAGCTGCTGGCCCGCGACGGCCGGTACGCCGACCTGCACCGCACCCAGTTCGCGCAGCAGGAGCCGCGGTCCGTCGTCGTCGGGTGACCCGATCCGGGCACCAGCGATCGCTCTGCGCGCATGGTTGCGCACACGTTGTGGTAGACGCTCGGGCGCGCGCCGATGGTGGCCGATCTGACGGCGTGCAACTGCGGCGAGCGTCGAACGGGAGTGGCTCCTGGACCACTAGCGTCACTCCTGTCCCAGGCGGCCGCAGCCCGGGACACGTGGCCGGGCTGGCGCGGCTACGCGGAACCACAGCAGGCGTCGGGACGTGCCGACGAACGCCAGCGAGGAGGAGACGTGACCGCAGCGCACCCGCAGGACGCCCAGATCCAGGCGCTCTACGCGGAGTTCATCGACGGCTGGAACCGGCGCAGCGGCGCGGCGGTGGCCGCCGGGTTCGCCGACGACGGCGACATCATCGGGTTCGACGGCAGCCACCACCGTGGCCGGCTGTCGATCGCGGCGGACCTGCGGCAGGTGTTCACCTCCCAGCAGACCCCCGCCTACGTGGCCGTCGTCCGCTCGGTCCGCCCGGTGGGCCAGGGGGTGGCGATGCTGACCGCCCACGCGGGCATGATCCCCGCCGGAGCCAGCGACCTCGATCCGGAGCTCAACGCCGTCCACACCATGATCGCCGTCGACGACGGGCGCGGCCGCTGGCGCATCTCGCTGTTCCAGGTCACCCCGGCGGCGTGGCCCCAGCACCCCGAGGCGCGGGAGGCGCTGACCGACGAGTTGCGGGGCCTGCTCATCCCGCAATGACCGCGGCTCACTCGACGGTGGCGTCCACGGAGACGAGATCGACCTGGTCGACCCGCGCCTTCCCGCCCGCGCGGGCGACGTCGGCGATCACCCCGCCGGACACCGAGAGGGCGACGTCCATCGCGGCCGGCGGTCCGATCGCGCGGAAGTCGTAGGGGGCGCTCAGCGGTTGCCCGTCGATGCGCAGGGCGCCGGGGGAGCCGGTCACCGCGCTGGACGCGACGACCCGCACGCCGTCGACCTGCAGCACCTCCGCCCCGGCGCCGCGGAGCTCCTGGATGGCTCCGAGGACCACCGAGGCCGGGACCGCGCCGCCAGGGTCCTGGATGGTCAGCCGCACCCCGGGACCGCGCGCCGGCAGGGTGCCCGCCAGCAGCCCGATGGCCTCCGCCCGCGACCGCGCCTCCTCGAGTGCGCTGCCGGACTCCTCCTGCCCGCTGCCCAGCTCCTCGAGGGTCTGCCGGGTCTCACCGATCTGCTGACGCAGCGTCGCCTCGCGGGCGCCGAGCTCGTCCAGGATGACCACGAGGTCGGCCTCCCGGCGCACGTCCTGCTCGCCGGGCTCCGCGGTGCTGCGGATCTGGACGGTGAGCGCGAAGCCGAGCGCGACGGCGAGGGCCGCGGTGGTCGCCACGGCGACCGGTCGGCTCCACGAGCGCGACGGGGCTGAACCTCGAGTAGAGGTCGAGGTGGCTGCGGCCCGGGCCCCGTCGTCCGTGGCCGCTGGCGGCGCTGCGTCGGCGGACTCGCTCTCCGGCGCCGGGCTCACCTCGGTGGACTCGCTCTCCGGCGCCGGGCTCATCGCGGCCCCGGCCTCGGACTCCGCCCCGGCCTCGGACTCCGCCCCGGCCTCGGCCTCCGCCCCGTTCTCCGCTCCGTGCTCGGCCGGGACGGGAGGTGTGCGGAGGGGGTCCGCGCCGGGCGGTGCGTCTCCCCGTTCGTCGCCGTCCATCGACCCCACAGTAGGTCAGCGGCGGGCCGGCTCGCGGTAGCTGGGCGAGCGCCCCGATCCCGGCGCCGCCTCGGAGCGCAGCAGCGGCAGGGTGCGCCAGGGCACCAGGCAGGTCAGCGCCACCACGCTCGTCGACCGGACGACCGAGGCCGAGCGGTTCAGCTGCACCAGGATCTCCTGCAGGGCCTCGTGGGAGGAGGCGGCCACGCGGCAGATCACGTCACCGCTGCCGGTGGTGGCGTGGGCCTCGAGGATCCCGGGGATCGCCTCGAGGTCCCGGTGCACCGCGTCGAGCGCCCCCTGCGCGATCTCGAGGGTCACGAAGGCCTGCACGCCGAACCCGGCGGCGGCCACGTCTACGTCGGGGCCGAAACCGGTGACCACGCCTGCTGCTTCCAGTCGCTGCAACCGGGCTGTGGCGGTGGCGCGCGCGACGCCCACGAGCCGGGCGATCTCCATCAGCCCGGCACGCGGGTGGTCGCGCAGCGCCTCCAGCAGCGCCACGTCGAGGGCGTCCAGGCTGCGGGGCGGGCTCATCGCACCTCCAGATGCTCGATTGCTGAGCAGTCTGCCCAGTTGGGGCAGTGAGATGCCAGCTGGAACGAGCAGGTGGATCAGCAGGAGGCGTCGATGTTGCGCACCCTGGCCCTGCGGGTGTCCTGTGACGGGGGACACGTCAGGCGAGGATGGAGTGGAGGTCGCGGTGACGCTCGAGCAGGCGCTCAACGACGAGGAACGGCTGGCGGGGCTGGATCTGCGCCAGCTGGAGCAGCTGGTGGGGCTGGTCCGGTACGACCCCTCGGGAGACCCCTTCCCGGTCAGCGGCTGGGACGGGTTGGTCTGGGTCGTGGGCAACGCGGTGCAGACGGCGCACTTCTTCCAGTCGGCGTTCGGCATGCGGCTGGTCGCCTACTCCGGCCCCGAGACCGGGAACCGGGACCACCACGCCTTCGTGCTGACCTCCGGGGCGGCGCGGTTCGTCGTCCAGGGGGCCTACGACCCGGCGAGCCCGCTGGCCGACCACCACCGCCTGCACGGCGACGGCATCGTGGACATCGCCCTCGCCGTCCCCGACGTCGACCGCTGCATCGCGCACGCCCGCGGGCAGGGGGCCACCGTGCTCGAGGAGCCGCACGACGTCAGCGACGAGCACGGCACGGTGCGGCTGGCGTCCATCGCCGCCTACGGCGACACCCGGCACACGCTGGTCGACCGGTCGCGCTACACCGGTCCCTACCTCCCCGGCTATGTCGCGCGGACATCGTCCTTCATCCCGCGCCCCGGCGCACCGAAGCGGCTGTTCCAGGCGGTCGACCACGTCGTCGGCAACGTGGAGCTCGGGGCGATGGACCGGTGGGTCGACTTCTACAACCGGGTCATGGGGTTCACGAACATGGCCGAGTTCATCGGCGAGGACATCGCCACCGACTACTCCGCGTTGATGAGCAAGGTGGTCGCCAACGGCAACCACCGGGTGAAGTTCCCGCTCAACGAGCCGGCGCTGGGCAAGAAGAAGTCGCAGATCGACGAGTACCTGGAGTTCTACCGCGGCCCCGGCGCCCAGCACGTCGCCCTGGCGACCAACGACATCCTGGCCACGGTCGACGCGATGACCGCCGAGGGCGTGGAGTTCCTGGCCACGCCGGACTCCTACTACGAGGACCCGGAGCTCCGCTCGCGTATCGGGACGGTGCGGGTGCCGATCGAGGAGCTGCAGCGCCGCGGCATCCTGGTCGACCGCGACGAGGACGGCTACCTGCTGCAGATCTTCACCAAGCCGACCGGTGACCGGCCCACGGTCTTCTTCGAGCTCATCGAGCGGCACGGCTCCCTGGGGTTCGGCAAGGGGAACTTCAAGGCGCTCTTCGAGGCGATCGAGCGGGAGCAGGAGCGGCGGGGCAACTTCTGAGACCGGCGGCCTGGCGACCCCGCGGCGGCGGGGTCGCCAGGCTCACGGTCAGGCGAGGTCCGGCTTGCCGAAGAGCTCGGCGTATCCCGGCTGGAGCTGGGTGAGGACCTGGTTGAGCTGGCCACCGGTGACGGCCTCGCCCACCGTCGTGAGGACGGCGCTCACGTCCCAGGTCGCGGTCTCCTCGGAGGCGCCGAGCGCCTGGGCGGCCCGGGAGAGGAACTGCTCGACGCCGATACCGGCGGCGGTCTCTCCCGCCTCGAGCAGCGCGGGCTGGAGCTCGAGCGGCAGCTGCGCGGCGAGGTCCTTGCTCTCGCCACCGACCAGCCGCTCGCCCAGCAGCCCGAGGACGATCGCGGTGATCCGCTGCGCCTCGTCGGCGCTCTCGTAGCCACCCCGTTCGCGGACCTTGGCGTAGAACTCGTGCGCCTTCATCACGGCCTCCTTCCGTTCGCGATCCTGCGTTCGAGGCCTACCCGCCCGCGGCGGGTGAACCACGTGGCCACGCAGTCGGGGTGGGGCGCCGTCGGCGCGGACCGGCGCGGGACCATGGCGGGATGACCGACTCGCGACGTGGCGGCGACGATGCCCGGGCCGGCCGCGGAGGACGGGTGCTCGCAGCCCTCGAGGAACGGCCGCGCACCGTGCTCGCGCTCAAGACCGGCGTGGCGGCCTCGCTGGCATGGGCCGTCGCCCAGCTCCTCCCCGGACCGGCCGCGGACTACCCGTTCTACGCGCCGCTGGGTGCCGTCGTCACCTCGTCGGTCACCCTGGTCGGTTCCGCCCGGGAATCGGCGCAGGTCCTGCTGGCCATCGTCGCCGGCGCGGTGCTGGGGGTGGCGGTGGGCCAGCTCGGCGTCCCGAACCTGGTGGCGATCGGACTGGTCGTGTGCCTCGGGACGATCCTCGGCGGCTGGCGGGTGCTCGGTGGGGCCAGCAGCTGGGTTCCGACGTCCGCGCTGTTCGTGCTCATCTTCGGCGGTGGGGACCCGCTGGGCTACGTCGTCGCCTACGCCGGCCTGGTCCTCCTGGGCGCGGTCATCGGGCTGGGCGTCACGGTCGCGGTTCCGCCGCTGACCCTGGCGCCCGCGCAGCGCGCTGTGGCGCAGCTGCGGGAGACGCTGATCGAGCAGCTGGAGGACCTGGCGGACGGTCTGCAGCAGGACCACCCGCCCTCGCGGCACGAGTGGCGGGACCGCATCCGCCGGATCGACCCGGTCCTGGACGGCATGCGTTCCGCGCTGCGCCAGGCCCACGAGGCCCGGTACGGCAACCCACGCCTGCGTCGCCGGCAGCAGGACGCCGACCGGCTCTACGCGCAGGCGCGCGCACTGGAGAGCCTGGCCTTCCTGGTGGAGGACCTGACCCAGCTCATCGCGGACACCGAGGTGGCCGAGCACCGGCGGGTGGCGCTCGGGCCGCACCTGCGCCCACCCGCCGCCGCGGCACTGGACCAGCTAGCGGCAGTGCTGCGCACCATCGACGGGCAGAGCGCGGACCCGGGGGCGACCCGACGGGGCTACGAGGAGCTGCACCGCCTCGCCGAACAGCTGCGCGAGGCGCGGACCAGGACCGACGACGACCTGTTCACCGCGAGCAGCGTGGTGGAGGGGATCCGCCGCTGCCTGGCCGCGGTCGTCCCCCAGGAGCTCGCCGAGGAGGAGGACCGGGGGCGGCCGGTCGAGGATCCCCGCTAGCCGAGCTGAGCAGTCAGGTCGGGGAAGCGACCGGCGGGTGCGTCGCCGAGTCGTAGCGGTCCAGCAGGACGGCGGCGATCCGCTCGTCGGGCAGCAGGGGAGCGGTGACGACGTCGGCCCCGGCGCCGCCCAGCTTGTCGTGGAAGTGCCCGGGAGCCAGCAGGTAGGAGGCGACGACGACGCGTCCGGCCCCGCCCTCGCGCGCAGCCGCCACCGCGACCGGGACCGGCGGCTGCGCGGCGGAGCCGTAGCCGGTCGTCACGGGCCCGGCCCAGGACGCCTGGAGCAGGGCGGCCGTGCGCTCGACGTCGGCCACCGACCGGGGATCGCTGGAGCCGGCGGCGGCCAGGACGACGGCGGTCGACGGGTCGGCCGGGTCGGCGCCCGACTCGACCAGCCGGGCGAACAGCACCTCGGCCAGCCGGGGGTCGGGCCCCAGCGGCCGGGCGGCGATCGCGGCGTCGTGGGCGGCGACCGCCCCGGCGATGTCGACGTGCACGTGGTACCCGCCGGACAGCAGCAGCGGGACGACGACGGCGGGGCGGCCGGTGGCCGAGAGCTCGGCGACCACGTCCACGACCGTCGGGGGCTGCACGTCGACGAACGCCGCCGTGGTGACCAGGCCGGGCCGCAGCCGGCGCGCGGCCAGGGCCAGCTCGGCGATCAGCCGCCGGCCGGTGGGATTGCGGGTGCCGTGGGCGCAGGCGACGAGGACGGGCTGCTGCGACTGTGCGCTCATCGGGGTGTCCTGACCGGGGATACCCCGATAGGCGCACAGTCGCGGTGGTCGGGTGCGATCACAGCGCGCGGGTGATGCCGCCGTCGACGGCGATCATCGTGCCGGTCAGGTAGGAGGCGGCGGGGGAGAGGGCGAACGCCGCCACCCGGCCGAACTCCTCCGGCCGCCCGACCCGGCGGAGGGGGATCGAGGCCTCGGTCCGGGCCCGCATGGCCTCCGGGTCGCCGGAGGCGGCCTCGATCTCGGTGATCCGGTCGGTGGCGATGGTCCCCGGCATGAGCCCGACGACGCGGATCCCCTTCGGCCCGAGCTCGTCGGCCAGCGCCTTCGCCGTCATGGCCAGGCCCGGCCGCAGGCCGTTCGAGATGGCCAGGTGCCCGATCGGCTGCCGGACCGAGGTGGAGAGGACGAAGACGATCGCCGCGCCGTCACCCAGGTGCGGGACCAGCGCCCTGACCAGCCGCAGCGGACCGAGGAGGACGTTCTCCACCCCGGCCCGCCAGTCGGCCTCCGCCGTCTCCAGCACCCGCCCCGGGGCCGGCCCGCCGACGGAGATCAGCGCGCCGTCGACGCGGCCGAGTCCCTGCCGGGCCTGCTCGACCAGCCGGCCGGCGGCCTCCGGATCGGCCAGGTCCGCCGCCGACCCGAATGCCGACGGGGCCCCGCCGAGCGACTCCACCGCGCGCCCGACGCCGTCCCGGGACCGGGAGCTGACCAGCACCCGGGCCCCGTCGTCGACGAGGGCCCGGGCGGTCGCGAACCCCAGCCCCCGGCTCGCGCCGGTGAGCAGGAATCCGCGACCGCCCAGGCCCAGGTCCATCAGGCGGCAGAGCCCCGCAGCGAGCGCAGGACGTACTGCATGATCCCGCCGTTGCGGTAGTAGTTCGCCTCACCGGGGGTGTCGATGCGGACGCGGGCGTCGAACTCCACGTCCCCCGCCTTCACCTTCACCGTGCGCGGGATCTCGCCGTCGTTGAGGGCGGTGATCCCGGTGATGGTGAACTCCTCGTCGCCGGTCAGGCCGAGCGACTCGCGGTTCTGGCCCTCGGGGAACTGCAGCGGCAGCACGCCCATGCCGATGAGGTTCGAGCGGTGGATCCGCTCGTAGCTCTCGGCGATGACGGCCTTGACGCCGAGCAGCGCGGTGCCCTTGGCGGCCCAGTCGCGCGACGAGCCCGAGCCGTACTCCTTGCCGGCCAGCACGACCAGCGGGATGCCGGCGTCGATGTAGGCGCGGGAGGCGTCGTAGATCGTCGTCGTCTCGCCGGTCAGGTGGTTCTTGGTGACGCCACCCTCGGTGCCCGGCACCAGCTGGTTGCGCAGCCGGATGTTGGCGAAGGTGCCGCGGATCATCACCTCGTGGTTCCCGCGGCGCGAGCCGTAGGAGTTGAAGTCGCGGCGGTCCACACCGTGCTCGCGCAGGTACTTCCCGGCGGGGCTGTCGGCCTTGATCGAACCGGCCGGCGAGATGTGGTCGGTGGTCACCGAGTCACCGAGCACCGCCAGGGTGCGCGCGCCGGCGATGTCCTCGACCGGGGCGGGCTCCGCCGGCATGCCGTCGAAGTACGGAGGACGCCGGACGTAGGTGCTGTCTTCGGCCCACTCGAAGGTGTCGCCGGTCGGGGTGGGCAGGTTCCGCCACTGCTCGGTGCCGGCGAAGACGTCCTCGTAGCTGCGGCCGAACTGCTCGGCGGACACCGCGTGGTCGATGACCCGCTGGACCTCCTGCGGGGACGGCCAGATGTCGCGCAGGAAGACGTCGTTGCCGTCGGCGTCGGTGCCCAGGGGGTCGTTGTTCAGGTCGACGTCCATGGACCCGGCCAGGGCGTAGGCGATGACCAGCGGCGGGGACGCCAGGTAGTTCATCTTGACGTCGGGGTTGATCCGGCCCTCGAAGTTCCGGTTGCCGGACAGGACCGAGACCACGGCGAGGTCGGCCTCGTTGACCGCCTGGCTCACCGGCTCGGGGAGCGGGCCGGAGTTGCCGATGCAGGTCGTGCAGCCGTAGCCGACCAGGTAGAAGCCCAGCTTCTCCAGGTACGGGGTGAGCTCGGCCTTCTCGTAGTAGTCCATGACGACCTTGGACCCGGGGGCCAGCGTCGTCTTCACCCACGGCTTGCTGGTCAGCCCGCGCTCGACGGCGTTCTTCGCCAGCAGCGCGGCGCCGATCATCACCTGCGGGTTCGAGGTGTTGGTGCACGAGGTGATCGCGGCGATCACGACGTGCCCGTGGTCGACGTAGGTCTCCGTGCCGTCCTCCATGACCACCCGGGTGGGCTTGGACGGGCGGTCCGGGACGCGGTCCGGGATGACCTGGTGGTTCGGCTTGCCGGCCTCCCCGTTGCCGTGCGCGAACGGGCTGACCGGGTCGGAGGCCGGGAAGGACTCGGCCGAGGCCTCGTCGGCCGCCGACTCGACGCCGTAGGGCTGCTCGTGACCGGGGACGCCGGGCTTGCGGTCCTCACCGCCCGTCTCGTCGTCGGCCACGTAGTCGGCCAGCGACGTGCGGAACGCCGGCTTCGCCTCGGTGATCGCCACGCGGTCCTGCGGGCGCTTGGGCCCGGCGATCGACGGGACGACGGTGGCGAGGTCCAGCTCGAGGTACTCCGAGAAGGCCGGCTCGCGCGACGGGTCGTGCCAGAGCCCCTGCTCCTTGGCGTAGGCCTCGACCAGCTTGACCTGCTCCTCGGAGCGGCCGGTCAGCTTCAGGTAGGTGATGGTCTCCTCGTCGATCGGGAACATCGCCGCGGTGGAGCCGAACTCCGGGCTCATGTTGCCGATCGTGGCGCGGTTGGCCAGCGGCACCGCCGAGACGCCCTCGCCGTAGAACTCGACGAACTTCCCGACCACGCCGTGCTCGCGCAGCATCTCGGTGATGGTGAGCACGAGGTCGGTCGCGGTGGCGCCGTCCGGGAGCTGACCGGAGAGCTTGAAGCCCACGACGCGCGGGATGAGCATCGAGACCGGCTGGCCGAGCATCGCGGCCTCGGCCTCGATGCCGCCGACGCCCCAGCCCAGCACGCCCAGGCCGTTGACCATCGTGGTGTGCGAGTCGGTGCCGACGCAGGTGTCGGGGTAGGCGACCACGCGGTCACCCTCGGGGCGCGGGAAGACCACCCGGGCCAGGTGCTCGATGTTGACCTGGTGGACGATGCCGGTGCCCGGGGGCACCACCTTGAAGTCGCTGAAGGCGCCCTGGCCCCAGCGCAGGAACTGGTAGCGCTCGCCGTTGCGCTCGTACTCGATCTCGACGTTGCGCTGGAACGAGTCCTCGGTGCCGAAGATGTCGGCGATCACCGAGTGGTCGATGACCAGCTCGGCCGGGGCGAGCGGGTTGATCTTCTGCGGGTCGCCGCCCAGCTCCGCCATCGCCTCGCGCATGGTGGCGAGGTCGACGATGCAGGGGACACCGGTGAAGTCCTGCATGACCACGCGGGCCGGGGTGAACTGGATCTCCTGGTCGGGCTCGGCCGACGGGTCCCAGTTGGCGATCGCCCGGATGTGGTCGGCGGTGATGTCCGCGCCGTCCTCGGTGCGCAGCAGGTTCTCGAGAAGGATCTTCAGGCTGAAGGGCAGCTTCTCGGCGCCCTCCACCGCGTCGAGCCGGTAGATGTCGTACTCGGTGCCGTCGACGGCGAGCGTCGCCCGGGCTCCGAAGCTGTCCTTGCTGGCTGCCACTGCTCTGCGCCTACCCCTCGTGGTTCATCGCGCTTCGTTGACCACCCCCCATCATCCCAGTTCGCGGCCGGGAGCACCGAGTCAGGCGACCCTTCCCTCACCCCGTGACCCGTGTCACGGTCGGTGGGGCGTGGTCGGACCGGTGCCGGGGGACGGTCGGATCGGCGTCCCTCCCGCCCGTGCCGCCGCAGCAGCCCCACCGAACGCGTGCGCGCGGCGTGCCGTTCGCGGCCGGCTGCTCGCGGCCCGTCCCCGCGGTTAGCGTCCCGCGCCATGACCGCGGTCGACCCGTCAGCACCCGCCCTCCCGGCGGCCCGGGCGGAGGTGCCGGTGACCGCGGTCGCCGGGGCCTCGGCCCGCGCCCGCCTGGTCGCCGCCCTCCTGTGGTCGGGCCTGCTGCTGGCGTTCGTGCTCACCTGCGCGGTGCGCGGCCTGCCGACCGACCGGGTGGTCCTCCTGGGCTGGGTGCTGGCCGGGCTGGGCGTCACCTCGGTCACGCAGGGCCGGCGCCGCCTGGTGCGGCTGCTGGTGGACTGGCTGCCGCTGGTGGCGGTGCTGCTCGCGTACGACGCGACGCGGGGGCTGGCCGACGGGCTCGGCATGCCGGTGCACGTCCGGGAGGTGGCCGACGCGGACCGCTGGCTGGCCGGCGGGGTGCTGCCCACCGTGTGGCTGCAGGAGCACGTCCAGGCCGACTGGTGGAAGGCCGTGGCGACGCTGGTCTACAGCAGCCACTTCGTCCTCACCCCCGTGGTCCTGGCGGTGCTGTGGCTGCGCGACCGCGAGCGCTGGGTGCGCTGCGCCAGCCTGGTCGTGGCGCTCTCCCTCGCCGGGCTCGTCACCTACGTGCTCTACCCCGCGGCCCCGCCCTGGCTGGCCGCGAAAGAGGGGGTGATCGAACCGGTCGAGCGGATCAGCAGCGCCGGCTGGGCCGTCCTCGGGCTGCCCCGCGCCGGGGTGCTGCTGGACACCAGCCAGGGGCAGGTCAACCTCGTCGCCGCGGTGCCCTCGTTGCACACCGCCTTCGCCGTCCTCATGTGCATCGTGCTGATGCCCGCTGCCCGGCGCGCCTGGCAGCGGGCCGGGCTGGTGGCCTACGCCGTGCTCATGCCGCTGGTCCTGGTGTGGTCGGGGGAGCACTACGTCGTCGACACGCTCCTCGGGGCCGCCTACGCCTGCGCCGTGGTGCTCCTCGCACCCCCGGCCGGGCGTCTCGTGCGGGCCGGCTCGCGGCGGGCAGCGGCCGCGGCGCGGGCGCCCCTACCGTGGCGGGTGTGACCGGCACCGTCCCCGACCCGCTCCCCGACTGGCTGGCCGACGCCGGCCGGGTCACCGTGCTCACCGGCGCGGGCATCTCCACCGACAGCGGCATCCCCGACTACCGCGGCCCGAACGGCGTCTGGACACGTGATCCGGACGCCGAGAAGCTGGTGACGCTGTCGTACTACGTGGCCGATCCCGACATCCGGCGCCGGGCCTGGCTGATGCGCCGGGACATGGGCGCGCTCGACGTGCGCCCGAACGCCGGGCACGCCGCGCTGGTCGACCTCGAGCGGCAGGGCCGGCTGCGCACCCTGGTCACCCAGAACGTCGACGGGCTGCACCAGGCGGCCGGCTCCGACCCCGCCCGGGTGGTGGAGATCCACGGCACCGTGCACGCGGTCGAGTGCCTGGGCTGCCGGGAACGCACGTCGATGCAGGAGGCGCTGGACCGGGTGGCCGCGGGGGAGCCCGATCCACCGTGCCGGTCGTGCGGCGGCATCCTGAAGTCGGCGACGATCAGCTTCGGGCAGCTGCTGGAGCCGGCGGTGGTGGACGCCGCGGTGGCGGCTGCCGCTGACTGCGACGTGTTCCTCGCGGTCGGCACCTCGCTGCAGGTGCACCCGGCGGCGGGGCTCGTCGACCTCGCCGTGCGGCACGGGGCCCGCGTGGTGGTGGTCAACGCGGAGCCCACGCCGTACGACGACATCGCCGATCTCGTCGTCCGCGAGCCGATCGGGACGGTGCTGCCGAGGCTGGTCGCGGCCGGCTGACGGCGTCCTCCCTCACCGCGGAGCGTCCTCCCTCACGGTCCGCGCCGAGGGAGGACGCTCCACGATCAGGTCCCCTGATCGTCGACGGCGACGGCTCGTCCTCACCCCTGCCGACCGATAGCGTGACGGGGACCACGTCTTCGGCCGGCCCGGTGCCGGCCCAGCACCTCGGGAGCCGGCATGCGCGTCCCCCTCACCAGTCGCGACTTCCTCGACCGGGCCGAGCTGGTCTACGGCGACCGCGTCGGCATCGTCGACGAGCCGGCGCAGCCCGCGCCGTCGCTGGGCGAGGTCTCCTACCGCGAGGTGGCCCGGCGGGGCCGCGCCCTGCAGGCCGGGCTCGACGCGCTGGGCATCGCGGAGGGGGAGCGGGTGGCGATCGTCAGCCACAACGCCGCCCGGCTGCTCGAGGTGCTGCTGGCGGTGCCGTCGTCGGGGCGCGTCGCCGTGCCGATCAACTTCCGGCTGCAGCCCGAGGAGGTCGAGTACATCGTCGGGCACTCCGGGGCGCGGGTGCTGCTGGTCGACCCGGAGCTGGAGACGTCGCTCAAGGGGGTGCGCGCCGAGCACCGGCTGGGGACGGGGGAGGAGTACGAGCAGCTGCTGCGCAACGACCGCGAGCCGCGGCCGTGGTCGGAGCCGGACGAGGACGCGACCGCGACGATCAACTACACGAGCGGGACGACGGCGCGGCCCAAGGGCGTGCAGATGACCCACCGCAACATCTGGGTCAACGCGGTCACCTTCGGCATGCACATGCAGATCAGCGACCGCGACGTCTACATGCACACCCTGCCGATGTTCCACTGCAACGGCTGGGGCCTGCCCTACGCCATGGCCGGGGTCGGCGCGCGCCAGGTGGTGCTGCGGAAGGTGGACGGCGCCGAGATCCTGCGCCGGGTGGAGCAGCACGGCGTCACGATCATGGCCGGGGCCCCGGCGGTCTGGAACGCCGTCCTGGAGGCCGCCGCCGACTGGGACGGGGAGATCCCGGGACGCGACCGGGTGCGGATCATCGTCGCCGGTGCGCCGCCGCCGTCGCGGACGATCGCCCGCGTCGAGGCCGAGCTCGGGTGGGAGTTCAACCAGATCTACGGCCTGACCGAGACCGCGCCCCTGCTCACCATCAACCGGCCGCGCGCCGAGTACGACGACCTGGACGCCGAGGAGCGCGCCAAGCGGCTGTCCCGCGCCGGCGTGCCGTCGATCGGGACCCGGATGGCGGTGAGCGACAGCGGTGAGGTGCTGGCGCGCAGCAACACCGTGCTGGCCGGTTACTGGGAGAACCCCGACGCCTCGGCGGAGGCGCTCGAGGGCGGCTGGTTCCACACCGGGGACGGCGGCAGCATCGACGACGAGGGCTACGTCATCATCTCCGACCGCAAGAAGGACGTGATCATCACCGGCGGTGAGAACGTCTCCTCGATCGAGGTGGAGGACGTCGTCTTCAGCCACCCGGCGGTCGCCGAGGTCGCCGTCATCGGGATCCCCGACGACAAGTGGGGCGAGATGGTGACGGCGATCGTGGTGCTGGCGGAGGGGGAGCAGGCCACCGAGGCCGACATCATCGCCCACTGCAAGGCCCGGCTCGCCGGGTACAAGGCTCCCAAGCGGGTGGAGTTCCGCGACGAGCTGGCCCGCACCGCCACCGGCAAGATCCAGAAGTTCAAGCTGCGCGAGGACTTCTGGGCGGGATCAGAGCGCAGGGTCAACTAGCCCGGCCCCCTCCGCCTCACCCGATCGGGACCCCCACCCTTCCGGGTGAGGCGCGTTCAACGACGTCCCCGTCCGCACCGACTTCCAGCACGGTGGCGCCCTTCCCGGGCGCCGGTCGTCGAGGTGCTGGAAGAGGTCGGGCAACGTGGACAGCGGTTACCGGAGCGGTACGGCGCGCCCCTGGGGGTCCCGCACGGCGCTGCGGGTGGTCGGGACGGCGCTCGCCGGCCTGGTCGTCCTCGGGCTCACGCCCGCGGTCGCGGAGGCGGCCCCCCGCCAGCCCAGCGACAGCCAGATCACCGCCGCGGAGGCCCGCGCGGACGCCGTCGCCGGCCGCATCGGCGAGCTCAGCGACCGGCTCGCGGGTGCGCAGGCGTCGGTGGATGCCGCCCGCGCGGAGTCGGCGTTCGCGCTCGACGAGTTCCAGGCGACCCAGGAGGCCTTCGAGGCGGCACGGGCGCACGCCGACGCCGCCGCCGCGGCCTCCGCGCAGGCCGCGGCCGAGCTGGGCGTGGCGCGGGACGACGTCGTCGCCTTCGCGCGGCGCAGCTACATGGAGGGCAGCACCTACTCCGGAGCGGCCGCGCTGGTCACGTCCGGCGACCCGGGGCAGCTGGTCGAGCGCGCGGCCCTGCTCGAGGCGGCCGGCACGCACCGGACCGACGTCCTCGGGCGGGTCACCGAGCTGAAGCTGACCGCCGACCGGACCGACGCCGTGGCGCGGACCGCGCTGGCCGAGGCGGACACGCTGCAGGCCGAGGCCGCGGCCACGCTCGAGGTCGCCCGCGCCGCGGAGATCTCGGCCCGGGCCCAGGCCGCCGCGCTCGCCACCGAGCAGCAGCAGCTCCAGGCGGAGCTGGGTGCTGCGCAGCAGGAGCTGCAGGAGCTGGTGGGGGCGCGGGCAGCCGCCGAGCGGACGGCGACCGTGGTCGCGGTGCCGGCACCCGCCCCCGCACCGGCTCCGCGACCCGCTCCGGCGCCGGAGCCCAGCGGCCCCCCCTCCGGTGGCGGCCGCCCGGTGAGCGCGCCCGCGCCCGTGGGCCCCGGCGACTCGTCGGCGGCGCAGCGGGCCATCGACGCCGCCATGGCCCAGCTCGGCCTCCCGTACGCCTGGGGCGGCGGTGGATCACGCGGCGCCGGCCCCGGCCAGGACCCCGACCTCGGCATCATCGGGTTCGACTGCAGCGGCCTCACCCAGTACGCCTATGCGCGGGCGGGCATCTCCATCCCGCGGAACAGCCGCGATCAGTACGCCGCCCTGCCCAAGGTCTCCAGCGACGACCTGCGCGCCGGCGACCTGGTGTTCTGGGGCACGGATCCGAGCAACCCCCGGTCGATCACCCACGTGGCCCTCTACCTGGGCGACGGCAGGGTGGTCCAGGCGCCCCAGAGCGGGGACGTGGTCAAGGTGTCGACCATGTGGTGGCGGAACTACGTCGGCGCGGTGCGGCCCAGCGCCTGAGGTCCGATCCGGCACCCGGCGGGACCCGTCACGGGGCAGGCCGGAGGGGCGGACGGAAAGGCGTCGGGCAGCCACGGGGGGAGCTGCCCGACGCACGGTCAGGCTAGCAGTCCGCGCGGTCGCCGGGCAGGGAGTTGCGCGCCCCTCCTGCGGCGGTGCGGAGGCGGCGTGCGGACGCTGTCGGCGTCCCGGCGGCACACCCTGCTGGTGTAGGACACTGGGCCGGGGCCGGGACGACACCGCGCCCCGTCGACGGCCTGCCCGAGTCGGGTGGTCGCGGCCCGGCACGACCAGGGAGCCACGTGTCCAGCGCTGCCAGCACACCGACCGAGAGCCTGCCCACCTCCGCGCAGGCGCCGGTGCCGCCCTCGATCGACGCCGCCCGCCTGGAGCGGGTGCTGTTCGAGATCAAGCGCGTCATCGTCGGGCAGGACCGGTTGGTGGAGCGGATGCTCGTCGCGCTGCTCGCACGGGGGCACGTGCTGCTCGAGGGCGTGCCCGGCGTCGCCAAGACCCTCGCCGTGGAGACGTTGGCGACCGTCGTGGGCGGCACCTTCTCCCGCCTGCAGTTCACCCCCGACCTGGTGCCGGCCGACATCATCGGCACCCGCATCTACAAGGCCGGTCAGGACACGTTCGACACCGAGCTCGGCCCGGTGTTCGCCAACTTCCTGCTCACCGACGAGATCAACCGCGCGCCGGCCAAGGTCCAGTCGGCGCTGCTGGAGGTCATGGCCGAGCGGCAGGTCTCCATCGGTGGCGTCACCCACCCGCTGCCCGACCCGTTCCTGGTGCTGGCGACGCAGAACCCGATCGAGAACGAGGGCGTCTACCCCCTGCCCGAGGCGCAGCGCGACCGCTTCCTCATGAAGGTGCTCGTCGACTACCCCAGCGCCGAGGAGGAGCGCGAGATCATCTACCGGATGGGCTCCCGGCCCCCGGTGCCGGAGACGGTGCTCGGCCCCGACGAGCTGCGCCGGCTGCAGCACACGGCCTCCGAGGTGTTCGTGCACCACGCCCTCGTCGACTACGTCGTCCGCCTGGTGGTGGCCACCCGGTCGCCGCGGGAGCACGGCATGGACGACGTCGCCACCTGGGTCTCCTACGGCGCGAGCCCGCGCGCCTCGCTCGGGCTCATCGCGGCCAGCCGGGCGCTCGCGCTGGTGCGCGGCCGGGACTACGTGCTCCCGCAGGACGTCCTCGACGTGACCGCCGACGTCCTCCGCCACCGCCTGGTGCTGTCCTACGACGCGCTGGCCGACGGCGTGCCGGCCGACCACATCGTCAAGCGGATCGTGCAGACGGTCCCGCTGCCGCAGGTGGCGCCCCGGCAGGGCGCGTCGGGTGGTGGGCCGGGCGTGCCGGGTGGGCCGTCGGTGCCGCCCGGCCCGGGCGGGCCCTTCTTCGGGCCGCCGCAGGGCATGCCGCAGGGGGCGCCGTGGGGCCAGCACGGCCCCCAGGCGCCCGGCGGTCCGCACTTCGGTCCGGGGCCGCAGGGCCCCGGTCAGCACGCGCCCGGTGACCACGGCGGCAACGGCACCGCGCCCGGGTCGCAGCGGACGTGATCGGCCGCCGTCGCCGGGAGGAGCCGCCGTCGGTCGCGCCCGAGCACCCGGGGCTGCTGCTGCACCCGGCGGCGCCCGGCTCGGGGAGCGGGGACGACGGGGCACCGCCCCGGTTCACCGACGGGCCGGCCGACGTGCTCCTGCGCCGGCTCGAGCTCACCGTCCGCCGCCGGCTCGACGGCCTGCTGCAGGGCGACCACCTGGGCCTGGTCCCCGGTTCGGGCAGCGAGGCCGGTGACTCCCGGACCTACCACCCCGGCGACGACGTGCGCCGCATGGACTGGCCGGTGACCGCCCGCACCCAGGTGGCGCACGTCCGGGAGACGATCGCCGACCGCGAGCTGGAGACCTGGGCGGTGGTCGACCTCTCGGCAAGCCTGGACTTCGGCACCGCGAACTGCCAGAAGCGCGACCTCGCGATCGCCGGGCTGGCCGCGGTCGGGCACCTCACGGTGCACGGCGGCAACCGGCTTGGCGCCGTCGTCACCACGGGGGAGCGGGTCGACCGGTACCCGGCCCTGGCCGGCCGGCTGGCCGCCGAGCGGCTGCTGCGGTCGGTGGTGGCCACCCCACGGGCGAGCAGCGGACGCCGCGGCGACCTCGCCGCGGCGCTGGAGACGCTGCGCCGACCGCAGCGCCGACGGGGCCTGGTCGTGGTGATCTCCGACTTCCTGGGCGACAGCGACTGGGAGCGCCCGCTGCGCGCGCTGGGCACCCGGCACGACCTGCTGGCCGTGGAGGTCCTCGACCCCCGCGAGCTCGAGCTGCCCGACGTGGGGCTGCTCACCGTCGTGGACCCCGAGACCGGTCAGACCCTCGAGGTGCCGACCGGCGACGCCGAGTTCCGCGCCCGGTACGCCGAGGGCGCCGCCGCCCAGCGGGCCGGCGTGGCCGCGGCGCTGCGCCGGGCCGGGGCCGGCCACCTGCAACTGCGGACCGACCGTGACTGGCTCATGGACGTCGTCCGCTTCGTCGCCGACCGCCGGCGTGCCGGCAGCGGAGGGGCCTCCCGATGACCTTCCAGTCACCGTGGTGGCTGCTGGCACTGCTCGCCGTCGCCGCGCTGGTGGCGCTCTACGTGGTGCTGCAGCTGCGACGCAAGGCGTACGCCGCCCGGTTCACCAACGTGGCGCTGCTGGGCTCGCTGGTGCCCCGGCGGCCCGGCTGGAAGCGGCACCTGGCGTTCGGGCTGGTCGCCCTGGGGCTGGCGACCCTCGTCGTCTCCCTCGCCGTGCCGAGCACCGAGGTGCGCGTGCCGCGGGAGCGGGCCACCGTGATCATGGCCGTCGACGTATCCCTGTCCATGGAGGCGGAGGACGTCGAGCCGACGCGGTTCCGGGCGATGCAGCGGGCGGCCACCGAGTTCGTCGACGTCCTGCCCGAGCGGATCAACCTCGGGCTCGTGACCTTCGCCGGTACGGCGACGACGGTGGTGCCGCCGACCACCGACCGGGGGCAGGTGGCCATCGCCATCGAGAACCTGGAGCTCGCCGAGGCGACGGCGATCGGCGAGGCGATCTTCACCTCGCTGGCGGCGATCCAGAACTTCCAGGCGTCCCTGGAGAGCGAGGGCCAGGAAACCCCACCGGCACGGATCGTGCTGCTGTCCGACGGCACCACGACCGTCGGCCGCGACGACACGCAGGCGATCGACGCCGCCCGCGCCGCGGGGGTCCCGGTCTCCACGATCGCCTTCGGCACCGACTACGGCACCCTGGACATCGACGGTGAGCGGGTGCCCGTCCCGGTGGACCGGGCGGCGCTGGAGCGGATCGCCGACGAGACGGGCGGCAGCTTCAGCGAGGCCGCCAGCGCCGCGGAGCTCGAGGAGGTCTACAACGACCTGGGCAGCCAGATCGGATACACCACCGAGCCGAAGGACATCAGCCCCTGGTTCGTGCGGGCCGGCGTCCTGGTGGTGCTGGTCGGCGCCGTCCTCAGCCTCTTCTGGACCAACCGCCTGGTCTGAACCTCACCGTGCAGCAGCCTTCCTCGCCGTCTGCAGCGAGGAAGACTGCTGCACCGCGAGGTCGAGCCGCCCCATCGGGGCTCGGCGCGGTCAGCGGGAGGGGTCGAGGACGAGCTTGCCGGTGGTGCGGCGCGCGAGCAGGTCCTGGTGCGCCTCGCGGACGGCGGACAGCGGGTAGCGCCCGCCGACGACGGGCTTCAGCGAACCGTCGGCCGTCATGGCCAGCAGGTCGGTCATCGCGGCGTCGAGCATCTGCGGGCGGGCCATGCAGTGCGCCAGCCAGAAGCCGATGACCGCGCGGCTCTTCTGCATCAGCGCGCCCGGGGGCACCACGGGCGTCTCCTGCCGGGCGGCCATGCCGTAGGTGACAAGCCGGCCGAAGGGCGCCAGGGCCGACAGCGAGCCGGTGAACACGTTGCCACCGGTCATCTCGAGCACGATGTCGACCGGCTTGCCGCCGTTGGCCTCGCGCAGCGCGCCGGTGAACTGCTTGGGGTCGTCGTCGGCGAGGGCCGGGTCGACGGTGGCGTGCGCACCGAGCTCCTCGGCGAGCTGCCGCTTCTCCGCGCTGGACGCGGTGGCGATCACCCGGCCGGCGCCCCACCGGCGGGCCAGCTGGACCGCGAGCGAGCCGACCCCTCCGGCGCCGGCGATGACGACGACGGACTCGCCCTCGGCCAGGTGGGCGCTGGTGCGCAGCAGGTGCCAGGCGGTCGTCCCCTGGAGGACCAGGGAGAGGGCCTGCTCGTCGCTGACGGCGTCGGGCACGGGCCAGGTGAGGACGTCGTTCGCCACGGCCTTCTCGGCGTAGCCGCCGCCGTCGAGCAGCCCGACCACCCGCTGCCCGCCGCCGACCGGGGTGCCGACGAACTCCGCCCCCGGGACCAGCGGCAGCTGCTGGGCGGCCAGGTAGGAGTTCTCGATCTGGTGGGTGTCGGCGAAGTTCACGCCGGCGGCGGAGACGTCGTAGAGCTTCTGCCCGAGGCCGGGCTGCGGCTCGGGGATGTCGACGACGTCCAGGACCTCGGGTCCGCCGAAGCGGGTGATCTGCACAGCTCGCATGGGGCGAGGCTAGGGCCCTGCGCGCTGGGCAGATCTCCCCGGGCTGGCGGGCGCCGCCTTGACGCGCGGTATCGCTGCAGCCAGCGGGCGAAGGTCGCCTGACCCACCCGATGTACGAACGTCGGCGTCGAGCGCCCGCGGATTCGAGGCTGAGCGAGGCCGATCCTGCGCGGGAGCGAGGTCGGCAGCCCGCTCAGGACCGCGAGTCGGGCAGGACACGCCGGGCGGACGAAGTTGAGCGGAGACTGAACCGCACCCCGGCGCGAGAGGCTGGCAGGGTGCTCAGCGTGAGACGCATCACAGTTTCGTTCGCCGTCCTGAGTCTGGTGCTGGCCGGCGCCAGCGGCGCCCAGGCCACTCCCGCGGACGGCCCGGTTCGTCCCGGGCCCGTGGCGCTGGACAACCCTGAGTTCACCGCCAACGTCATGGCACCGCTGAAGGTGACCGACTGGACGACGTTCGAAGCCGACCTCGAGACGGTGGCCGCCTATGGCGTGGACGCCGTCAGCGTCGACGTGTGGTGGGGCGACGTCGAGGGTGTGGCCGACAACCAGTTCGACTGGAGCTACTACGACCGGGTCTTCGACGTGATCACGTCCAAGGGCCTGGACCTCGCGCCGATCCTGTCGTTCCACCAGGCCGGCGGCAACGTCGGTGACGACTACACCAGCCTGCTTCCGTCGTGGCTGTGGGCCAAGTACGCCGACGTCACCTACCAGGGCGTCGAGCTCGGCCCGACGGGACTCCAGCACCAGAGCGAGCAGGGGAACCACAGCGCCGAGAGCGTGCAGGGCTGGGCTGATCAGCTGGTCATGGACGAGTACCGCGACTTCACCGAGGCGTTCGAGCAGCAGTACGGCGACGTCTATACCGACGAGGTGATCGAGGTGAACGTCTCTCTCGGCCCGTCCGGCGAGCTGAGGTACCCCTCCTACAACCAGCACGACGAGGGCACTGGCTACCCCACCCGGGGTGCACTGCAGGCCTACTCCCCGCTGGCCGTGCAGGACCTGCGCAGCCAGATGCTGCACCGGTACGGCTCCCTGGAAGCGATCAACGCGGCCTGGGGGACCGACCTCGTGTCGGTGCAGGAGATCAGTCCGCCGGAGGACGCCGACGCCTTCTTCGCCGACCTGGACTACCTGGACACGGAGTACGGCCGCGACTTCGTGGACTGGTACAACGGCTCGCTCGTCGAGCACGGCGAGCGCGTGCTGTGGTCGGTCATCGACTCCCTCGGTGAGGACTTCCCCGAGGCCGACATCGGCTACAAGGTGCCGGGGATCCACTGGTCGATGACCAGCCCTGCCCATCCCCGGGCAGCAGAGGTGACCACCGGTCTGATCCAGACCGGCACCGACCTCGACTCCTGGAAGACCGGGCACGGCTACCAGCGGGTCGTCGAGCTGGCCAACCGGTTCGACGGCGGACCACGCGAGGTGGTCATGCACTTCACCGCGCTGGAGATGGACGACGACCCGGGGGAGCCCGCCTACTCGCTGGCGCAGACGCTGGTCGGCTGGATCGGCGACTACGCCTACCGAGCCGGCGTCGAACTCAAGGGTGAGAACGCACTGGCCGGTGGAGTCGGCTCCGACGAGGGCTGGGACAACATCAACGAGGCTCTCGAGACGTGGGGCTACCTCGGGCTGACCGTGCTGCGGATCGGTGACGTGTCCTCGGGTGTCGGAGCCGGCCGGTATGCGGAGTTGATAGCGGCGTACAGCCCCGACATCTGAGCGAGCGGCGGCGGTGCCGCTGAGTGGAGCCAGCCGGTTCCTGTGGCTGGCGCGGAGAGCCGACCGCTGGCCGCCCGGCGGTGGGGTGGGCGCCTCAGTAGCCCAGGGCCGCCTCAGGTCAGCTGCGAGACGGTCGTTGGTGGGTGTCGGCGAAGTTTCACGCCGGCGGCGGAGACGTCGTAGAGCTTCTGCCGAGGGCCAGGCTGCGGCCCGGGGGTGTCGACGACGTCGAGGACCTCAGGGCCGCCGAGGCGGGTGATCTGCAGAGCACGTATGTCCTGTGAGGCCAGGGCCTGCTGCGATCGCGACTCCTTACGCGCGGCGAGCCGCCAGGTCAGCGGCCCGCTGGCGGAACCGCGCGGCGCTCTCCGGCCCGCCGACAGCCTCGGCCAGGCAGTCAAGATGGGCGACCATGGGGCCGAGCTGGCTGTACGCCGCCACGGCGGAGAGCTCGGGGCCGATCGGGCCTGCCTCGACGCCCTGACGAGCTGCTGCCCGCGGCTGACGGGCTGGCCGGCGCCGGGCGTGGACTGCTTCAGAGGTACGTGCCTCGAACAGCAGGTCACGCGGCGCAGGCGCGACCTCCTTGACAGCGGCAGGGAGCACGGCCGGCGCGGGTGGCCTTCGCGGGCGGGGAGGGCGGGCTCCCCGCCCGCCGGGGTCAGCCGTTGTACGGCGGGAGCACGTCCAGCACCCAGGTGACGCCGAAGCGGTCGGTCAGCATCCCGTACAGCGGCGCATAGCCGGCCGGGCCGAGGGCCGTGCGCACAGCAGCGCCCTGGGCCAGCCCGTTCCAGTACCGGGTGACCTCCTCGACGTCGGTGCCGCGGACCGACACGTAGACCGCGTCGGTGCCGGCGTCGTAGGCCCGCTTCGGCGGGACGTCGAACGTCATGACCGAGAAGCCGTTGGGTGCCTGGACCCCGCCCCACTTGAGCTGCTCGCCGACCGCGCCGTCGGCGGCGTCCTGCTCGTCGCCGCCCTGGGCGAAGGTGAACGCCATGACGTCGCCGCCGAACACCGAGGCGTAGAAGTCCAGGGCCTCGCGGGCCTGGCCGCGGAAGTTCAGGTGCGTGGTGGTGGTGATGCTCACGTCGGGCTCCTCGCTGGTCCCGCCACCCCGGTGGTGGCGATGAGGCGACCCTGTCAGCGGTAGAGGACAGGTTGTGGCCTCTACTTGCGGCATGCTGCGGACCATGAGCGAGAAGGGCGGGACGTCGTCCCGGCTGCTGACCCTGCTGTCCCTGCTCCAGGCGCGCCGCGACTGGCCGGGAGCCACCCTGGCCGAGCGGCTGGACGTCTCGCCGCGCACGGTGCGCCGGGACATCGACCGGCTCCGCGAGCTCGGATATCCCGTCCAGGCGTTCAAGGGGCCCGACGGCGGCTACCGCCTCGACGCCGGATCGCAGCTGCCGCCGCTGCTGTTCGACGACGAGCAGGCCGTCGCCCTCGCCGTGGCTCTCCAGCTGGCCACCGCCAGCGGCGCCGGGATCGGCGAGGCCGCCCACCGCGCCCTGGCCACCGTGCGGCAGGTCATGCCCGCCCGGCTCCGGCAGCGGATCGACGCCGTGCAGGTCACCGCCGTCCCGGGCGGGTCCGCCGTCGAGGTCGACCGGTCCGTGCTCATGGCGCTCACCGCCGCGATCCGCACCCGCGAGGTGCTGCGGATGGACTACGCCCCGGCGCCTCCGGCCGACGACGCCGGTGCAGAGCAGCCGTTGGTTCCGCCCCGGCGGGTGGAGCCGCACCACCTGGTGACCCGAGGCGGCCGCTGGTACCTGGTGGCCTGGGACCTGGACCGCGGCGACTGGCGCACCTTCCGCGCCGACCGCATCACCCCCCGCACACCGACCGGGCCGCGGTTCACGCCACGGCCGCTGCCCGGCGGTGACGTGGCCACCTTCCTCGACGCCACCTTCAAGGGCTCCCGCGGCGGTGTCGGCGCCTGGCCCTGCTCCGGCGTCGTCGAACTCGCGCTCCCCGCTGCCGAGGTGGCCCCCTTCGCCCACGACGGCGTGGTCGAGGCGCTGGCACCCGACCGCAGCCGGCTCACCCTCGGGGCCTGGTCGTGGATGGGTGTCGCCGCCGCCGTGGCCCGCTACGACGCCGACGTCCTGGCGGTGAGCCCACCGGAGCTGGCCGACGCCTTCCGCACGCTCGCTCGCCGCTTCGCGCAGCCCGCCGGCAGCTGAGCGCCGTCCACGGGGGTAAGGCCGAGCTCGAGGGACGACGTCGTGCTGCTGGATGCGCCGCCTCGGCGGGATCTGCCTGGTCAGCCGTAGACGTCGGCGCGGTGCGAGTTGCGTACGACTCTGACGAGGACCTCGTCGTCGTGGATGGAGTAGATCACGCGGTACTGCCTCTCCGTGCGGACCAGTAGCCCTCGAGTTCGAAACGCAGTGGCTTGCCGACGCGGTAGGGGTCCGAGGCGAGCGGCCCGTACAGGAAGTCGACGACCGCCACGGCCACCGGCTCGGGCAGGTCCCGCTCGATGGCCCGCTTGGCCGCTGCCGAGAGGACGACGGTGTAGGTGTGCGGTTCGGTCACCTGCGGCGGGCGGCGAGGGCGGCGCGCACGTCGGCTTCGTCGTAGACCTTGCCTGCGGCCATCTCTTCCTCGGCCCTCCTGATCTCCGTGCCGGCTCGGGGATCGGACAGCATCTCCAGGGTCTCCATCAGGGACTCGTAGTACTCCACAGCGAGGATGACGGCCACCGGGCTGCCGTTCCTCGTGACGGTGACGCGCTCGTGCGTACCGGCGACCTCGTCGATCACCTGACTGAAGTGCGCTTTGACCGCCGCCAGAGATCGAACCGACATGACCTCAATTCAGGTCAGCCAGCCAGTCGCGGTCAAGCAGTTCCGCAGGAGACCTCCAGGCGACTCGGCGCGGATGGAACCTCGCGGCAGCTGGATCGACCACGGTCGTGATCCAGCCACCTGCCGCTACGTGGAAGCTCCAGGTTCCCAGGCCGTCTTCGCCGATGGCTGTCTGCAACGCTCCGGCCCACGCCGCGTCGTCCGGTCCGATCGAGGATGTGCCCGGGCTTGGAGGTACACGGGTCGCCGGTGTCGCAGCGGACCCGAGAGGCGATGCCACGTCGTCGACCGTGGGTCTCGCAGGCTCCGCCTCGACTCTCGGATCCGCGGCACATGTGCGCGACGGCGAGCGCCGCGGACACCTCCCGGCTGCCCTGGCAGTGGGGGTGCGCCGCCGGCCCGCAGGACCTGCCGCCGTCCCTGCGCGTGCGAGCAGACGGGCTGCCGCGCCGGTGACGCATGATCGGTGGGACGACTGCCGGCGCGGGCAGGCGTCGGGGCGAACGCTCGCGGGGCGCGGTGATGTGGGGGCCGGCCCGGTCCAGGGGAGGGTGGATGACAGACCGTGCCGTCGAGGTGCGCTTCAAGCCGCAGGACCTCCTGCTGGCGTTGGGAGGCGCGCTGATCCTCGACCAGTACGAGGAGCCTCTTCCGACGAGGGTCTTCCTCGACGTGCTCGGGTCCCTGGGAGTCAGCGACGACGCCACCAGGTCGGTGCTGACCCGGCTCACCGAGCGGGGCCTGCTGACCCGCCACCAGGACGGGAGAGTGGTCAGCTACGGCCTGACCGACACGTCGCGGAGGCTGCTGCGGGAAGGGCGGGACCGGGTCACGGCGGCCGAGCCGTTCCACCAGGTGGGCAGTGACTGGACGCTGTTGAGCTTCTCCCTGCCGGAGGCGCAGCGGGACGTCCGGCACCGGTTGCGGTCCCGGCTGTCCTGGGCCGGCTTCGGCTGCCTGCGCGACGGGCTGTGGATCGCGCCGGGCCGCGTCGATCTCGAACGGATCATCGCCGTCGGGGCCGAGGTCGAGGGCATGCAGATCGACGGCTTCGTCGCATCTCCCACTGCCGGCACGGACGTCGCCCGATTCGTCTCGCGGGCGTGGGACCTCGATGCGCTGCGCCGGGAGCACGAGGAGTTCCTCCGCCGGTGGGGGCGGCCCCTTCCCCGGGACGGCGACCCGCTCGCACTGTTCACCCTCCTCGGCGCCCACTGGATCCGACTGCTCCGACTCGACCCGGTGCTGCCCGAGCGGTACCTGGGGGAGGACTGGCCCGCTCGCCGGTCGGCGAGCGCCTACCGGGCCGTCGCCGCATCCCTGGGGCCACAGGCGCAGGCGGCCTTCGCCGGCCTCGTGAAGGACGCGCGCGGTCGTCGATGATGCAGCAGCGTGGCCTGGCTCACAGAAACATTCGGCAATTCGTTGACGGTCGTCCGCCGAGCTCCTAGCGTCACCGGCATCCCCGGACCCGTCGTGAGGAAGCCGATGTCCCCTCGATCCCTCGTCACCGGCCTGACCTGCGCCCTGGCCATCTCGTTCGTCGCCGTCCCGTCCGCCGCGGCCGAGGAGCCTCCGGGCCCGCGGCACGTCGAGGGAACGGTCGACGACGGGGCCACCGCCTGGGTTGCCGATGTCCCCGCCCACTGGAACGGCACCGTGCTCCTGTACAGCCACGGCTACCGGCCCAGCTTCTTCCCCATCCCGCACACCGCCGAGAACGCTCCGGACGACGAGACGCGACAGGCCCTGCTGGACCGCGGGTACGCCCTGGTCGGCTCCTCCTACGAGCGCAGCGGCTGGACGCTGGACACCGCCGCCGAGGACCAGCTGCAGACCCTGGACGCGTTCCGCGCCGAAGTCGGGCAGCCGTCCCGCGTCCTCGCCGTCGGGACCTCCATGGGTGGTCTGGTGACCGGCCAGCTGGCCGAGCTCCCGGGCGCGCCGATCGACGGGGCGCTGCCCACCTGCGGGCTGATGCACGGCGGCGTCGACCTGCTGAACTACCAGCTCGACGGCGCCCACGCGATCGCCCAGCTGCTCGTGCCCGAGGGCACGGACGTCCAGCTGGCCGACTACGGGGGCGACCTGGCCGCCGTCAACGCCGCGGCCAGCACCCTCACCGACGCCGTCCTGGCCGCGCAGGACGACCCCGAGGGCCGGGCGCGGATCGCGCTCGCCGCCGCGCTGTACCACCTGCCCCGCTGGGCCGAGGGTCAGCCAGAACCGGATCCGCGGGACCACCAGGCGCAGGTCGACGCGCAGGTCGCCCAGTTCACCTCCGCGCTCGGGTTCACGTACCCGGCCCGGGTCGACATCGAGAACACGGTCGGCGGCAATCCGTCCTGGAACGCCGGCGTCGACTACCGGGCCCTGCTGGCGCACGCCGACGAGCGCAAGCAGGTCGAGGCGCTGTACCGCGCGGCCGGGCTCGACCTCCGCGCCGATCTCGACCGGCTCAGCGCGACGGCGTCGGTGACCGCCGACGAGGACGCGCTGCGGACCGCAAACGCCACGTCCGAGCTGACCGGGGACCTGCAGGTCCCGGTCCTGAGCCTGCACACCACGCACGACGTCCTGGCGCCGGTGCAGGTCCAGGAGGAGTACGCGGAGACCGTGCGGCAGGCCGGTGCGAGAGGCCTGCACCGCGAGGCCTTCGTGCACCGGCTGGGCCACTGCCAGTTCACCCCGGCGGAGCTGGTCGCCTCCGTCGAGGCCCTCGACGAGCGGGTCGCCACCGGTCACTGGGGATCCGCGGCCAACCCCCGGAGGCTGGACGCCGCGGCCGAGGAACTCGGCCTCGGCGCATCGGAGATTCTGCCGAACTACCGACCGGCCGAGTGGCTCGGTGACCGCGGCGGCCTGTTCGGCGGGCCGCGTTTCTGATCCCCCCGCAGGTCGGCACCGGGCCGGGCACGCCGCGTGCCCGGCCCGGTGCCGGTCAGCCGGCATTCCCCGGCACCGTCCAGTTCCCCGTGGAGGAAACGTGCTCAGCAGGCAGACCCGCCGCCTCGGCGTGATCGGCACCATCACCGGCGCGGTCGTGGCGGGGGCGCTGACCCCACCGGCAGCCGCTCACCCCACCCACCCGGCCCCGGCCGCCCAGCCCGACTGGTTCGGCTACGACCGGGCAGCCGCCTACGGCACCTACGTGGAACGGCTCCAGGTGCCGATGCGCGACGGTTTCGAGCTCGGGTGCACCATCGCGAGGCCCGCGGTCGGCGACGAGCCGGCGGCCGGGGAGTTCCCGGGGATCCTCCGGAGCTACACGCCGTACGGCCGGGCCGTGGAGGAGGCGGAGGGCGCGTTCGCCACGTACTTCAGCCAGCGGGGCTACAACGTGATGTCCTGCGACATCCGCGGCACCGGGATCTCCCCGGCGCCGGGCTTCGAGGCCCGGTGGCCGATCCAGGGCAGGGACGGCCACGATGCGGTGGAGTGGCTGGCCGAGCAGCCGTACTCCTCGGGCAAGGTGGGTGCCTCCGGCACGAGCTACGGCGGGCAGACGACCCTCGAGATCGCGGCCGAGCAACCGCCGCACCTGGCGGCGATCGCGCCCAACGTCTCGCCGATGCAGAACTACGAGGAGATCTTCTACCCGGGCGGCGCGCCGGCGCAGGCGGACTGGCTCTGGGTGGGCGCCCCCGACGTGGCGGACCCGGCCTTCGACCAGCGGCAGCTCGACGCCTTCGCGGCCCACCCCACCTACGACGAGTACTGGGACGTCCAGAACGTGGCCAACAAGCACGAGGAGATCGAGGTGCCGGTCCTGCTCACCGGCGGGTGGTTCGACGTCTTCCGGGCCGGGGCCATCGGCAACTACGAGGGCCTGCGCGACGCCGGGAACGACGACGTCCGGCTGGTCATGGGGCCCTGGACCCACGCGGACACCTGGGAGCAGGAGAGCGAGCCGCTGCCGATCGGCGCGACCCTCGCCTGGTTCGACCACTGGCTGCGCGATGACCCCGACGCCCCCCTCCCGGCAGCCCCGGTGACCAGCTACGAGGTCGAGGGAGCCGCCGGGGGTCGCTGGGTGGAGCTGGCCGACTGGCCGGCGGACGGGAAGGTCGAGGTACTGGCCCTCGGCACCGATCGGGAGCTGGACCGGCGGCCCGGCAAGCCGGGCACCCTGGATCTTCCGATCGACCCTGACGACGGCCCGGCCACCACCTGCTTGGTCGGGTGCCTGCGGCCGACGGATCCGGCAGCGGACAACGCGGTCGCGGACGAAGGACGGCTGACGTTCACGTCCGGCCCGTTGGCGCACGACGCGGTGCTGGCCGGGCAGGCCGAGGTCACCTTGGAGGCGACCCTGCCCGACAGCGACGGCAACCTGGTGGCCAAGGTGATGGACGTCGCCCCCGACGGCCGGGTCACCGAGGTCGCCGCCGGCTGGCTGCGGGCCGGCCACCGGTTCGGGCACGAGCAGAGCGTTCCCGTGACGCCGGGCGAGGAGACCACGTTCGTCATCGAGACCCAGCCGGCGCACTGGCGCTTCGCCGAAGGGCACCGCGTGCGGATCAGTCTCATGACCGGCGACGTCCCGCGGATCGCGCCGGACGGGTCCACCGGGACCATCGGCGTCGCCACCGGCGCCCGGGGCTCCGTGGCGGAGATCGAGTTCACCGACAAGGTCCGGTTCGGGAAGACGCCCGAGGCATAGACCGGTCCTGGTCGACCCGCGCGGCCCGCACCCCGTGGGGTGCGGGCCGCGCGCTGTGCGGTCAGCTACCCGGACAGCATCGACGGCGCGGCGCCTCAGCGGTGCCCGGCACGTCGACTGCGGGCCCTCGACCCGCAGGACACCGGGCGACGGTGTCCCGAGGAGGACGTCACCGCCCGAGATCAGCCGAAGCGCCTGTCCGAGCGCGGTTCCCGATCACGCAGTGGGGGTCAGGGCTGCTCAGGCGGCCACCCAGCGCACAGGCAGCCGCTTGACCCCGCGCTGGAAGCTCGACCGCAGCAGCGTGGGCGGAGCGGCCGGCTCCAGCACCTCGGTGCGGCGCAGCAGCTCACCGAACAGCGCCCGCATCTGCGCCCGCGCCAGCTGGCCGCCGAGGCAGAAGTGCGGCCCGTGCCCGAAGGAGAGGTGCGGGTTGGGCGCGCGGCGGACGTCGAACCGGTCGGCATCCGGGAAGACCGACTCGTCGCGGTTCGCCGAGGTGAACGAGACCACGACCTTGTCACCGGCCCGGATGCGGGTGCCGGCGAGCTCGACGTCCCGGGTCGCGGTGCGGCGGAAGACCATCACCGGGGTCCACCAGCGCAGCATCTCGTCGACCGCGCCGCTCAGCAGCGAGGGGTCCGCCCGGACGGCGGCCAGTTGTGCCGGGTGCTGCATCAGCGCGATCAGGCCCCCCGGCAGGCCGTTCCGCAGGGTCTCGTTGCCGGCGACCGCGAACAGCCAGAACATGTTCTCGAACTCCGCGTCGCTCACCCGGCCGCCGTCCTCGTCGACCTGCGCCAGCAAGATCGACATGACGTCGGAACCGGGCATCTCCCGCTTGTGCTCGGCGAGCAGGCGCGCGTAGGCGTAGAGGTCGGGCATGCCCGAGCGCGTCCGCGGATCGGGCATCGTCCCGTCGTCAGCGGGCGCCGGACGCAGGGCAAGCGCCTCGCGGGCCATGGCGGTTCCTCCGCTGCCGTCGAAGGCCGCCGACGAGGCGTAGTCGGCGTCCTGCCAGCCGATGACGCGGTTGGACCAGTCGAACATCAACCAGCGGTCCTCGGCCGGTACCCCCAGCACCTCGGCGAGGACGAGCAACGGCAGATCGGCGGCGACGTCCTTGGCGAAGTCGCAGGTCCCCTCGCCGGCGCCGGAGATCATGTCGTCGACCAGTCGCGCCGCCGTCGCCTCGATCGCGTCGGTCAGCGCCGCCACGGCCCGTGGGGTGAACGAGCGGGTCAGCAGCCGCCGCAGCCGCGTGTGGTCGGGCGGGTCCATGTTGAGCATCATCTGCCGGACCCACTCGAGGTCACGGGCGTCGCTGACCTGGGTGGCGCCGAGCCAGGAGGAGTAGGTCGCCGGGTCGCGCAGCACGCGTTCGACGTCGCCGTGCCGCAGGACCAGCCAGAACCCGGTGCCGGCCGGCTGGCCGTGCAGAGCGGGCTCGTCCACCCAGGCGACGGGCGCCTCGGCCCGCAGCCGACGCAGCAGCTCGAACGGCGGGCCGGTCTCGTAGGTGACCGGGTCGACCAGCGCCACCGTGTCCGCTGACCCGGCCGAGGGGCTCCACGCGGGGGAGCTCACGGGAGCCCGTCGAGGAACCGCTCGGCGCAGGTGAACAGCGCGACCGGCGTCTCGAACATGGAGTAGTGCCCCGCGTTGGGCAGCACCTCGAGGGCCGCGTTCGGGTACTGCTCGAGGAACGTCTGCTGCATGACGGGCGCGCCCAGGGCCGGGTCGTGCTCGCCGACCACGACCAGCACCGGGACGGGGTTGCCGCGCACCTCGGTGGAGAAGTCGGTGCGCGCCCACGCCTCGAGGTAGCCGCCGAAGGCCGCGACGTCGGACTGGTCGAGCGAATGCTGCACCATCCGGTCGACCCAGGTGGGGGAGAGCCGGTTGCCGGTGGTCAGGTCGATGATCGCGTACCGGCTGCCGCGATCCTCGGCCGCGCCGCTGAACAGCTGCCAGCCCTGGTCGTCGAACGGCACCCCGGTGGAGGGGACCGGGCTGATGCCGAGGAGGCCCTGCACGCGGTTCGGCGCGTCGGCCAGCACGCGCTGCATCGCGGTGCCGCCCATCGAATGCCCCATCACGACGAACTCCGACCAGCCCAGCTCATCGGCCGCGGCCAGGGCGTCGGCGGCGATCTCGGCGAGCGTGAAGGAACCGGTCTCCCCTCTGCGGGCGCCGTAGCCCCGGTAGTCGAGGAAGGCGGCGGAGTACCGGTCGCCGTCGAACAGCTCGGCGAACGGCCCCCACCCTGCGGCGGACCCGAACCAGCCGTGCAGAGCGAGGACGTGCCGAGGGCCGGTGCCGACGACGACGGGTCGGAGTGCCATGCCCGGCAGTGTGGCGAGCCGCCGGTGAGCAGGCAAGGGACCGCGGTCCGGTGCGGTGGGTCCTGCGCCAGGGCGTGGTCGGCGGAGTCCATGCCGGCGGTGGAGACGTCGTAGCGCTCCTGCCCGGGCGTGCGGCTGCGCCTCGGGGATGCCGGGACCGGCGCCAGGTGCAGCTAGGCCGCGACGGTGGGGTGGACGGCGTCGGTCAGCCAGGCCACGACCTCGTCGCGGTAGGGCGCGATGCCCTTGTACTCGGCGATGTCGGCCGGGAGTTCGGCGACGATCGCCGAGAGCTGCTCGCCCCAGCCCGGGACCGTGACGATCTCGGCCAACGGCGCCATGTACGTGCGGATGTTGAAGGTGAGCGTTCCCGTCAACGGCAGCCGGGTGAGGTGCTCGAGCTCGATGCGCAGCTGCAGCCGGCCGAAGTCGCCGTCCCGCACCAGCTGGGGGATGTCGGCGTCCCACTCCGGCTTGGCCTCCAGGCTGATGTCGCGCCGCGGTGAGCCGTGGGCGGAGAAGGTCCAGTTGACCCGGCGGTAGGTCTGGTCGGCCGTGATGCCCCGCATGAACCGGGTGGCGCGGCTGGTCACGCCGTCCTCGTTGAGCCGGGGCACGGGGCCGTGGATCTCGTCGAGGTGCATGCCGATGTCGAACTTGACCGACCACGCGGCGGCCCAGGTGACCAGCGCGGCGTCGAACCAGAGCCGGCCGCCGCGGTCGCTGACCATGAGGATGTCGTCGGGCACCTGGCAGCCGATCCAGGTGAGCGGGTCGGTCGGCAGCGTGGCGGCATCGCCCAGGACGAACGATTGCTCGATGCCGAGGAGGTCGTTGCGCCAGGAGAAGGCCCCGGACCCGAGGTCGGTCAGGTGCATGGCGTCCGGGCGGGCGGTCACGAGCTCCCGGAGCAGGTACAGGAGCATGTCCCAGCACGCCGGCTCCATGTGCGGGAGCACCTGCCGCCGCCCGGGGTCGCGGGCCAGCACGTCGCGGCGCAGCGCCATCTGCTCGGCGTAGTCGTCGCCCAGGTCGACGACGTGCTCGCCCCAGGACCCGGCGGGCGTATCCACGAGCCGGCGGGCGGGCTCGACGTTGACCGTGTACCGGAAGGACCGGTCGGCGGGGGCGAAGGGCCAGGGCAGCCGGGACAGATCGCTCACAGGTCCAGCTCCAGGTGGGTGTCGGCCGCCCGCGACACGCAGGCGAGCATGTGGGTCGAGGACTGCCGATCGGAGTCGTCGAGGACCAGGTCCCGGTGCTCCACGCGGCCGGCGGCCACGGGGACCAGGCACTGGCCGCAGACGCCCTGGCGGCACATGCTGGGAACGTCGACGCCGGCGCCGAGCACCGCGTCGAGCAGGCTGGTGCCGCTGGGCACCGGGAGCTCCCGGCCGGTGCGCCGCAGCCGGGCGGTGAACGGCCGGCCGGGGGAGAGCTCCGGGGCCTGGAAGTGCTCGAGGTGCACGCGGGCCGGTGGCCAGCCGGCCGCGCGCGCCGTCGCGGTGAACAGGTCCAGCACGGCGGTCGGGCCGCAGGCGTAGGCGTGCGTGCCCCAGGGCTGGACCGCCATGCGTTCGCGCAGCGCGCCGGCAAGGGCCACCCGGCCCTGCGCCTCCACGAGGTCCGGGCCGGCGAGCTCGCGGACCTCCTCGAGGTGGGCGGCCTCGCCCGGGCGGTATCCGTAGACGACCTCCACGGGGCGTCCCCACGCACGGGCGGCGGCCAGGTGCGACAGGATCGGCGTGACCCCGATGCCCGCCGCGACGAGGAACGCCTTCCGCGCGGCCAGCTCCGGCCGGAACGCCGACCGGGGCGGCTCCACCGGCAGCAGGTCACCGACCCGCAGGACGTCGTGCAGCCAGGCCGAGCCCCCGTCGTCCCCGGTACGGAGGACGGAGATCCGGTAGTCGCCCGGGGCGATCCCGGAGCCGGTGAGCGAGTACGCGTTGCGCGTGCCGCCGGCCGTCACGACCAGGTGGCTGCCGGGCGCGTACCCGGCCAGCGACCGGCCCTCCGGGTCGGTCAGCACGATGTGCCGCACCCGGTCGGTCACCGCCTCGATCCGCGTCACCCGCAGCAGCTGCGTGGCCGGGACGCTCATCCGGCCTCTCCGGCTGCCGTCACCGCGGAGGCCAGGTAGCTGCCCCGGTGCCCCGACGCGTGCTCGTGCACCTCGAGCCGCAGGCCGCACCCGGGGCAGTCGACCTCCGTGCCGGGAGCCACCGGGAGCCGCGCGGTGGTCTCGCAGTGGGCGCAGAACACCGGGATCGGCCCCCGGGCGAGGGCGAAGGCGGTGATCTCCTCGGGCAGCACCCCCATCCCGCGGGCCAGGGCGACCAGGGCGAGGACGTCGGCCTCGGGCCCGGCCACCAGCACCCGGTCGCCGACGTGCATCCCGCCGAGGCGGCGGGCGAGCGCGGGGCCCGACGACCCGTCCACGCCCGGGAGCCCCCAGCGCCGCACCGGCCGGCCGTGCTCCCGCGCCTCGGCCGCCCACCGGTCGACGACCTCCGCGGCCCGGCCGCCGACCTGCACGAGGAGGAACCCGCGGCCGGTGAGATCCAGCGAGGGTGGCTGCGCCGGCCACGAGGGGACGCTCGTGCAGCGTGGCCCGAGCTGCTCTCCCGTCAGGCCGGCGGTCATGCCGCACCGCGCAGCCAGGCGACGGCGGCGGAGCGGAAGCGGGTGAGGCCCTTGTAGTCGGCCATGTCCTCCGGCAGCTCCTCGAGGACGGCGGCGAAGCGGTCGCGCCACGCGGGCACCCGCGCCAGGTCCTCCAGCGGCAGCAGGTAGGTGCGGATGAGGAACAGCACCGCCCCGGAAGTGGGCAGCCGGACCAGGTGCTGGACCTCGACGCGCAGGTGCAGCCGGGAGCCGAGGTCCTGCTCGAGGACCAGACGCCGGTCGGGGCCCCACTCGGGATAGGTCTCGGTCGCGGTGTCCAGCCGCCGGCCGACGGTCATCGTCCAGTTCGTGCGGCGGTAGGCCTCCCCGGGCTGGAGCCGCATGAGGAACTGGTGGGCCCGGTCGATGACGCCCTCGGGGTGCACGCGGGGGACGGGCCCGTGGATCTCGGGGAAGCTCATGCCGACGTCGAAGCGCATCGACCAGTCCGCGGCCGCCGTGACGACGCCGGCGTCGGCCCACAGCGCTCCCTCGCGCTGGTCGAGGAGCACGAGGTCGTCCTGGACCTGCGGCGCGATGAACTCGAGCGGACCGGACGGCAGCGTCGCGTCGTCGCCGAAGGTGAAGTTCTGGTCGATGCCCAGCAGTTCGTTGCGCCAGCGCCAGCGGTCCCCGCCGAGGCGGTCGAGCGCGAACACCTCCGGGCGGGCCCGCTGCAGCTCGCCCATCACGTAGAGCATCGCGTCCCAGGCGGCCGGCCTCATGTGCGGCAGCTCCTGCAGCCGTGTGGGGTCCGCGGCCAGCAGGGCGGCGCACTCGGCGCTGTCGGAGGCGTAGTACTCGTCGACGTGCAGGACGTGCTCGCCCCAGCTGCCGGCGGCGGTCGGCCGTGGCGCGACCGCCGGCTCCACGTTGGCGCTGTACCGGTAGGTGTCGGTCAGGAAGGGGAAGGGGAACGAGGCGATGCGGGCGGGCAGGGCCCGGTCGCGGATGTCGGTGGCTGTCACAGGTCGAGCTCCAGGGTGGGGCCGGTGCTGCGGGAGACGCAGCACATGACGCTGTCGGCGGCGGCCTTCTCGGCCTCGCTGAGGAAGAGGTCACGGTGCAGGGGGGAGCCGGAGACGACGGGGACGCGGCACTCGCCGCAGATCCCCTGCCGGCACAGGTTGGGCACGGGGACACCGGCGTCCTCGAGGGCCTCCAGCAGGCTCACCCCGGACGGGACCCCGACCCGCCGTCCGGACCGCACGAGGGTCACCTCGAACGGATCGCCCGGGTCGAGCGCGGCGGCGGAGAAGCGCTCGGTGTGCACCCGCGCCTCCGGCCAGCCCAGCCGCTCCGCCGTCCCGAGGACCGTGTCGAGGAGGGCGGCCGGCCCGCAGGCGTAGAGATGGGTGCCGAGCGGGGCGGAGGCGAGCGCGGCCTCGATGCGGGCCACGAAGCCGGCCACGTCCGGGTGCTCCTCCAGGCGCGGGCCGCAGAGCTCGCGCAGCTCGTCCAGGTGCGCTCCAGCGCCCGGGCGGTAGCCGTAGAGCAGCGTGAAGTCCCGGTTCCAGCGGGCCGCGGCGCGGGCGTGCGAGAGCAGCGGCGTGATGCCGATGCCGCCGGCGACGAGCAGGTGGTGCCGCGCGGTGGCTACCGGGGCGAACGCGCTGCGCGGCCCGTCGGCCGCCACGACGTCCCCGGCCACGAGCTCGTGCACCCACCGCGAGCCCCCGGACCCGTCGGGGCAGAGCAGCACCGAGATCGAGTAGCGCTCCGGCGCGATCCCGGAGCCGGTCAGCGAGTAGGCGTTGCGCCGGTCGCCGCAGTGCAGCACCACGTGGCTCCCCGGGGGGAAGGCGGGCAGCGGTCCACCGTCGGCGGAGACGAGCTCGACCGACCGGATGCCGGCTGCCGCCGCCCGCACGCCGGCCACCCGGAGCCGGAGCGCGCCCCGGCCGGTGCGCGCCGGGGCGTCCGCGGGTGCGGGCGGGGAGATCGTCGTCATGCCGGCACCTCCACCGGCGCAGCGGGGGCGACGTCCTCGGCGTCCACCATGTACCCGAGGTAGGCGCCCAACCGCCGGGACACGTGGTGGTAGACGTGCAGCGTCCGCCCGCAGCCCCGGCAGACGCAGGTCGCGCCGAGGGCGGCGGGGGTCTCCGTCTCGTGCGCGCAGTGGGCGCAGTGGACCCGGCGGCGGGGAACCCCCGTCACGTGGGTCAGCACCTCGGCCGGGACCGCCCCCAGCCGGAGGGCCCGGGCGGGGGGGGGGGGGGGGGGGGGGGGGGGGGGGGGGGGGGGGGGGGGGGGGGGGGGGGGGGGGGGGGGGGGGGGGGGGGGGGGGGCGGGGGGGCGGCCCCAGCGGCGGCGCGCACC
>NZ_JBJHAA010000027.1:0-52082 GCF_054050795.1 Blastococcus sp. SYSU DS1024
GTGGGGGGCGCGGCCCCCCCGCCGCGCCCGGGCCCCCCCCCCCCCCCCCCCCCCCCCGCCCCCCCCCCCCCCCCCCCCCCCCCCCCCCCCCCCCCCCCCCCCGCAGGGCTCGGTCAGCCGGCCCGCCCCAGCTCCCGGACGCCGTCGACGCGGCAACCGAAGGTCGCGGTCACGCGCTCGGTCGCTGCCCGGGCAGGGAGGGCCTCCGCGGCTGCGCCGCGGACGAGCACCAGCGATGCGCCTGCCGACAGGGGGGCCAGCAGCCATGCCACCGGACCGGCTTCCTCGGCGGCGCGCGCATCGACGAGCACCCGGTCGCCGTCCGTCAGCGCCAGCCGGCCGGCCAGCTCCCGGGCCGTGGTGACCAGTCCGCCGAGATCGAGCTCGAGCGCTCCCAGGGCCAGCCCCGGCGCGCGCGGGTCCGGTCGCTCCCACGGCGAGAAGACGTCGCCGCACGCCCGCACCTCGAGCGCGAAGTCCCTGGCCTGCCCGGCGTAGCCACGCATGCCCATGCCGAGCGGGTGCAGGGACAGCCCGAGCAGTTCGGGGACCTCCTGCTCCTCCAGGGCGGCAAGGCGGTCCTGGGCCGCCAGGACGACGTCCACGTCGGCCATCCCGCCGTCGTCCTCGACCGCGGTGTCGCTCACCGCGGCACCGCAGCTCCAGACGGCGAGCAGCGCCGCGGCGGTCTGCCAGTGCACGGGGAGCGCCACGGCGACCCTGCTGCCTGCGGTCACGTCGAACTCGTCCTGCAGCAGGTTCGCCGTCTTCGCGACCCAGTTGGCCAGGGTCGTGCCGGAGAGCTCGACCCGCTCGCCGGTGGCGTCGTCGTAGTAGGTGATCAACGGTGCGGCGGCATTCCTGCGGAGCACCCCGGCGAGCAGGTCGGCGGGAGTGGCAGGTCGCGTGTCGTCCATGCGGACAGCGTGGCAGCGCATCGGTGCCGGGTCTCGGTCGGCACCCGGGTGCGCGGCCGGCGCGCAGGGTCCGGCATCCGGCCGGGGAGGTCCTGCCGGGGGACCTCCCCGGCTCAGTTGATGCAGGTGGTGTCCGCGGCGGTCCGGGCGTCCGTGCCCTCGACCTGCTGGACGGGGGGCGGCGGGGTGACCGCCTGGCCGACGCCGTTGAAGTCGCTGCCGAGCAGGAGCTGGACGGTGCCGCCGGCGGCGTCGTCGCCCTCCTCGATGACGGCGCCGGGGATGGCGGCTGCCACCGTGTTGGCCAGCGCCTCGTCCCCGGCGGCGTAGCGGACCTCGGTGCGGTCGTGGTCCATCGACGACGCGTTGCCGGTGGAGCCGACGGCGAACCCGGCGGCGGTCAGGGAGGAGGCTGCCTTCGCGGCGAGGCCCGGGGTGCCCGACCCGTTGAAGACGTCGACGGTCACCCTCGAAGGGGCGACGGTCGCCGGTGCCTCGCTGGTGGCCGGGGCCTCGGGCTCCGGCTCGGCCGAGAGGTCGGCGAAGAACGCCTGCAGCGCGTCCTCGTCCTCGAGCCGGACGATCGACTTGCCCTCCTCCTCACCCGTCCCGACGTTGGGCACGGTCTGGAACTCGATGCTGCCGGCGGCCACCGACTGCATCTGCTCGGCCAGCTGCATCAGGTCCAGCGACTGGTCGACGGTCAGCGACTCGGCGGCGGCCTGGACCAGCTCCCGCTGCTTGCCGAGGTCCAGCAGCACGTCCTCGGAGAGCATCTTGCGCAGCACGCCGGCGATGAACACCTGCTGGCGGACGATGCGGTCGAAGTCGCCACGGCCCTGGGGGCCGAAGTTGTGGCGCTGGCGCACGAACTTGAGAGCGTCGGCGCCGCTGATCGTCTGCACACCGGCGGGGAAGTAGGCGCCGGACCACTCGCGGTCGTCCACGGCCTTGCAGAGGTTGACCTCGACGCCGCCGACGACGCTCGAGAGCTCGAAGAAGCCGAGCAGGTCGACCTCCGCGTAGTGGTCGATCTGCAGACCGGTCAGCTTGGAGATGGTCTGCACCAGGAGCTGGGAGCCCTGCGCGGACTTCTCCTCCTCCGAGGCCCCGTCGGGGGCGTTCATCCGGCCGTAGGCGTAGGCGGCGTTGAGCCGGTCCTCCCCGTAGCCGGGGATCTCCACCCAGGAGTCGCGGGGGAAGGAGACGAAGGAGGCGCGCGATCCGTCGGCGGGGACGTGGACCAGGATCATCGTGTCGGTGTTGACACCGGAGTCGGTGCCGGCGTTCAGCTCGGCGAGCTGCTGCTTGGTCAGGGCGCTGCGGCTGTCGTTGCCGACGAGGAGCAGGTTCATCGCCTCCCCGGCCCGGCCGGAGCCCTCGTTGCCGTCCGCCGGGATCGCGTCGGTGCGGTTGACGGTGGCCGCGGCCACCTGTCCCAGGTACCAGCCCCAGCCGGAGCCGGCGAGGAGCGTCGCGGCGAGTGCACCCGCGACGACGCGCGCGGCAACCGCGGTGCGGCCGCCGCGACGTCCCCGGGCGGCCCCTGCGCCGGCGGGGTCGGACTGCTCCTCCTGCGCACGCCGGCGGGGCGGCTGCCCCGCGCGGGGGTCGAGGCGCGGGGGCAGCGGCCGCCCGGTCGGGCCGTCCTGCTCGTTCCGGTCTCGGCTCACGGGGTCCTCACTCTGGCGATGGTCGGCGTCGGGTCCGCAGGCGCGGGGAAGTCGGTGGGAGATGCTGTGACGCGTCGTCCCCGGACGACGGGGAGGGTAGCCACGCCCGGTCGTGGTGGCGGCCCTCCGACACGGGTCTGCCGCCGTCCCGTGGGCTCGCAGTGCCACGTGGGTGACCACCCGGCCCAGCCGTCACATCCGTCGGCATGCGCCCGCGCTGCGCCCTGGAGCGCTGCCGGTCGTCCGGAGGGATCCGACCGCCCGGGTGCTGCGGTGCCGGGCACGGATGGGCATGCTGGGGCTCGCGTGCCCCGAGGGGTGGACGAGGTCGTCCGTCACACCGCAGCCTGCGGGCCCCGCGCCGTCGACGCAGGTAGCGTCGACCTCGTGACTGCAGCAACCGCCGTGCCCGACTCCGCCTGGCGCAAGACGCTGGCGGACCTGACGGGGGGCTGGCGGCAGCGCGAACTGTGGGGGCACCTGGGCTGGCAGGACATCCGCCAGCGGTACCGGCGCTCGGTGCTCGGCCCGGTCTGGATCACGATCAGCATGGCCGTCACCGCGGTGGCCCTCGGCATCCTCTACGCCGGGTTGTTCGGCGTGCCGCTGGAGACGCTCCTGCCGCACGTCCTCGTCGGCTTCATCGTCTGGGCCTTCATCAGCGGCTGCATCAACGAGGGCGCCGAGGTCTTCATCGCCAACGAGGGGCTGATCAAGCACCTGCCCTCGCCGATCAGCGTGCACGTGTACCGGCTGGTCTGGCGGCAGGCGCTCTTCTTCGCGCACAACCTGATCGTCTACGCCGTCATGCTCTTCGTGTTCCCGCAGCCGCTGAAGTGGACGGCGCTGGCGGTGATCCCCGCGATCCTGCTGCTGGTGGTGAACGGCGTCTGGGTCGCCCTGCTCTTCGGGATCGTCAGCACCCGGTTCCGCGACCTCACGCCCATCACCCAGAGCATCGTCCAGCTGATGTTCTTCCTGACCCCGATCGTCTGGATCTACGACGACCTGATCAACAGCCCCAACCCGGCGGTCGCGGAGCGGGCCCGGCTCGCCGAGTTCAACCCGTTCCTGCACTTCCTGGAGATCGTCCGTGCACCGATGCTCGGCCAGGACCAGCAGCTGCGGCACTGGATCGTGGTCCTCGCGATCACCGTCGTGGGCTGGGTCCTGACCGTGTTCGTGATGCGCCGGTACCGGGCGCGCGTCGCCTACTGGGTCTGACCCGGGCCGGACGAGAGAAAGAGGCACACACCCCCCATGGTCAGCATCACCACGCGCGACGCCTCGGTCGACTTCCCGATCTTCGACGCGAAGAGCAGGTCGCTGAAGAAGACGGTGCTCGGCGTCGTCGGCGGCAACATCAGCAGCGAGACCAAGGTGCCCATCATCGAGGCCCTGCACGACATCAACGTGGAACTGCAGCACGGCGCCCGCGTCGGTCTGGTGGGGCACAACGGCGCCGGCAAGTCCACCCTGCTGCGGCTGCTGGCCGGCATCTACGAGCCCACCCGCGGCACGGCCGTCGTGGAGGGGCGCGTCGCCCCGGTGTTCGACCTCGGCGTCGGGATGGACCCGGAGATCTCCGGCTACGAGAACATCATGATCCGCGGCCTCTTCCTCGGGATGACGCGGAAGCAGATGGAGAAGCGGGTCGACGACATCGCCGACTTCACCGAGCTCGGTGACTTCCTCTCCATGCCGCTGCGCACCTACTCCACCGGCATGCGCGTCCGCCTCGCCCTGGGCGTGGTGACGAGCATCGACCCGGAGATCCTCCTGCTCGACGAGGGGATCGGGGCCGTCGACGCAGCCTTCCTGGAGAAGGCGCGGGACCGCCTCAGCGATCTCGTCGACCGAGCCGGGCTGCTGGTGTTCGCCTCGCACTCCGACGAGTTCCTCAAGCGGCTGTGCACCAGCGCCATCTGGATGGAGCACGGGCGGGTCAAGCAGCAGGGTCCGCTCGAGGACGTGCTGCGGGCGTACAAGGGGCCCGAGGCGTTCGTCGACGAGGGGCACGGTGCGGCGTGACCGCGGTGCCGCCGGCGGCTGACGAACTCGTCGTCGCCGTCGTCGTCACGCGCGACCGGGCGGAGCTGCTCCGGCAGAGCCTGCAGGCCATCGCTGCCCAGAGCCGCCGCGTCGGGGTGATCGTCGTCGTCGACAACGGCGCCGATGCCGAGACGGAGGCCGTGGTCCGGAGCTGCGAGGTCCCGACGGTCTACCTCCCGTCGCACACCAACCTCGGGGGAGCCGGCGGCTTCGCGCTCGGGCTGCTGACGGCGCTGTCCCTCGGTGCCGACTGGGTGTGGTGCGCCGACGACGACGGACGGCCCGGCGGTCGCGACGTGCTCGCGGTCCTCCTGGAGGAGGCGCGGGCTCGCGGTCTCGCCGAGGTCTCACCCGCGGTCGTCGACGAGGCGGACCCGCAGCGGCTCGCCTTCCCGCTCCGCCAGGGGCTGCGCTGGCGCGGCACCGTGGACGCCTTCGCGCCCGACGAGTTCCTCCCGTCGTACGCCTCGTTGTTCAACGGGGCGCTGTTCCGGTCCTCGGCCTTCCACTCCGTCGGCGTACCGGACCTGCGGCTGTTCCTGCGCGGCGACGAGACCGAGATCCACCGGCGGCTGCAGCGCTCCGGGCTCGCCTTCGGCACCACCATGCGCGCCGCGTACCTGCACCCGCAGGGGGGCGACGAGTTCGTGCCGATCCTCGGCGGGCGGCTGTCCGCCCAGTACCCGGGCGACGAGGTCAAGCGCTTCTTCACCTACCGCAACCGCGGCTACCTCATGGCGCAGCCGGGGATGCGCTGGCTGTTCCCGCTGGAGCTGGTCCGGTTCGGCTACTTCTTCCTCAGCCGGCGGGACGTCCGCGGCCTGCGCGACTGGCTGGCGCTCACCCGCGCCGGGCGCCGGGAGCGGTTCGCGATGCCCGGGCGAGGCCGCTGAACCCGCTGCCCGTCCCCGCGACGCCGACGGCACCCGCACCACGCGCAACGGAGCCCCTCCCCGGCCGGGGAGGGGCTCCGTTCGTGTCGGGCGGTCGTCCGGGTCAGAGCACCGTGCGTGGGAAGGCCGGCTTCGGGTCGAAGCGGACACCCTCGAGGAACTTCTTCGCGAGCTGGCGACGCAGCCGCCACGGCACGTTGCCGCCCTTGAGACCCGTGTAGAGCCGCTGCGCGAACCGCAGGGCGGCGAACGGGTCCTCGTGGTGCCAGCGGTAGGACGCCTCGTTGCGGACGCCGTAGGTGAACTTCCACATGTTGGCGTCGTTCACGTCGCCGAAATTCACGCCACGGTTGACCGCCAGGTCGTGCGTCACCGTGCTCGTCAGCACCTGGACGCCAGGGCCCGCGGCGGTGATCCGCCGGGTGTACTCCTGGTCGTCGAACCAGATGAAGTACTCCGACAGCGGCAGGCCGAACTGCGTCAGGACCCATCGGGGGAACATCACCGAGACGAACGAGCAGGAGTTCACGAGGACGCTCTGCTCGCCACGGGCCAGCAGCTTGCCCCAGTCCCAGGTCGGCTCGGGGTTGTTCATCTCGCAGACGTCGCCGTTGGTCCACTTCACGACGGAGCAGGAGAACGGCAGCCGCATCCCCATGCTCGCCTCGGCCGCCGCCTGCCCGTCCAGCAGGTGCCGCAGGGCGTCGGTGTCGGCGTAGCAGTCGTCGTCCATGATCCAGATGTAGTCGGCGCCGCGCTCGTAGGCGACCGACATGCCGTGCGCGAACCCACCGGCACCGCCGGTGTTCTCGGTCAGGCGCTCGATGTGGACGGTGGGACGGTCCTGGTAGGCGTCCAGCACGGAGCCCGTGTCGTCGGTGGAGGCGTTGTCCACGACGATGATCTGGTCGGCCGGCCGGTCCTGGCTCAGGACCTGCTCGATCACCTTGCCGAGCTTGTCGGCCCGGTTGTAGGTGACGATGACGGCGGCCACGTTGGTCTGGGTCACGAAGCCCACCTTTCGTAGAGTTCCCGGGTCCATTCCCGGGCGCGGGGAAGAGCGGCGAAGGCGGCGACCTGCTGGCGCTGCCGGGACAGCAGTGCGGCGGCCCGGTCCGGGTCCTCCAGCAAGCTGGTGATGGTGCTCTCGGCCTCCTTCAGGAAGGCCAGGGGGGCGCGGGGCAGCAGCAGCTCGGGGACCACGACGGAGGCCTGCGAGCCGACGTCGGCGCTGACCACCAGCGCACCGTGCGCGTCGGCCTCGAAGGAGGTCAGCGTGACGCCCTCGTTGTCCGAGCTGATCACCAGGAGGTCGGCCTCGTCGAGGGTCCGGGACACCGGTCGGTCCGCGCCGCGGAGCTCGACGACCCCGTTCAGCCCCAGGCGGGCGAGATCGGCGCGCACCTCGGCGGCGAGCTCCCCGTCGCCGTGCACGACGAACCGGATGCGGTCGCCCAGGGTCTCGCGCAGCCGCGCGGCCAGCCGCAGGAACAGGTAGGGGCGCTTCTGCTGGGTGAACCGGCCCACGAAGGCGACCGTGAGGGGGTCACCGGCCTTGCGCGTGGGTGCGGCGGCCTCCACCGCCGACGGGTCGACGGTCAGGTCGGCCAGCGTCGCCAGCTGGACCTTCTCCCGCGGCAGCCCCTGCCGGTCGACCAGGTAGTCGCGGAGCTGCGGCGAGATCACGTGGTGGGCGTCCATGACGTTGGACAACCGCAGCGCGATGTCGACGAAGCCGCCGGTGCGCCACTCCAGCACGTGCAGGGAGTCGACGAGCTCGGTCCCGGGGTACTGCGCCTTGATCCACGGGAGGCGCTGGTAGAGCCAGCTGCAGTGGTGGATGTGCACCCCGCGGATGTCGAACCGCTCGAACAGCTGGCTCAGGAGGCGGGACTCCTGGGGCCCGCTCATGGGGTGGGTGAGCGGGATGACCAGGGCGTCGTCGAACGTGGGGCGCACGATGTCCGGGTGGCCCGAGGGGCGGTCGCTGAGGACGATCGGCAGCAGCCCGGCCTCGCGCGCCAGGCTGATCGTCTCGGCCGCCCACTTCTCCGCACCCCCGAGCTCCAGCCAGTGCAGCCCGAAGAGGACGGCCTTGGTGGAGCCCCGCGACGAACCGACGTTCGTGTCGTGCAGCCGGCCCACCCGCGGGATGGGCTGGGACAGCCGGCGGTTCTCCAGGCGGTCGGTCCGGTGCTGGCGGAGGGCGTCGAACACCACCGGCGCACGCCGGCGCGCCGCGTTCCGGGCCGCGTGGACCCGACCGGGCGGCTGCTCGTTGCGCATCAGCGCCTGCGGGGACCCGCCGAGGTCGAGCACGACGTCGACGACGCCCGTGGTCGACACCGGGTGACCCGTCGCCTGCGCCTCGATCGTCCCCACCACGGTGCGGTCGTCGGGCCACTCGATGGTGGAGGTCCGCTGGTCGGTCAGCGACGGGAAGTGCGGGCCCTCGGTGCGCAGGACGGTCGCCCGGATGCGCTCGCCCGGACGCGCCAGGCAGTGGAACGCCAGGGCTCCGTCGAGCAGGCGCGCCTCGCGCTTGGAGAGGCCCGAGAACCAGTCCGGTTCGTGGAGGATCTCGAAGACCCGGTGGGCCCCGGTCTGGTCGTGCGGGTCGGTCACCGGTCGAGCTCCCTGGCGAGTAGGCCGTCCGCGGCGTGGACGGTCGGGGTGGGCATTCAGTCGTCGAGGCGGCCGTCGAGCGAGCCGCCCTCGTCGAAGAAGGGGCGGATGCGGTTGTCGAACATGGTCAGCGCGGAGCCGATGGCCATGTGCATGTCGAGGTACTTGTAGGTCCCGAGCCGCCCACCGAAGAGCACGCGCTTCTCCGCGGCCTCCTTGGCCGCCAGCTCGCGGTACCGCTCCAGCTTGGCGCGGTCCTCGGGCGTGTTGATCGGGTAGTACGGCTCGTCGCCGGTCTGCGCGAAGCGCGAGAACTCCCGCACCACCACGGTCTTGTCCGACGGGTAGTCCCGCTCCGGGTGGAAGTGGCGGAACTCGTGGATCCGCGTGAAGGGCACGTCCTCGTCGGCGTAGTTCATGACCGAGGTGCCCTGGAAGTCACCGATGGGCAGGACCTCGGTCTCGAAGTCCAGCGTCCGCCAGCCGAGCTCCCCGGCCTCGTAGCCGAAGTACTTGTCGATCGGGCCGGTGAACACCGTCGGGACGTCGGCCGGCAGCTCGTCGCGGACGTCGAAGTAGTCGGTGTTCAGCCGGACCTCGATGTTCGGGTGGTCGGCCATGCGCTGCAGCCAGGCGGTGTAGCCGTCCTTCGGCAGACCCTCGTAGGTGTCGTTGAAGTACCGGTTGTCGAACGTGTAGCGCACCGGGAGGCGGGCGATGACCGCGGCGGGCAGCTCGGTCGGGTCGGTCTGCCACTGCTTCTTCGTGTAGCCGCGGATGAACGCCTCGTAGAGCGGGCGGCCGATCAGCGAGATGGCCTTCTCCTCGAGGTTCGCGGCCTCCGCCGTGTCGAACTCGCCGGCCTGCTCGGCGACGAGGGCGCGGGCCTCGTCGGGGGAGAAGCTCTTGCCGAAGTACTGGCAGATGGTGGCCAGGTTCATCGGCAGCGAGTAGGTCTGCCCCTGGTAGATCGAGTAGACCTTGTGCTGGTAGTTCGTGAACTCGGTGAACCGGTTGACGTACTGCCAGACCCGCTCGTTCGACGTGTGGAAGAGGTGTGCGCCGTAGACGTGCACCTCGATGCCGGTCTCGGGTTCCGGGGCGGAGTAGGCGTTGCCGCCGATGTGGTCGCGGCGGTCGATGACCAGCACCCGCTTGTCGAGCTGGCTGGCCACCCGCTCGGCGACGGTGAGCCCGAAGAATCCGGAGCCGACGACGACGAGGTCAGGTCCTGTGGTGGTCACGGGACTCGACGGTACCTGCCGGTCCGGGGCCGCACGACCACGGAGAGGCGGTGTCGGGGGCGTGGCGACCCGTTCCGTCACACGGGCCTCATCCACCCCGCCCGACCGCCGTGCGGCCGTGGATCGGGCCGTCCGGGGGCGGGAGTGCCTAGGGTGGGCCCCCGTGTCATCTCCCTCCGGCCCGCCGCCCCTGCGCGTCGTCGCCGTCACCTACTCGCCGGGTGCGGCGCTCGAGCAGTTCGTCGACTCGCTGGCCGGCGCCACCACCCGGCCGGTGGAGGTGGTCCTCGCCGACAACGGCTCGACCGACGGCGCGCCCGAGCGGGCCGCGGCCCGGCACCCGCACGTCCGGGTCCTGCGCACCGGCGGGAACATCGGGTACGGCGCGGCGGCAAACGCCGGGCTCGCCGACGTCCGCACCGGCCGCGCGCTGATCGCCAACCCCGACCTGCGCTTCTCGCCCGGGTCGGTCGACGAGCTGCTCGCCGCCGCCGACCGCTGGCCGCGGGCGGCCACGCTCGGGCCGGCGATCATGACGCCCGCGGGCGAGCTGTACCCCTCGGCCCGGGACCTGCCGCGGCTGTCCACCGGCGCCGGGCACGCGCTGCTCGGCTGGGCCTGGCCCGGCAACCCGTGGACCGCCCGGTACCGGCGCGAGCGCGAGGCGCCCCGCGAACGCCCCGCGGGCTGGCTGAGCGGCTCCTGCCTGCTGGTGGACCTGGCGGCGTTCTGGTCGGTCGGCGGCTTCGACCCGGGCTACTTCATGTACTTCGAGGACGTCGACCTCGCCGAGCGGCTCACACGCGCCGGCTGGCTGCACGTCTACGTCCCCACCGCCGTCGTCGAGCACGAGGGCGGGCACGCGACCCGGCGGGAGCCGCACCGGATGCAGCGGGTGCACCACACCAGCGCGCTGCGGTACCTCTCCGGGCAGTACCCCCGCCGGCGGCACGCCCCGCTGCGCGCCGCGCTCCGCGCCGGGCTCGGCGGCCGGATGCTCGTCTCCTACGTCAGCGGACGCGTCGCGGCCGGTGCCCGGTTCCAGCGCGGGGCCCGCGAGCTGGCGGCCGTGCCCGCACCGCGGCGCACCGGCGCCGAGGAGGGCTGACGTGCGGCACGCGGTGATCATGGCCGGGGGTTCCGGTACGCGGCTGTGGCCGCTGTCGCGCGAGGACCGGCCCAAGCAGCTGCTCGACGTCGTCGCGGGGACGGACGGGGCCCCGCGCAGCCTCCTGGCCGAGGCCTGGGACCGGCTGCGCGCCGTGCTGCCCGCGGAGCGCATCTGGGTGTGCACCGCGGCCCGCTACGCCGGGCAGGTCCGGGCGGCGCTGCCGGAGCTGCGCGCCGACCGGCTGGTGCTCGAGCCGGTCGCCCGCGACACCGCCAACGCCGTCGGGCTGACCGCGGCGCTGGTCGCCGACGTCGACCCGGACGCCGAGCTCGCCGTCGTCAGCGCCGACCACGTGATCCGGCCGGTGGAGCGCTTCGCCGACGCGCTGCGCACCGCCTACGACGCCCTCGCCACCCGCCCCCGCTCGCTGGTCACCCTCGGCATCCGGCCGACCGCGCCGGCCACCGGGTTCGGCTACGTGCAGCGCGGCGCGCCCACCGGGCAGCCGGGCGTGGCGGAGGCGGCGTCGTTCCGGGAGAAGCCCGACCGCGCCACCGCGGAGCGGTACCTGGCGTCCGGGCAGTACCTGTGGAACTCGGGCATGTTCGTCTGGCGCGCCCGCACGGTGCTCGATGCCCTGGCCGACCACCTCCCGGCGTCGGCCGAGGGGCTCGCCCGCATCGTCGCAGCGCCCGCCGGACCGGCCCGGGACGCCGTCCTGGCGGAGGTGTTCCCGGCCCTGCCGAAGATCAGCGTCGACTACGCCGTCCTGGAGCCGGCCGCCACCGAGCCCGGACAGGTGCTCGTGGTCGACCTCGACGTGGCGTGGCTGGACGTCGGCTCGTGGCCGGCGCTGGCGCACACGCTCGGCGACGACGGTGCCGGTAACGCCGTCCGCGGTCCCGCCGTGGTGCTCGACGGGTCGGGGAACATCGTGTTCAGCGACGACCCGCGGCACCTGGTCGCCCTCGTGGGCGTGCGGGACAGCGTCGTGGTGCACACCGCCGACGTCACCATGGTCTGCCCGGTCGCCGACGCGGAGCGGGTGAAGCAGCTGCTCGCCGCGGTGCAGGAGAGCCACGGCGGTCGTTTCGCCTGAGCACGTGATTGGCTGCGGGGCATGAAGAACTTCGACGTCGCAGCAGTGGTCAGCGGGGGAGCCTCCGGGCTCGGGGAGGCCACCACCCGGGCGCTGGCCGCCCGGGGGGCCGCGGTCACCATCCTGGACCTGAACGAGGAGCGCGGGCAGGCGCTCGCCGCCGAGCTGGGCGGGCACACCACGTTCGTCCGGACCGATGTCACCGACGAGGCGTCGGTGCAGGCGGGGATCGCGGACGCCACCGGCAAGGACCGGCCGCTGCGGATCGCGGTCAGCTGCGCCGGCATCGGTCTCGCGCAGCGCACCGTCGGCCGCAACGGCGAACCGCACGAGCTGGCCGGGTTCACCCGGGTCCTCTCGGTCAACCTGGTCGGCACGTTCAACGTGCTGCGCCTGGCTGCGGCGGCGATGTCGCGGACCGAGCCGGGTGAGGAGGGCGAGCGCGGCGTCGTCGTCAACACCGCCTCCATCGCCGCCTACGACGGCCAGATCGGCCAGCTGGCGTACTCGGCCTCCAAGGGCGGCGTCGTCGGCATGACCCTGCCCGCGGCCCGCGACCTGTCGAGCGTGGGCGTCCGCGTCTGCACCATCGCCCCCGGGCTGGTGGACACGCCCCTGCTGGGCTCGCTCCCCGAGGAGGCGCGGGCCGCCCTCTCGGCGGGCATACCCTTCCCCAAGCGGCTCGGCCGCCCGTCGGACTTCGCCGAGCTGGCGCTCGCGATCGTCGAGAACGGCTACCTCAACGGCGAGGTCATCCGGATGGACGGCGCGCTGCGCATGGCACCCCGCTGACCTCTTCCCGGAGCACCTGCTGAGCACCGCCCTCGACGCCCCCGCCTACGCGGCGGTGTGGACGCCGGACTGGCCCCTCGACGTGGGCCGGACCCTGGCGCCGCACCGCCGCGGGCCCGGCGACCCCGCGCTGCGGCTGACCGACTCCGGGGTCTGGCGCACGACGTCCACGCCCGTGGGCCCGGCCACGGTGCGGCTGGTCCGCACGGCCGCGGGGGTGTCGATCAGCGCGTGGGGTCCCGGCGCGGAGTGCGCGGGGGCCGCCGTGCCCGAGTGGCTGGGCGCGGCCGACCGCCCCGAGCGGTTCCGTCCCGGCGACCACCCGACGGTGGCCGAGCTGCACCGCACGACGCCGTGGCTGCGGCTGGGGCGGACCGGTCGCACCTGGGACGCGCTCGTCCCGGCGGTGCTGGAGCAGAAGGTGACCGTCGTCGAGGCCCACCGGGTGTGGCGGGAGCTGCTCCGGCTGGCCGGCGAGCCCGCGCCCGGCCCCGCGCCCGAGGGGATGCGCGTGGTGCCGTCGGCGCGACGCGTGCTCGAGGTGACCGACTGGGAGTGGCACCGCTGCGGGCTCGACGGTGCCCGCCGCCGGGCGCTGCGCGCCGCCGCGACGGTGGCCGCCGCCCTGGAGCCCGAGCGGGCCGGGGACTCCGCCGGCCTGCAGCGGCGCCTGCGCTCGATCCCCGGCATCGGCATCTGGACGGCGGCCGAGGTCGTGCAGCGGGTCCACGGCGACCCCGACGCCGTCAGCGTGGGCGACTACCACCTGAAGAACCTGGTGGGCTACGCGCTCACCGGCCGCCGGAACACCGACGACGAGGGCATGCTCGAGCTGCTGGAGCCCTGGCGGGGGCACCGCCAGCGGGTGGTCCGGCTGCTGCTGGCCGGCGGCCCCCGGCGCCCGCGGCGCGGCCCCCGGTTCGCCCCGGTCGACAACCGGCGGCGCTAGGCCCCGGCGAGCAGGCCGAGCAGGTAGTCGCCGTAGCCGCTCTTGCCCAGCGGCTCGGCGATGGCGCGCAGCCCCTCGTCGTCCAGCCAGCCGTTGCGCCACGCCACCTCCTCGATGCAGCCGATCTTCAGCCCCTGCCGCTCCTCGACCACGGAGACGAACTCGGTGGCCTGCCGCAGCGAGGTGAAGGTGCCGGTGTCCAGCCAGGCGGTGCCGCGGTCCAGCGCGGTGACCGTCAGCCGGTCCTCCCGCAGGTAGTGCTCGTTGACGGCCGTGATCTCGAGCTCGCCCCGCGCGCTCGGGGTGATTCCCCTCGCCACCTCGACGACGTCGCCGGCGTAGAAGTACAGCCCCGGGACCGCGTAGGAGCTCTTCGGGTGCACCGGCTTCTCCTCGATGGAGAGCACGCGGCCGGCGTCGTCGAACTCCACGACGCCGTAATCGCGCGGGTTGGCCACGTGGTAGGCGAAGACGTGCCCGCCGGCGGGCACGGGCAGCCGGGACAGCGCGGTGCCCAGGCCGGCGCCGTAGAAGATGTTGTCGCCGAGCACCAGGGCGGCGGGCTCGCCGCCGAGGAACTCCGCCCCGATGAGGAACGCCTGCGCCAGACCCTCCGGCCGTGGCTGGGCGGCGTACTCGATCCGCATGCCGAGCCGGCTGCCGTCGCCCAGGAGGGCGCGGAACGCCGCCTGGTCGGCCGGCGTCGTGATGACCAGCACCTCGCGGATCCCCGCCATCATCAGCGTGGAGAGCGGGTAGTAGATCATCGGCTTGTCGTAGACCGGCATGAGCTGCTTGCTCACCGCCTGGGTGATGGGGAACAGACGGCTCCCGGTGCCACCGGCCAGGATGATCCCGCGCATGGGAACGAACCGTACCGAGCGCTCCGGCTCAGAGCGCCGCGCCGCCCAGCCACAGCCTCCCGACGAGTGAGGTCCCCCCGGGGGAGCCGACCGGTTCCCACCGGGTCGACCAGCCCATGGCGTGCAGCTGCACGAGCGCGACGCCGACCACCGCCCCGACGTTGAGCGCGGTGGTGAGCGTGACGGTGTCGGAGAGGTGGACGTCGACCACGCCGTCGCCGTCGCCGCCGTGGCGCAGCACGACCGGGAACTCCGGGAGCGCGGCGGCCGCGACGCGGAACGCCTCCGCGACGGCGCCGAGCTCACCGGGCCGGGGCACGAGGTCGGACGCGGGGGCGCGGGAGGCCACCACGTCGCGCGACCCGTAGGGGAACAGGTCCTCGGCGGGCAGCCGCACCAGCGGCCGGGTGCCCTCGTCGGCGTCGTCGGCCGGGCGCGGCCCCGGCAGCCCGCGGACCACCGCCACCGGGACGCCGGCCAGCTTGCCCTTCACCAGGTCCGCGGCGGAGGCGAGCTCGTCGACGACGGCGACGCGGGTGGTCTCCAGCCGGTTGCCGTGGGCGTCCACCGCCCCGCGGTGGTCCTCGAGCGCGACGATCCCGGCGGCGCCGACCGCGACGTCGGTGAGCCCCTCCCGCCAGGTCCGGCCGAAGGTGTCGCTGACCACCACCGCGACGTCGACCCCGGCGAGTTCCCGCAGCCGCGACCGCAGCCGCCGCGCGGAGGCGTCGGCGTCCTCGGGGAGCAGGACCAGCGCGTCGGCGGAGACGTTCGAGGCGTCGATGCCGGCGGCGGCGACGACCCAGCCCTGCCGGGTCTGCACGATCTTCAGCGGCCCGCGGCGGGCGACCACCCGCACCGTCTCCGCGTCGATCGCCCGCTGCCGGGCGGCCTCCCGGTCGGCGCCGGGCTCCAGGCGGACCAGCCGGCCCTCCACCTTCGAGACCACCTTGGAGGTGACCACGACGACGTCGCCGTCGGCGAGCCACGCTGCGGCGCGCACGATCGCCTCGGCCAGGTCGTCACCGGGCGCGAACTCGGGCAGCCCGGCGACGGGCAGGACCGACAGGCCCCGGGGGGCCTCGCTACGCACAGGCGTCGAGCGCCGCGCGGGCCAGCGCCGTGGTGGCCTCGGGCGAGGACATGAGCAGCGGCGACCGCCGCACGTCGACGCCGGGCACGTCGGCGGGGTCGTCCTCGGCGACCAGCCAGGCGTCGAGCAGCCCACCGTCGGCGCGGGCGCCGTAGTGCCGGCCGACGCCCTCGGCGCTCACCTCGATGCCCAGCACGGGCAGGCAGCGGTCGGCCATGCCGCGCACCACCGAGCCGCCCACGATCGGGGAGACCCCCGCGATCCGGGCCGGCGAGGCCAGCAGGGCGTCGCGCAGCCCCGGCACGCCGAGGACCGTGCCGATCGAGACCACCGGGTTGGACGGCGCCAGCAGCACCGCGTCGGCCGCCGCCAGCGCCTCCACCACGCCCGGCGCGGGCCGGGCCGTGTCCACGCCCACCTGGACGAACGCCGACGGATCGAGCCCGGCCCGGTGGCGCACCCACCACTCCTGGAAGTGGATCGCGCGCGGCCGGCCGTCCTCGGGGTCGGTGACGACCACGTGGGTCTCCACCCGCTGGTCGCTCATCGGCAGCACGGTCACCCCGGGCCGCCAGCGCTCCGCGAGCGCCGCCGTGACCTGCGAGAGCGGGTAGCCGGCGTCGAGCATCCGGGTGCGGATCAGGTGCGTGGCCAGATCGCGGTCACCGAGGCCGAACCAGGCGGGGTCGGCGCCGTAGGCGGCGAGCTCCTCCTTGACCGTCCACGACTCGCCGGCCCGGCCCCAGCCGCGTTCCTCGTCGATGCCACCGCCGAGGGTGTAGACGACCGTGTCCAGGTCGGGGCAGATCCGCAGCCCGTGGAGCGTCACGTCGTCCCCGGTGTTGACCACGGCCGTGATCTCCGCCTCGGGCGCCGCGGCGCGGACCCCGCGCAGAAATCGAGCCCCTCCGGTCCCACCTGCCAGCACGACGATCTGCACGAATCGCATGGTGCCGGATGGGCACTTGTCGACTGTTCGCCGGGCGTGTCGAGGGCTACCACGAGATGTGACGAAGGCCCCGTGACGGATGGGGCGCGTGTGGCGTGTCGCTTACACCGGGCGAAGTTGACGCCCGGGCAACGACACGCGTGTAATTCCGGCGGTGTCAACGAGTGCTGATCGGCCCGGGAACGTCCTGCCGGCCGCGCACCGGGACGAGAGCGAGAGGGGACGCACCGTCATGGCAGAGGTGTCGTGGTTGAGCGACTACGTCAACGGGTCGGAGCGGTCGGCCGACCGGCCGGCGGTCACCGGGCACGGCGCGGCCCAGGCGGTGGGTTCGGGAACGGGGCAGCCGTTCGTCGGCTTCCTCGGCTTCGGGCTGGAGCCGGACACCCAGTCCTGGCAGGAGCAGGCGCTGTGCGCCGAGACCGACCCCGAGGCGTTCTTCCCCGAGAAGGGTGGCTCCACCCGCGAGGCGAAGAAGATCTGCACCGGCTGCGAGGTCAAGGCCGAGTGCCTCGAGTACGCGCTGGCCAACGACGAGCGCTTCGGCATCTGGGGTGGCCTCTCCGAGCGCGAACGGCGCCGGCTCCGCCGCCGCGCGGTGTAAGGACCCCGCCCTCCTCATCGCTCGCAGGCTCGCGACGAGCCTCTGGGCGGGGCCGTTCCAGTACGCCACCACAGCCGCCGACGCCCCTCGTCGGCGGCTGTGGTTCTGTTCGGGGCATGGTCACCCGCGTCGCCGTCGGTCGAGCGGACGTGGTCCGCGAGGTGCGGGCCGCGGAGCCGCTGGCGGAAGCGCTGGCGGCGCCGCTGACCGCCCGGGCGCCGTGGCTGACCGCGGTGCTCAACCACGGCGCCGCGAGCCCGCTGCCGGCCCGGCCCGCCGCCGTCGTCGTCGCGGGACCCCTCGACGGTCCGCCGCGCGCAGCGGCCTTCCTCGAGCTGCGCCGGCGCGGGGCGTTCACCCAGGTCACCGTGCTGGGCCAGGGGACCCGACCGCTGCCCGGTGGCCGGCCCACCGCGCGATTGCCGGCCCGTGACGAGGCGGCCGCCGGGCACCTCGCCGACGGGGTGCTGGGCCTGCTGGACTCGCTGCGCGGCCCCTGGACGCTGCACTTGAGCGGGCTCCCCCTGGGGGACCCCACCGCCCGAGCGCTCGCTGCCCGCCTGCCCACCGCCGTCCTGGCCACCGCCCGCAGCGCGCTGCTGGTCGACGCGCTCGACCAGGTCGGGCCCGTCGAGCGCGCGCGCGACCAGCGGCACCTCGAGCGCTGGCTCCCCGCGTTCCTCGCCGCCGCGCCCGATCGGCGGGCGCGGGGCTTCCTGCGGGCCGCGGCCCGGCTGCACGCGGCCGTCGGCCGCCTGGAGGTGGCGGTGGTCGCCGAGGGCGACCGGCTGCGTGCCGGGCTGCTCACCCTCGTCGACGGCGAGAACCGCTGGCCGTGGTGGGGCGTCGACGGTGACGGCGGTCCGCGCACGGAGATGGGCGCGCCGGTGAGCAGCCTGTCCGTGCCGGCGCGGCGCTGGCCCCGCTGAGGCTCAGCCGGGTGGGCGGACCCGGCTGAGCTCGGGCAGGAGCGGGGCGCTGCCCGTGCCGAGGCGCAGCTCCCCGGCGGCGGCCCGCGCGCCGTCGGCGCTCGACGCGTCCTGGGGCACCAGGGTGAGCTCCAGCGGGTAGACCCGGCCGGTCGGCTCGGGTGCCGAACCGCCGGGCCGGAGGAAGGTCGCGGCGCGCCCGCGCACGGTCCACCGCTCGCCGTCGCGGGAGACGACCAGGTCGTCACCGTCGACGACGGCGTGCTCGACCGGCGTGGCGGTGCACCCGGCGGCGACCGGGTCGGCCGGGGCCTGGGCGGCCAGGCAGTTGTAGGTGGGCAGCCGCAGCTCCAGCCGCGCCGCGCCGGCGTGGGCGGTGAGCCGTGCCTCGGGGTAGGCCGCGGTGACGCCCACCGCCCGCGGTTCCAGCACCAGCCCGCCGGCGACCAGGTCGGCGACGAGAGCGCCGGGCGCCGCGGCGTCCGAGGTGGGGGCGGGCCGCGGCGCCCCCGGGTCGCTGCTCGCCGGCTCGCCGGCGGAACCGCCCGCCGCCATCCGGCCGGCCGCGACGGCGGCGGCGGTGCCGACGACCGCCAGGGCGACGACGCAGAGCGCGGCCAGGGCGGGGCGGGCCCACCGGCGGTCCTCACCGGGGTGCGCGGGCGCCGGCGGCGGGGCCAGCGTCGCCCAGCCGGCGGGGGGCGGCGGCTCCGGCCGGGTGCCGGGCGGGTGCTCGAGGAAGTCGGCCAGGTCGTCGACCGGATCGGCTGCGCCGCTCCCGCGCGACCGGCGCGCCCGGACGACGGCCGCGGCGGCGACCAGGGCCGCCACCACCAGGACCCCCAGGACCACGCCGGCGAGGAGCCAGGCGGTGGTGGCGGCGGCGTCCATCCCGTCCAGCATGTCAGCGGGTGGGGTCGATCTCCTCGGGATCCCGGCCCAGGAGGGTGGCCACCTGGTCGACGACGACGTCGCGCACGAGGTCGGCGAGGTCCTCGCGGTCGTGCGCGCGCAGCTCCAGCGGTCGGCGGTAGACCACGATCCGCGGCGGGACCTCCTGGCCCTGCTCGCGCCGCGCGGGCAGCAGCCGGGCCAGCGGGACGCCGGCGTCGTCGAGGACGTCGGCGTCCAGCAGTGCCTCGTCGGGGTCGGTGTGCTCGACCCAGGGCACGTCCTCGACGGCGAACTCCACCCCGGCCAGCTCGCGCTCCCAGCGGCGCTCCAGGTCCTCGACGGCGTCCAGGACCAGGTCGTCGAACTGCTCGGCCCGGCTGCGCGACAGCGGCACCTCGGCAGGGACGAGGCGCCCGCGCAGGCCGCGACCGTGGCGGTCGCGACGGGAGCGGGCGCGGCGGCGCGGGGGACGGCTCATGACTGCCCGAAGCGTACGGCGGGACGCGACACGCCGGGCCCCGGGACGGCTCGCCGGGCGTTCCCCCGCGTCCGGACGCGCCGGTGCCCATCCCGCGCCCGACCGGTGACGATGCCCACGGGGTCATCGTGCAGGATGGTGCGTGACAGCCGGTTTCCCGGTGTGCCTGCTGTCGCGTACCGCGGGGCGGGTTTACTGTGCCTTGCGTGAGGAACCGGTGGTGAGGCAGTCACGGCGCTGCTCGCGCAGCGGCTGCGCGCAACCGGCAGCGGCGACCCTGACCTACGTCTACGCGGAGTCGACCGCTGTCGTGGGCCCGTTGGCGACGTACTCCGAGCCGCACAGCTACGACCTGTGCGAGTTCCACGCGGAGCGGTTGACCGTCCCGCGCGGCTGGGAGGTCGTGCGGCACGAGATCGACGTCGAGGACGCCGGGCCGACCGGGGACGACCTCCTGGCACTGGCCGACGCCGTCCGCGAGGCCGCCCGACCCGAGCCCCCGCGCGCCCCCGCCGACGACGGCAGCGGCATCCGGCGCGGGCACCTGCGGGTGCTGCCCGACCTGCCCTGAAAGGACCCCGCTGCCCCCCGCCGCTCGCAGGCTCGCGGCGGGTCCCTGCAGCGGGGCCGACGCGCGCTCCGGCGCCCGATAGTGTCGCGCCGTGCGAGATCTCTCGGCCCTGATCAAGGCCTACGACGTCCGTGGGGTGGTCCCCGACCAGTGGGACGGGGACGTCGCGCGGGCGATCGGTGCGGCGTTCGCCGAGTTCGTGCTCGCCGAGAGCGGCGCGACCGCGGTGGTCACCGCGCACGACATGCGGGAGACCTCGGTGCCGCTGTCCCGCGCCTTCGCCGAGGGGGTCATCGCGCGCGGCGTCGACGTCGTCGAGGCGGGGCTGGGCTCGACCGACCTGCTGTACTTCGCCGCCGGATCGCTGGACCTGCCCGGAGCGATGTTCACCGCCAGCCACAACCCGGCCCAGTACAACGGCATCAAGATGTGCCGTGCCGGGGCAGCCCCCATCGGGCAGGACTCCGGGCTGGTCACCATCCGCGAGTGGGCCGAGCGCGACACCTACGAGCGCACGCCCGAACGGGTCGGCACCGTCACCGCCCGCGACGTCCTCGCCGACTACGCCGCGCACCTGCGCTCGCTCGTCGACCTCGCCGCGATCCGGCCGCTGAAGGTCGTCGTCGACGCGGGCAACGGCATGGGCGGGCACACCGTGCCGGTGGTCCTCGCCGACCTGCCGCTGGAGGTCGTGCCCCTCTACTTCGAGCTGGACGGGTCGTTCCCCAACCACGAGGCCAACCCCCTGGACCCGGCGAACCTGGTCGACCTGCAGCGCGCCGTCGTGGAGCACGGTGCCGACATCGGCCTGGCGTTCGACGGCGACGCCGACCGGGTCTTCGTCGTCGACGAGCGGGGGGAACCGGTGAGCCCCTCGGCGATCACCGCCCTGGTCGCGGTGCGCGAGCTGGCCAAGGGCCGCGGGACGACGATCATCCACAACCTGATCACCTCCCGAGCCGTGCCGGAGATCGTGCGCGAGCACGGCGGGCAGCCGGTGCGCACGCGCGTGGGGCACTCGTTCATCAAGGCCGAGATGGCCCGCACCGACGCGGTCTTCGGTGGCGAGCACTCCGCGCACTACTACTTCCGCGACTTCTGGCGGGCCGACACCGGCATGCTCGCGGCCATGCACGTCCTGGCGGCGCTGGGTGAGCAGGGCCGGCCGCTGTCGGAGCTGACCGCCGCGTACGCGCGCTACGCCGCCTCCGGGGAGATCAACTCGACGGTGGCCGACGCGGGGGAGCGGATGGCAGCGGTGCGGGAGATGTTCGAGAAGGAGGACGGCGTGACGGTCGACGAGCTCGACGGCCTGACCGTCGAGCTGCCCGACGGCGCGTGGTTCAACCTGCGGGCCAGCAACACCGAGCCGCTGCTGCGGCTGAACGTGGAGGCGCCGGACGAGGCGCGGATGAGCGAGGTGCGCGACCGGGTGCTCCGCACCGTGCGCGCGGAACAGGAGCCGAAGTGACCACACCCCCGAGCAGCGCCCCGAGCGGCCCGCTGGGCCTGGACCCGGAACTGCTGGCGATCCTCGCCTGCCCGGACACCCACCACACCCCGCTGGCCGTCGACGAGGCGGCCGGCGAACTGGTCTGCGGCACCTGCGACCGGGCGTTCCCCGTCCGTGACGGGATCCCCGTGCTGCTGCTCGACGAGGCGCGGCACCGCTCGTCATGACCTCGCCCGAGCTCGCCGAGGAGGTGCTCGACGACCTCGAGCTGCTGCGCGCGCGGGACCCGCGCGGGCTGCTGCCGGCCGTGGCCGGCTCCGGTGCGCAGGTCCGGGAGACCGCGCGGCTGACCGAGGAGGCCGGGCTCGACCGGGTCACCGAGGGCGGGCGGCCCCGTGGCCTCGTCATCGTCGCCCGGCGGGAGGGCGCCGTGGCCGCGTCGGTGCTGCGGGCCCTCCTCGGCCCCACCAGCCCGGTCACCGTCGACGTCGTCCCCGGTCCCGCGCTGCCGGTGTGGACCGGGCCCAGCGACATCGCGGTGGTGGCCACGCGCACCGGCGCGGGCGCGTACGCCCTCGCGCCGGCCTACGAGGCCGCCCGCCGGGGGGTGTCGCTGGTCGGCATCGGCGCCGAGGACGCGCCGCTGCGCGGGGTGTGCTCCTCGGCCCGGGCGCCCTACGTCGCGCTGCCGCCGAGCCGCGTCCGGCACACCACCCTCTGGTCGCTGCTCACGCCGATGCTGCGCCTGGCCGCCGAGCTGAGGCTGCTGCCCGCGGGCGTGGCCGACACCGAGGCGGTGGCGGGGGCTCTGGACCAGGTGGCCGAGGAGTGCGGCCCGGCGCGGGAGTCGTTCGTCAACCCGGCCAAGAGCCTGGCGCTGGAGCTGCTCGACGCCCTTCCGGTGATCGCCTCGGAGGGGCCGCTGGCCGGGGCGGCGGCGACCCGTGTCGCCGACCAGCTGGCCACGCTCGCGGGGCTCCCGGTCGCCGACTTCCGGCTGCCGGACCAGCGGGTGGCCGCCTGCGCCGTCCTCGGCGGCCCGCTCGCGCCGCGGGACGCGGCCGACGACTTCTTCCGGGACCGCGTCGCCGACAGCGGCCGGCGGCTGCGGCTGCTGACGATCCGCGACAGCGACGCCGGCGGGCACGACGGCGCGGGGGAGCGGGAGCCGCGCTCGGCGGCCGAGGCGATGCAGCAGGTGCTGACCACCGCCGCGGCGCACAGCGTGCCGGTCAGCGGCCTGGCCGAGCACGGCGAGCCGGAGCGGTTCGCGCGGCTGCCCCGCCTGGCGCGGCAGCTGGCAGTCGCCGACTTCAGCGCCGTCTACCTGGCGCTCGCGCTCGACACCGAGCGGTCCCGGCCTCGCTGAGCACGCACGCGGCCCGCGGAGGGGTCACCATCATTGCGACAGCACGCCGGTGCTGACCGACCGGAAGGAACTCCCTTGGCGGGTGGACTCGTAGCCCTGCTCGACGACGTGGCGGTGCTGGCGCGCGCGGCCGCCGCCTCCATCGACGACATCGGGGCGGCCGCCGGGCGGGCCAGCATCAAGGCCGCCGGCGTCGTCGTCGACGACACCGCCGTCACGCCGCAGTACGTGCACGGGCTGAACGCCGACCGCGAGCTGCCGATCATCCGGAAGATCGCCGTCGGATCGCTCCGGAACAAGATCCTGATCATCCTGCCGGCGATCCTGCTGCTCAGCCAGTTCCTGCCGTTCCTGCTCACCCCCATCCTGATGGTCGGTGGCGCCTACCTCTGCTACGAGGGGGCGGAGAAGATCTGGCACCGGGTGAGCGGCCACGCCGAGGCGCACGCCACGGTGGAGGACGCGCTCCCGGACGAGAGCACGCTCGTCTCCGGGGCCGTGCGCACCGACTTCATCCTGTCGGCCGAGATCATGGTCATCAGCCTCAACGAGGTGGCGAACGAGGGCTTCCTGTCCCGGGCGGCCATCCTCCTGGTCGTCGCGCTCGGCATCACCGTGCTGGTGTACGGCGTCGTCGGCGTCATCGTGAAGATGGACGACGTCGGGCTGAGCCTGTCGCAGCGGTCCTCGACGGGGGTGGCCGCGTTCGGCCGCGGGCTGGTGAAGGGCATGCCGAAGCTGCTGTCCGCGCTCACCGTCGTCGGCACCGCCGCCATGCTGTGGGTCGGTGGGCACATCATCCTGGTGGGCACCGACGAGCTGGGCTTCCACCCGCTCTACGAGTTCGTGCACCACCTGGAGGAGGCGGCGCACGACGCCGCCGGCGCGCTCGGCGGGGTCGTGGGCTGGCTGGTCAACACGCTGGGCAGCGCGCTGCTCGGGCTGGTCGTGGGGGCCGTGGTCGTCCTGGTCATGAACCTCACGGTGCACCGGCGCAAGGCCGGGGCCGAGGCGCACTGAGACCCGGCGGCCGACGGCGCCGCACCCGTGGCCGGCCCACCGGGACGGGTGAGGAGGCCACCGCCCGGGAGGTTCCCCGACCTGGGTGCTCCGGGGCTCCGTCCCGCCGTGTGGCGAGGCGGCCACCCGCCCCGCGGGGGTGAGGTCCGTTCCGGGGGACCTGGTGGGGCCGTAATCTGCCCAGACGATGTGGCAGCTGAGCAACGGTGTCCGGTACTACCCCTGGGGCAGCCGGACCGTGATCCCCGAGCTCCTGGGTGAGCCCGTGCCCGCGGACCGCCCGCACGCGGAGCTGTGGGTGGGCGCGCACCCCGACGAGCCCAGCACCCTCTCCGACGGGCGCCCGCTCGACAAGGCGATCGCCGAGGACCCCGACCGGTTGCTCGGCCCCGCGGTGGTGGAGCAGTTCGGGGCGCGGCTGCCGTTCCTGCTGAAGGTGCTGGCCGCCGACGCGCCGCTGTCGCTGCAGGCGCACCCGACGACGGCGCAGGCGGAGGTCGGCTACGCGGCCGAGGAGGCCGCCGGCATCCCGCACGACGACCCGACCCGCACGTTCAAGGACCCCTTCCACAAGCCCGAGCTGCTGCTGGCGCTCACCACGTTCGAGGCGCTGTGCGGCTTCCGGCCGGTGGAGGAGTCGCTGCACTGCCTGGCCAAGCTGCAGGTGCCCGAGCTCAAGCCGACGATCGCCGCCCTGGCGCGCGGTGGCCTGCGGGCGGCCATCCCGCAGCTCCTCGCGCTGTCGGGCAGGCGGCGCACGCAGCTGGTGGAGGCGGTCGCGGCCAGGGCGGCCACCTTCGTCGCCGCGCACGACCCCGAGTTCATCAACACCTACCGCTGGGCGGCCACCCTCGCCGAGTCCTACCCCGGCGACCCGGGCGTGGTCATCTCGCTGATGTGCAACCACCTCAAGCTCGCACCGGGCGAGGCGGTCTTCCTGCCCGCGGGGAACCTGCACGCCTACCTCTCCGGGGCCGGCGTCGAGGTGATGGCCAGCTCGGACAACGTGCTCCGCGGCGGGCTGACGGCCAAGCACGTCGACCTGGCCGCGCTGATCGAGGTCCTCGACTTCACCGACGGCAAGGTGCCGGTGATGCACCCGGTGCTCGGGCCCGGCGGGCTGCGCTACCCGGTGCCGGTGCAGGACTTCGACCTCACCCGCGTGCACCTCGACGAGCAGGCGGGCACGCTCACCACCCGCGGACCGCAGCTGCTGCTGTGCACGGAGGGCACCGCCGTGCTCACCTCGGTCGACGGCGAGCTGACGCTGGAGAAGGGGCGTGCGGCGTTCCTCCCCGCCGGTGCGCCGGTCACCGCCCGCGGCCCCGCCGTCCTCTACCGGGCGACGACTAACCTGGGCTGAAGCCGCGCCCTCCCGGCGCCGGCTGGAGCCGGGGATGCTGCGGCCGGGCGAGTCGTCCGTCAGGATGGCAGGGCGTGCACGACGACGTGCCACCCCGTGTCGGACCGCCCGGGGCGGCGGACGGACCGGAGGAGGCGCCTGCATGCTGTTGTCCGTGGTGGTCCCGTGCCACAACGAGGAGCGGGTCCTGCCCGAGCTCGTCGCCCAGGTCACGGCCGTGATGGCGGATGTCCCGGCCGATCTCGAGTTCGTCCTGGTCGACGACGGCAGCCGCGACCGGACGACCGCGGTGATGCAGGAACTGCACGCGCGTGACCCCCGTGTCCGGTACGTCTCGCTCAGCCGCAACTTCGGCAAGGAGTCGGCGATGCTGGCCGGCCTCGCCTACGCGCGGGGCGACGCCGTCGTGATCATGGACGCCGACCTCCAGCACCCGCCACGGCTCATCCGGCAGATGCTCGAGCTGCTCCAGCAGGGGAACGACCAGGTGGTCGCCCGGCGCACCCGGGACGGCGACGCGTTCGGCCGCAGCATGCTCGCCCGGCTGTACTACCGGCTGGTCAACGCGCTCGTCGAGGTCCGCATCGAGGACGGGGTGGGTGACTTCCGCCTGCTGAGCCGGCGCGCGGTCGACGCGCTCCTGCAACTGGGGGAGTACAACCGGTTCTCCAAGGGGCTGTTCGCCTGGATCGGTTTCCCGACCGTCACCATCGACTACCGCAACGAGGCCCGCTTCGGGGGGGACGCCAGCCGCTGGACCCTGCGCCGGCTGCTCAACTACGGCCTTGACGGCGTCATGTCGTTCAACAACGCACCGCTGCGGCTGGCCATCTACGTGGGGCTGGTGGTCACCACGCTGGCCTTCGGCTATGCCGCGTACCTCGTGGTCGCGGCGGTCGTGGGAGGCATCGTGGTCCCCGGCTACGTGACCCTCGTGGCCGCGGTCATCGGGCTCGGCGGGCTGCAGCTGCTGTTCCTCGGTGTGATCGGCGAGTACGTCGGCCGGATCTACTACGAGAGCAAGCACCGGCCGCACTTCCTGGTGGCCGCGGCGAGCGACGAGCTGCCGCCGGCGGCGCGGCGGGCACCGGCCCGGCGGAACACCGTGCTCGTCGGCAACTGGATCGCGCCCGACGACCAGGCCGACGTGGACGGGCGCTACGTCCGGCCCCCGGTCCCGGCGGAGGCCCCGGACCGCCGGCCCTCCAGGTGAGGGTCGACCGCACCACGCTGCACCACGCCCTGCGCTTCTTCGTCGTCGGCGTGGTGAACACCGGCGTCTACTACGGCACCTACCTGTTGCTCAGCCTGGTGGTCCACTACCTGGTGGCGCACCTCGGCGGGATCCTCGTCGCGATGGTGGGTTCGTTCCTGCTCAACTGCTACTGGACGTTCCGCACCCGCCCGACCTGGCGGAAGCTGGCGCTGTTCCCGCTCACCAACGCGACGAACTACGTGATGACCACGGCCGGTGTCGTCGTCCTCGTGGAGTGGCTCGGCGTCGACGAGCGGCTCGCGCCGCTGGTCGCCGCCGTGGCGGCGATCCCGGTGACGTTCCTGCTCTCCCGGCGGCTGCTGGCCGGGCGTCCGGCCGCCGCCACGGGCCCGCCGGTGGACCCCGGCGCGGAGCTCCCCGCGCCGCGGGGCCTGCCGAGGTGAGGCGGCCGGTCGCGGTCGGTGCGGTCTCCCGCGCCACGACCTCACCGGTGCGGGCTCCGGGGGACCGGACGTCGGCCGCCGCCACCGCCGCCGAGGCGCCGCCGGCACGGCCGGGGCGGCGGCTGCCCGAGTGGGTGGCCACCCTCGGCGTGGGCGTGGCCGCCTGGGTGATCGGCGCCATCCCGTTCTGGCGCGAGCGGCTCTTCTACTACGTCGGCGACCAGTACGAGCAGTTCGCCCCGCTGTGGCACGTCTTCGGTCAGCGACTGCGGGCCGGCGACTGGGTGACCATGGACCCGGCGAGCTGGATGGGCGGGAACTACGCCGCCGAGGGGCTCAACGGCATCTGGAACCCGGTCAACCTCGCCAACTTCGTGCTGGTCTCGTACTTCGACGACCTCGCGCTGGCTGCCGCCGTGGTCATGGTGGAGTTCCTGGGCCTCCTCGCCATGGGCACCTTCCTGCTGGCCCGCGAGCACGGCGCCCGCCGGTGGCCGGCCGCGGTCGTCGCGCTCGCCCTCCCGTTCTCCGGTTTCACCCTCTGGTACGAGGCCGCCGGGTGGCCCGCCGGCCTGATGGCGTTCACCTGGGTGACCTGGTTCTGGTGGGCGGCCCGCCGGCACGCGCGGGGCCGACTCAACCCGGTCGTCCCCTTCCTCGCCGGCGCCCTGGTCATGACGACCGGCAACCCCTACGGCGCGCTCGGCATGGTCGTCGTCCTGGTGGCGCTCGGTGCCGAGCTGCTCGTGCGGCGCCGGTTCACCCGGCTGCTGCACCTGGTGGTGATGGGGGTCTGCGCCGGCCTGGTGGCCCTGCCGGTGTACCTGCCGCTGCTCGGCGCCGGGGACGTGTCGCTGCGCCAGGACCTCGCCGTGCTGGCCAACGACACCTTCCTGGTGCCGGACCTGGGCGACCTCGCGGCGGCCAGCTCGCCGACCTACCTGCCCTCCATCACCAACTGGGGCGGCGCGCTGCTGGAGACGCAGCCGTCGACCTACCTCGCCTGGTTCGTGCTCCCGCTGCTGCCGTGGCTGCGCTGGTCGAGGCTGCGGCGGCGGGCGCGGTCGTTGGCCGGGCTCCTGGGCATCGCCGGCTTCTACCTGCTCGCCACGCTGGCGCCCTCGAACCTGTGGCTGTTCCGCTGGCCGGTCCGGCTGGTGGAGTACCTGTACCTGGCGGTCGCCGTCCTGTTCGCCGTCGTCCTCTCCGCCGGGCTGGCGACCGACGCGCCCCGCCGGCGGGCCCTGGTGAGCGGTGCGATCGTGCTCAGCGGCACCTACCTGGCGTGGGCGGTCCGTCCGGCCGGTCTCCTCCAGGAGCACGCCGTCGCGCTCCTGCTGGTCGCCGCCGGCACCGCGCTCGCCGTGCTGGCCCACCGGCGGTGGGGTCTGCCGGGCCTCGGCGCCGTCCTCGTCGCCGGCACCGTCGCCGTCGTCGCCTTCCAGACCACGGTGCTGCCGTTCCGGCCGGGCGGGTTCGGCCTCCGGCCGGCCTCGGACCTCTCCGCGCTGGCGGAGGGGACCACCTCCTACGAGGGCACGGTCCTGCAGCTGGCCAGGAACGACACGATCACGACGGAGCAGATGCGCGACGGCGAGATCACCTTCGGCAACCTGCTGCGACCGACCGGCACCCCGACGGTCGCCAGCTACAGCGGGATCGGCTTCCAGGAGTTCGCCGAGGAGCTGTGCATCGACTACCGCGGGGCCACCTGCCCGGAGGCATTCCAGCGGCTGTGGCAGCCCGCCGGGCCGGGGTACCCGGTGCCGCTCGTCGACGCCCTCCGCGTGTCGACGCTGGTCCTGCAGCGGGACCTGCTCGGCGACGACGTGGTCGACGAGCAGGAACCGCCGCCCGGCTGGCGGGTGGCCGAGCGGACCCCGGTGCGGGCCGTCTGGGTCCGCGAGCAGCCCTACGCCGACGGCTCCCGGGTGTCCTGGACCTCGCCCGGCGTCGAGGTCGTGGGCGGCTCCGCCGAGGAGGAGCGGGAGGTCGTCCGGTACCGCGCCGACGAGGCCGGCCGGGTGCTCTTCGCCCGGCTGGCGTGGCCCGGGTACTCGGCCACGGTGGACGGGGAGGAGATCCCGGTGATCGACGGGCCGGCCGGGCTGCTGGCGGTGGCGGTGCCGGCCGGTGAGCACACGCTGGTTCTCGACTACACCCCGCCGGGCCTGCGAGCCGGCGCGCTGGCCGCCGCCGGTGCGGCGCTGGTCGTGCTCGTGCAGGGCGGGCTGTGGGGGTGGCAGCGGCGACGCGCTCGGAGGGGCCGTCGCGGTCGTTGACCGTTACGGTCGTCTCCTGGCCCGGCGCCCCACGCGGCGCCGGCGGAGGGGGTGCGCGCGCATGTCGCGAGACCGAGGGCACGCGGAGCGGGGCGGGGCCCTCCGGGCGCTCCGGTCAGGGGCGGCGCGGGCGCTGGCCGTGCCGGCCCGGCGCCTCCTGGCGCCGCTGGTGCGGGAGCTCGTCGCCGCCGAGGCGGACCGGGTCATCCGCGCCCTGCACGAGGTGGAGTTCCGCCAGCGCCGTGATCTGCTGGCGGCCGGGGAACGGGACGCCGCCGTCGGCTCGGCGCGCTTCGCGGCCCGCGAGATGCCGACGGCGCGGGCCTTCCACGACCGGACGAGCACGCTCGAGCACGGCCTCGCGATCGCCCCGCGCGGCGGGCTGGCTCTCGAGTTCGGGGTCTTCGAGGGGCGGTCGCTGGAGGTCATCGCGGCCGGGCGCGGACGGCAGGGGGTGTACGGCTTCGACTCCTTCGAGGGGCTGCCCGAGGACTACCGGCCGCACGTCCGCGCGGGCGCGTTCGCGGTGGGTTCGCTGCCCGACGTGGAAGGCGCCGAACTGGTCGTCGGCTGGTTCGACGAGACCCTGCCGGGATTCCTGGCCACCCACCCGGGGCCGGTGGACTTCGTGCACGTCGACGGTGACCTGTACTCCTCCGCGGTGACGGTCCTGGAGCTGGTCGGCCCCCGGCTGGCTGCCGGATCGGTGCTGGTGTTCGACGAGTTCTTCAACTTCCCCGGCTGGGAGGCGCACGAGTTCCGGGCCTGGCAGGAGTGGTTGGCCCGCACCGGCGCGCGGGCGGAGTACGTGGCCTACACGTCCAACGACGAGCAGGTCGTCGTGCGCCTCACCGAGCCGGGGCGGCCGCCGGCCGGGTGAGCCCGGCGCGGCGTCCCCACGGCGACGTCCGCACTGCTGGCGGGCAGCCGATGGTCGGAGCAGTGCGCACTGGGTCGTTCACGCAGCGTCGCGACTGCAGCAAGGGCGTCGCACGGACGGGTACGTCGGCAGGCTGTCGTCCGGGAGGGCCGGATACGTTCCACTCCATGCGCCGGCGTCCGAACGGAGAAGACACCTTGGTGATGGCTGTCCAGCCGCAGAAGGCCCCGGCTCCGGCCGCCACGCCGGAACCGGCTCCCCGCCACGGGCGTCTGCTCGCGCAGCGCACCCTGTTCGCGGGACCCAACCCGGACGTCCCGGCCGACCTGTACTGCACGACGGTCACCGGGGTCGCGGTGCGCGAGCGCACGCGGCTGACCCTCGACGGCCACGCCGCGGTGTCCACGAACTCCTACTTCGGCAGGTTCGCCGCGTCGTACTGGCAGCGGTGGACGTCCGCGCGCTCGGTCGACCTGCACGCGACCGTCAGCGGAGCCGGCCTCGTCCGGGTCATGGCGTCCGACAGCGAGGGCAACCCCCGGACGGTGGCCACCGAGCAGGTCCGGGAGGCCCACGAGCAGCCGCTGACCCTCACGCTGGCCCTCGACCGGTTCGTCGACGGCGGTGCGTTCTGGCTGGAGCTGGAGGCCGGCGCCGACGGGCTCGTCGTCGACGACGTGCAGTGGTCGGTCGCCAGCATCCGCCCTCGGCGGGCGACCGCGGTGGTCATCTGCACCTACAACCGGGCCGACGACTGCCTGGCCACGCTCCGCACCCTGGCGGCCGACCGTGCCGTGGCCGGCGAGCTCGCGGCGGTCTACGTCGTCGACCAGGGCACGGACACCGTGGAGAGCCGCCCGGGGTTCGCCGACGTCCGCGAGGCGCTCGGGCCGGCCCTCCGCTACGTGCGGCAGCCCAACCTCGGCGGGGCCGGCGGGTTCACCCGCGGCATCTACGAGGCGGTGCGGAACGAGACCGTCGAGCGGGTGAACCTGCTCCTCATGGACGACGACATCCGGCTCGAGCCCGACACGGTCGTGCGGCTCCGGGCCTTCGCCGACCGGGCGGACGAGCCGGTGCTCGTGGGCGGCCAGATGCTCAACCTGCTGCACCCCGACCGGCTGCACGTCGGGGCGGAGTCGGCGGACCTGTCCGTCCTGCGGGCGGGCAAGCCGGTACCCGACGCGCTCACCAACGCCGACGTCACCGAGCGGCAGCAGGACCTGCGGATCGACGGTGACTACAACGCCTGGTGGACCTGCCTGATCCCGTCGGAGGTCGTCTCGGCGGTCGGTTACCCGTTGCCGCTCTTCTTCCAGTGGGACGACATCGAGTTCGGGCTGCGAGCCCGCACGGCCGGCTTCCCGACGGTGACCCTGCCCGGTGCAGGTGTCTGGCACGCCGACTTCTCGTGGAAGAACTGGGACGACTGGTCGCGCTACTTCAGCTACCGCAACTCCCTGATCACCAGCGCCCTGCACAGCGACTTCGACCGGCGGAGCATCGCCGAGTACCTCGCCAAGCAGCTCGTGGACGCCCTGGTCTCGATGCGCTACGGCCTGGCCGCGCTGCTGATCCGCGCGGTGGAGGACTTCCTCCGGGGACCGGAGGTGCTGGCCGACGGCGGGACGGAGACGGCGGGGCAGGTCCGCAAGCTCTGGGCCGGGCACCCGGAGACGAAGAACCACCCGGCCTCGTCGGTACCGGGCGTGGCCGCGGTCGACATGCGGCGGACCGCGCCGGCCGGAGCGCCGTCGATGCTCGGCATGGTCCTGGTCAAGCGGATCCTCTGGCAGTTGCGCAAGCGCAACCAGGGCACGGCGGCGATCAACGCTGCCGACGCCCACTGGTGGCACGTGTCCCTCTTCGACACCGCGGTGGTGACCGACCCGTCCCAGGAAGGGGTGCGGCTCCGGCGGTTCGACCGCGAGCTGATGCTGCGGCTGGCGAGGCAGGGCGCGTCGGTGCTGGTCCGCCTCGTGCGGGAGGGGAGCGGTGCCCGGGACCGCTGGCGCGCCGCGCTGCCCGAGCTCTCCGACCGGCAGACCTGGGCGCGGCTGTTCGAGGAGGCCGGCCGCTGACCTCCAGCACGCCCTGACCCCACCGGGCTCGGCGTTGCGCCGCCGGGCCCGCGGCGGACCGGCCTAGCGTCGGGCCGTTCGCCGTCCGGCTGGTGGGGGAGTTGCGTGCACGTCCGATCCGGTCCCCGGTCCCGTCGGCTCGCCGCCGTACTGGCGGTCGGCGTGGCGACGGCGCTGGCCGGTTGCGAGGCGGTCCACGTCACCGAGGGCGCCGACCGCGCGGAGGCCACGACGGCAGCGCCCGCGGCCGTCACCGGCTCCGCGCTCGCCGCGCTGGACGAGCTCGACGTCAAGGGCCGCGCCCCGCGCACCGGCTACGAGCGCGACCGGTTCGGCTCCGGGTGGGTGGACACCGACCGCAACGGCTGCGACACGCGCAACGACGTCCTGGCCCGCGATCTCACCGGCGAGACGTTCCAGCCCGGCACCCGCGACTGCGTCGTGGCCACCGGCACGCTGGCCGACCCCTACTCCGGGGAGACGATCTCCTTCCGGCGCGGCCAGGACACGAGCGATGACGTGCAGGTCGACCACGTGGTCGCCCTGTCGGACGCCTGGCAGAAGGGCGCCCAGGGCTGGGACGAGGATCGCCGGGTCCGGTTCGCCAACGACCCGCTCAACCTGCTCGCCGTCGACGGCCCGCTCAACATGCAGAAGGGCGACGGCGACGCCGCCACCTGGCTGCCGCCGGACCGCGGCTACCGGTGCGCCTACGTGGCGCGGCAGGTCGCCGTCAAGGCCGGCTACGGGCTCTGGGTCACCCCGGCCGAGCGGGACGCCATGGCCGGCGTGCTCGCGCGGTGCCCCGAGGAGCCCCTGCCGGCCGGTGCGGCGGCCACCACCGCCGCCGGGCCGCCGCCGGACGCGGCGACCGGGCCGGCCCCGCGCTACGCGGACTGCGCCGCCGTCCGCGCGGCGGGTGCGGCGCCCATCCACCGCGGCGAGCCGGGCTTCTCGGCGCGGTTCGACGGCGACGGGGACGGCGTCGGCTGCGAGTCCTGACCCGGCGGCCCGGCCGCCGCCCAGGCCCCGTCCAGAGGCCCGTCCCGAGCGGGCGAGGGGCGAGGAGGGCGGGGTCCTTCACCTATCCTGGACAGCGGTACGAGCCCCGCCGAAGCCTCGGCATGCTCGCTCAGCCGGAGACCACGAGCACCCGCCGCCCCCACGGCGGGTGCGGACCATGGAGCGACATGACCGCCAGCACTGGCACCCGCACGCTGACCGACGGCGACTTCAAGGTCGCCGACCTCTCCCTGCACGGCTTCGGCCGCAAGGAGATCCAGCTCGCCGAGCACGAGATGCCCGGCCTCATGGCGCTGCGCGCCGAGTACGGCGACGAGCAGCCGCTGGCCGGTGCCCGCATCGCCGGGTCGCTGCACATGACCGTGCAGACCGCCGTCCTCATCGAGACGCTGACCGCGCTGGGCGCCGACGTCCGCTGGGTGAGCTGCAACATCTTCTCCACGCAGGACCACGCCGCGGCCGCGATCGTCGTCGGCGACGGCACCCCCGAGCAGCCCGCCGGCGTCCCCGTCTTCGCCTGGAAGGGCGAGACGCTCGAGGAGTACTGGTGGTGCACGCAGCGGCTGTTCGAGTTCCGCGACGAGTCGGGCGCCGTCGTCGGCCCCAACATGCTGCTCGACGACGGCGGTGACGCCACCCTGCTGATCCACCTGGGCACCCGCTTCGAGGCCGACGGCGTCGTCCCCGACACCACCGAGGCCGACTCCGAGGAGTACGGCGTCATCCTCGACGTGCTGCGCGGCACGCTCGCCGAGGACGGCCAGTACTGGACCCGCATCGGCCAGGGCATCACCGGCGTCACCGAGGAGACGACCACCGGCGTCATGCGCCTGTACGAGCTCGCCCGCGAGGGCCGGCTGCTCTTCCCGGCGATCAACGTCAACGACTCGGTCACCAAGAGCAAGTTCGACAACCTCTACGGCTGCCGGCACTCGCTGATCGACGGCATCAACCGTGCCACCGACGTGATGATCGGCGGCAAGGTCGCCGTCGTCTGCGGCTACGGCGACGTCGGCAAGGGCTGCGCCGAGTCGCTGCGCGGGCAGGGCGCGCGGGTCATCGTCACCGAGATCGACCCGATCAACGCCCTCCAGGCGGCGATGCACGGCTACGAGGTGACCACGCTCGACGAGGTCATCGGCAAGGCCGACATCATCATCACGGCCACCGGCAACAAGGACATCATCTCGGCCGACCAGCTGAGCCGGACCAAGCACCAGGCGATCATCGGCAACATCGGGCACTTCGACAACGAGATCGACATGGCCGGGCTGGCGCGCACGCCGGGAATCGAGCGGACCACCATCAAGCCGCAGGTGGACGAGTGGCGGTTCGCCGACGGCCACACGATCATCGTGCTCTCCGAGGGCCGCCTGCTGAACCTGGGCAACGCGACCGGGCACCCCAGCTTCGTCATGAGCGCCTCGTTCTCCAACCAGGTGCTCGCCCAGATCGAGCTGTGGAACAACCGGGCCGCCTACGAGGGGCAGACCCCCGGCGTCACGGTGCTGCCCAAGAAGCTCGACGAGCACGTGGCCCGGCTGCACCTCGACGCGCTCGGCGTGAAGCTCACCCAGCTCACCAAGGTGCAGGCCGACTACATCGGCGTCCCGGTCGAGGGCCCGTACAAGAGCGACCACTACCGCTACTGAGCACGTCGTAGCGGCAGGCTCACCTGCACGTTCCGCCCCGCCCGGGGGATCTCCCCGGGCGGGGCAGAGCATTTTGGGGCCCGCGTCGCGCAGAATGGTCGGCGTGCCCCCCACTGCTCCGCAGAACGGACCCAGCCGCGGCCGTGTCCTGGTCGTCGACGACGACGCCGCCCTCGCCGAGATGCTCGGCATCGTGCTGCGGCGCGAGGGGTACGAGCCGGCCTTCGTCTCCGACGGCAACCGGGCGGTCGGCGTCTTCCAGCAGACCAGGCCGGACCTGGTGCTGCTGGACCTGATGCTGCCCGGCCGCAACGGGCTGCAGATCTGCCAGGACATCCGGACCCAGTCGACGGTGCCCATCGTCATGCTCACCGCCAAGGGCGACACGATCGACGTCGTCCAGGGGCTGGAGGCCGGCGCCGACGACTACGTCACCAAGCCGTTCAAGCCCGTCGAGCTGGTGGCCCGCGTCCGCGCGCAACTGCGGCGGGGGGAGACCGGGCAGGCGGAGAACCTGAGCATCGGTGACGTGCAGATCGACGTCCCCGCGCACCAGGTGACCCGGGACGGCGTCCCGATCGCGCTCACCCCGCTGGAATTCGACCTGCTGGTGGCGCTGGCCCGCAAGCCGCGGCAGGTGTTCACCCGCGAGCTCCTGCTGGAGCAGGTGTGGGGCTACCGGCACGCGGCGGACACCCGGCTGGTCAACGTGCACGTGCAGCGGCTTCGGGCGAAGGTCGAGCGCGATCCGGAGAAGCCCGAGGTCGTGCTGACCGTGCGTGGTGTGGGTTACAAGGCCGGCCCCCCGTGAGCGGTTCCGGTGGCGGCGTGAGCGGAGCGGTGCCTGCTGGGCGCGGAGTCCCGGGATCGACAGCCGGCTGAGGGACACTGGGGCGGTGACCGCCACCCGGACCCCCCAGACGGGCGCCGGGTCCGGGCAGTCCTCGCCGGATCCCGGGCGCCGCCCGGGGGCACGCGAGGAGCTCCTCCGGGTAGGTCGCGGGCTGCGCCGCCGCGCCGGGCGGGCGCGCCGCCGCACGCGGAGCACCGTCCGGGCACTGGCCGCCCGGGGTGCGCGCACCTGGCGCTCGTCCCTGCAGGTGCGGATCGGCGCGATCACCATGCTCCTGGCCGGCAGCGTCGTGCTGATCGTGAGCATGGTGCTGTTCAGCCAGATCCGCGACCAGCTGCTCGACGTGAAGCGGCAGGCCGCGATCGACCAGGTGCAGGCCGGCGTCGTGTACGCCCAGAGCGAGGTGGCCGGCATCGCCACCGGGGACGCCGCCAGCGTCCGGGCCACCCTCGAGCGCACGGTGAACCGGCTGCTGGACCGCGGGGGCGCGGCCGGCGACTTCGACGTCGTCATGGTCTACCGGCCGAGCGGCGGGACCGAGGTCCCGGCCACGAACCGCCGGCCGCTGTACGCCGCACTGCCCCCCGAGCTGCGGTCGGCGGTCGACGCCGGCAACCAGGCGTCGAAGTACCACCCGGTGCCCGGCGAGTCCGGCGACCCCCAGCCCAGCCTGCTGGTGGGGGCGCCGGTCAGCGGCGACGCCCAGGGGCCCGACCGGATCGAGCTGTACTACGTGTTCCCGCTGCAGCAGGAGCAGGAGAGCCTCGCGCTGATCCGGAGCACGGTGGTCATCAGCGGGGTGGCGCTCACGCTGCTCGTGGTCGGCATCGGCGTCCTGGTCACCCGGCTGGTGGTCGACCCGGTGCGGCAGGCCGCCGGCACCGCCCAGCGACTGGCCGAAGGGCAGCTCGAGGAGCGGATGGAGGTGCGGGGCGAGGACGACCTGGCCCGGCTGGCGACCAGCTTCAACGCGATGGCCGACAGCCTGCAGCGGCAGATCACGCAGCTGGAGGGGCTGTCCCAGCTGCAGCAGCGGTTCACCTCCGACGTGTCCCACGAGCTGCGCACCCCGCTGACCACGGTTCAGATGGCGGCGGAGGTGCTGCACGAGGCCCGGGAGGACTTCCCGGCGCACGTCGCCCGCTCGGCCGAGCTGCTGCGCGCCGAGCTCGACCGGTTCGAGGCGCTGCTCACCGACCTGCTGGAGATCAGCCGCTACGACGCCGGCGCGGCCGTCCTCGACTCGGCCCCGGCCGACATGGGTGCGCTGGTCGGCCGCGTCGCCGACGGGATGAGCGCGCTCGCCGAGCGGCACGGCTGCGAGCTGCGGGTCACCCGGCCGGCCGAGGCGGTCCTGGCCGAGGTGGACGTCCGCCGGGTCGAGCGCATCCTGCGCAACCTCGTCGGCAACGCCATCGAGCACGGCGCCGGGCGCCCGGTGGAGATCACGCTGGCGGCCAACCGGTCGGCGGCCGCGGTGACCGTGCGCGACCACGGGGTCGGGCTGAGCCCCGGCGAGGCCCAGCACGTGTTCGACCGGTTCTGGCGCGCCGACCCCTCGCGGGTGCGCACGGTCGGCGGCAGCGGGCTGGGCCTGTCGATCAGCCTGGAGGACGCCCGCCTGCACGGTGGCTGGCTGCAGGTGTGGGGGCAGCCCGGCGCCGGTGCCCAGTTCCGGCTCACTCTGCCGATGGTGGCCGGCGGCGACCTGACCAGCTCGCCGCTGCCGCTGCGACCGGTGAAGCTCCAGCGCCCGGGGGTGCGGCGGTGACGCGGCGCGCGTCGGTCGCCGTGGCGCTGCTGACGGCGCTGCTGACGCTGGTCTCGTGCTCCACGGTGCCCACCGACTCGCCGACGGTGCTGATCACCCAGGCGCCGGCCCGGGTGCCGGAGGCGGTCGGCATCGAGCCGATCGCGCCGGCCCCCGGCGCCAGCACCGAGGAGATCGTCCGCCAGTTCATCGACGCGGCGGCCAGCACGGTCCGCCGGTACCCCGTCGCCCGCCAGTACCTCACGCCCGCAGCGGAGCAGGCGTGGGACCCCGACGAGAGCGGGATCAGCGTCATCGGCAGCGACTACGCGGCCGTGACGACCGACGACGGCGCGGTCACCGTGACGGCCAACCTGATCGGCACGGTCGACCCCCGCGGGGTGTTCACCGTGGCCGAGCGCGGCCTCTTCACCCGGGACTTCACCCTGGAGCAGGTCGACGGCGAGTGGCGGATCACCAACCCGCCGGACGGGCTGATCATGCTCGAGCCGGACTTCCGGCGGCTGTACGACGAGGTCGCCGCCTACTTCCTCGACCCGACCTTCCAGCGCGTGGTCCCCGACCCGCGCTACCTCATCCGCGGCGAGTCCCAGCCCACGGCGCTGGTGGAGCGGCTGATCACCGGCCCGTCGGCGCCGCTGGCCGCCGGCGTCCTCAACCCGCTGAGCGGCGTGGACCTGGAGCGGTCGGTCACCGTCGAGGGGCAGACGGCCACCGTGGAGCTCACCGGCCTGCCGGCCGAGCCGGCGCCGCTGCTCACCGAGATCTGCGCGCAGCTGGTGTGGAGCCTGCAGCAGCTGGTCCGGCCGCGGATCGTCAACGTGGTCGTCCTGCTCGACGGGGAACCGATCACCCCCGACGGGGTGCCGCGGCAGCAGACGGTCGAGGACTGGGCGTCCTTCGACCCGGACGCCGCACCGGTCGACGGGGTCGGCCACTTCCTCCGCGACGGCGCGGTCCGCACGGTCCCGCGGGGCGACCCGGCTCCCGGACCGGCCGGGGAGGGGCGCTACGGGCTGGAGAGCGCCGCCGTCGCGGCCGACGCGACCACCGGCCGGCTGTCCTTCCTGACCGGTGTCCGCGCCGATGCGGCAGGTGCCACGCTGCTGGCCGGCCCGTACGGCGGCGAGCTGGCGCCGGTGCTCGACGGGCGCACGCTCAGCGCGCCCACGGTCGCCGCGACCCGCACGGAGGCGTGGGTGGTGCGCGACGGTGCGGAGCTGGTCCGGGTGCCCGCCGGGGGGCCGCCGCAGCCGGTCGCCGCACCGACCCTCCCGGGCCTCGGGCGGGCCGACCTGCTGCAGCTCTCGCCCGACGGCGTCCGGGCCGCCGTGGTGGTGGAGGGGGCCCAGGGCCGCCGGCTCCACGTGGGCACCGTCGTGCGCTCCGACGACGACGGCGCGGTGGTGCTGCGCGACCTGCGGAACGTGGCGCCCACCCTGACCGGCGTCATCGACGTCGGCTGGCGGGACAGCGGCGAGCTGCTGGTGCTGGCCGGCGACGAGGGCCAGGACCGCATCGTGCCGTACTCGGTGGGCGTGGACGGCTGGGGGCTGGCCCTCGTGCCGACCTCCGGGCTGCCGAGCCAGCCCACCGCGCTGGCGGCCGCCCCCTCGCGCCAGCCGCTGGTGAGCGCCGGCGCGACCATCTGGCAGCTGTCCGGCGGCCGGTGGGTGACCCTGGTCCGCGGGGCGGAGCCGCTGCCGGGGACGGCGCCGTTCTACCCGTCCTGAGCCGGGGCGTCGTCCACAACCGCCGGCCGCACGCGACCCGGGGGCGGCTCCGCCGGGCAGGCTGGAGCGGTGGGCTCCGGGGTGCTGTCGGCGCTGGCCGACCTCGTGCTGCCCCGCTGCTGCGCGGGGTGCGGGATCCCGGGAGCGGCGCTCTGCGTCCGCTGCGCCGGGCTGCTGGCCGTACCGCACCTCGCCTCGCCCCGGCGGTTCCCCGCGGGCTTCCCGCCGACGGTCGCCGCGGCCGTCTACGCGGGACCGGTGCGCCCGGTGGTCAACGCGTTCAAGGAGCACGGCCGGGCGGAGCTGGCGGCGCCGCTGGGCACCGCGCTCGCGCTGGCGGTCGCCGCCGTCCGGCTGGGGGTGGCCGGGGAGTCACCGCTGCTGCTGGTGCCGGTCCCCGCCTCCCGCGCCGCGCTCCGGTCCCGGGGCCGCGACCACGTGCGCGAGCTGACCCGCCGTGCCGTGGCCGAGCTGCGGGCGGCCGGGGTGGCGGCCGACGAGGGCCGGGTGCTGCGCCGGCGCGGCCGCGTCCGGGACTCGTCGGGGCTGTCCGCCGCCGAACGGCGGGCCAACCTGGCCGGCACCTTCGAGCTCACCGGCCCGCGTCGACCGGCCGGCGCCCTGGTGGTGCTGGTCGACGACGTGGTGACCACGGGGGCCACGCTGACCGAGGCGGCGCGGGTGCTGGGAGCCGCGCCGGGCCCGGCCGGTGCGGTGGTCGCGGCGGTCGTCGCGGCCACTCCGCGCGCGCCGGCGGGCCCTGCGCGGGGCGCCCACGGGAGCCCCGCGTACCGGTCCGGGACCGTCCTCCACCACGACCTCGATCGACTGTCGCGGTGCGGGGGGAAGGACTAGCGTCGAAGCGACCAACGCCCGTCCCCAACCGGGAGGTCCCATGGAGATCGTGGTCCGTGGTCGCAACGTCGAGGTCCCTGAGCACTACCGCCAGCACGTCGAGGACAAGGTGGGTCAGCTGGAGCGGTTCGACGCCAAGCTGTCCCGCATCGACGTCGAGCTCTTCCACGAGAAGAACCCGCGCCAGTCGGCCAGCTGCCAGCGGGTGGAGATCACCCTGCGCGGCAAGGGGCCGGTGATCCGCGCCGAGGCCGCGGGCCCGGACTTCTACGCCGCGCTCGACCTGGCCTCCGGCAAGCTGGACAACCGGCTGCGCCGGGCGGCCGACCGCCGCCGGGTGCACCACGGCCGGCGCACCCCCGACAGCGTGCGCCTCAACGGCGCCGCGCCGGACACCGGCCACCCCGAGCTGACCATCGAGCAGCAGCTCCAGCTCGACCGCGAACTGGCTTCCGGGACCCACGTCACCGACCTCGACGAACACCTGCCCGGGCAGATCGTGCGGGAGAAGCACCACCCGGCGACACCGATGACCGTCGACCAGGCCCTCCACGAGATGGAGCTGGTCGGCCACGACTTCTACCTCTTCCAGTGCGCCGACACCGGCCAGCCGACGGTCGTCTACCGCCGGCACGCCTACGACTACGGGCTCATCCGCCTGGACCCGGTGACCTCGGACGGCGCCGCGCCGGCGCAGCAGCCCGTGGCCAGCTCGGCCGGCCGCTGACCCCCGGCGGGGGTGCGGTCTCCCGCACCCCCGCCGGATCAGTCCCCGGCCACCCGGCCGAACAGGACGGCGTCGGCCCACCTGCCGTCGCGGTCGGCCAGGCAGCGCCGGACGACGCCCTCCTCGCGGAAGCCCGCGCGGCGGGCGACGGTCCGGGACGCCGCGTTGCCGACGTCGACGAACAGGTGCACCCGCGGGGCACCGAGCCCCAGCGCCCACTCAGCGAGGGCGTGCGCGGCCTCCGCGGCGTAGCCGTTCCCGCGCGCCCAGGGGGCGATCTGGTAGCCGATCTCCGGACCGAGCCGCCCGGGACGGAGGTACAGCCCTCCGGTCCCGGCCAGGCGCCCGTCGGCCTCGATGACGACGGAGAGCCCGGTGCCCTCGCTGCGCTCCGCGTGGCGCCCGTGCAGGGACCCGGCCCGAGCCTGCGAGGGCTGGGGGCACGGGGGTCCTTCTACCAGCGCTGGGTCTCCGGGTCCTGGGACGCCCGGTGCACCGCGTCGGCGTCGCCGGTGCGGAACGGGCGCAGCACGAGCCGCTCGGTGCGCAACGTCTCGGTGGTCAGCGAAGGGACCCCGGCCCACTCACCACTCGCAGGCTCGCGGTGGGCCTCCGGCCGGGGCCGCGGATCCCACGTCACGCGGGCATCGTCATACGTTGCCGAGGATGCGGTCCACCGAGATCTCGATGACGACCCGGGCCGGGTTCTCCCGCGGCTGCTTGTACCGCCGCGCGTACCGCTCCACCGCGTCGGCCACGGAGGCGGCGTCCTCGCGGACGACGGCGGTGCCCTCCAGGGTGGCCCAGCGCCGCCCGTCGACCTGGCAGACGGCGACCCGGGACTGCCCGCCGCGGACGTGCCGCGCCTTCACGGAGGTGCCGGAGGTGATCACCCGGGCGGTCCGGGTCGGCGCGTCGTAGGTGACGCCGACGGGCACCACGTGCGGGGTGCCGTCGGGGCGCAGGGTGGTCAGCGTCGCGAGGTGCCGCTCGGTGAGGAACTCCAGCAGCCCGGGGCCGGGGGCGGACGGATCGCGTGCCATCGCTGCAGCGTACGGATGGGGCGCGTGGTGCCCGGGGCGGTCGCCGCGACCGCAGCTGTGGCCGGGCCGCCTACGCTGGGGGCGTGCTGTTCTCGAAGATCCTCCGTGCCGGTGAGGGCAAGCTGGTCCGACGCCTCGGCAGAATCGCCGACGCCGTGGAGTCGCTCGCCGACGACTACACCGACCTCTCCGATGCGGAGCTCCGGGCGAAGACCGACGAGTTCAAGGCGCGCCACGCCGACGGCGAGTCCCTCGACGCGCTCCTGCCCGAGGCCTTCGCCGTCGTCCGCGAGGCGGCCACCCGCACCCTGGGGCAGCGGCACTTCCGCGTGCAGCTCATGGGCGGTGCGGCGCTGCACCTGGGCAACATCGCCGAGATGCGCACCGGTGAGGGCAAGACGCTCACCGGTGTCCTCCCCGCCTACCTCAACGCGCTCTCCGGCAAGGGCGTCCACGTGGTCACGGTCAACGACTACCTGGCCAAGCGCGACGCCGAGTGGATGGGCCGCGTGCACCGCTTCCTGGGGCTGTCGGTCGGCAGCATCCTGTCCGGCCAGACCCCCGCGCAGCGGCGCGAGCTGTACGCCTGCGACATCACCTACGGCACGAACAACGAGTTCGGCTTCGACTACCTGCGCGACAACATGGCCTGGAGCAAGGCCGACCTGGTGCAGCGCGGGCACCACTACGCGATCGTCGACGAGGTCGACTCCATCCTCATCGACGAGGCCCGCACCCCGCTGATCATCAGCGGCCCCGCCGAGACCGCCGGCAAGTGGTACCAGGAGTTCGCGCGGATCGTGCCGCTGATGAAGCGCGACCTCCACTACGAGGTGGAGGAGGACAAGCGCACCGTCGCCGTCACCGAGGAGGGTGTGGAGTTCGTCGAGGACCAGCTCGGCATCGACAACCTCTACGAGGCGGTCAACACCCCGCTGATCGGCTACCTGAACAACGCCCTCAAGGCCAAGGAGCTGTTCAAGAAGGACCAGCAGTACATCGTCAGCAACGGCGAGGTGCTCATCGTCGACGAGTTCACCGGCCGCGTGCTGGCCGGGCGCCGCTACAACGAGGGCATGCACCAGGCCATCGAGGCCAAGGAGCGGGTGAAGATCAAGGACGAGAACCAGACGCTCGCCACGATCACCCTGCAGAACTACTTCCGGCTCTACGAGAAGCTCTCGGGCATGACCGGCACGGCCCAGACCGAGGCCGCCGAGCTGCACCAGACCTACAAGCTCGGGGTCGTCCCGATCCCCACGAACCGGCCGATGGTGCGGCAGGACCGCTCCGACGTCATCTACAAGACGGAGAAGGCGAAGTTCGACGCCGTCGTCGACGACATCGCCGAGCGGCACGAGGCCGGCCAGCCGGTGCTCGTGGGCACCGCCAGCGTCGAGAAGTCCGAGGTCCTGTCGAAGTACCTGCTCCGGCGCGGGATCCCGCACGAGGTGCTGAACGCCAAGAACCACGCCCGGGAGGCGTCGATCATCGCGCTGGCCGGGCGGCCGGGCGCGGTCACCGTCGCCACCAACATGGCCGGGCGCGGTACCGACATCCAGCTCGGTGGCAACGCCGAGTTCATCGCCGACGAGGCGCTGCGCGCCCGCGGGTTGTCGCCGGCGGAGACCCCGGAGGAGTACGAGGCCGCCTGGGACGAGGCCCTCGAGGTGGCCCAGGCGCAGGTGAAGGCCGAGCACGAGGCTGTCGCGGAAGCGGGCGGGTTGTACGTCCTCGGCACCGAGCGGCACGAGAGCCGGCGGATCGACAACCAGCTGCGCGGGCGTTCCGGCCGGCAGGGCGACCCCGGGGAGTCGCGGTTCTACCTCTCCCTGGGTGACGACCTCATGCGCCGGTTCAACGGCCCGATGCTCGAGTCGATGATGAACACCCTCCGGGTGCCCGACGACCAGCCCATCGAGTCGAAGATGGTCAGCCGGGCGATCCTCTCGGCGCAGACCCAGGTCGAGCAGCAGAACTTCGAGGTCCGCAAGAACGTCCTCAAGTACGACGAGGTCCTCAACCGCCAGCGCACCGTCATCTACGACGAGCGGCGCAAGGTGCTCGAGGGGGCCGACCTGCACGAGCAGGTGCGGTCGATGGTCGACGACGTGGTCTCCGCCTACGTGGACGGCGCCACCGAGACCGGGTACGCCGAGGACTGGGACCTCGACCAGCTGTGGAGCGGGCTCAAGGCGCTGTACCCGGTCGGGGTCACCGTCGACGAGCTCATCGCTCAGAAGGCCGGTGGGGAGCAGTCCGACCTCTCCGCCGAGGACCTCAAGACGACTCTGCTCGACGACGTCCACCGCGCCTACGAGGAGCGGGAGGCCGCGCTCGGCGCGGAGGTCATGCGCGAGCTGGAGCGGCGGGTGCTGCTCAGCGTGCTGGACCGCAAGTGGCGCGAGCACCTGTACGAGATGGACTACCTGCGGGCCGGCATCCACCTGCGCGCGATGGCCAACCGCGACCCGGTCGTGGAGTACCAGCGCGAGGGCTACGACATGTTCGTGGCGATGCTCGACGGCATCAAGGAGGAGTCGGTCGGCTTCCTGTTCAACCTCGAGGTCAAGACCAAGGACGAGCAGGAGGCCGAGGCGAAGGCCAAGCAGGCCGAGGCCGAGGCCAAGGCGCTGGCGGCTGCCCAGGCCGGCACGGCGAAGCTGCTGGCCCGGCAGGCCGCGGCGGCGAAGGCGGCCGCCGGTGGCGCCGCGGCCGCGACGGCGCGCCGCTCGTCGGCGCCTGCGGCACCGAACGCCCCGCTGGTGGAGGCCCCGGATCCGGCGGCCGCTGTCGCGGATGCCCCTGCTCCGGCGCCCCCGTCGGAGGTCCCTGCTCCGGCAGCTCCCGCGCCGGCCGCCGAGGCAGCCGAGGAGGCGGCCCCGGCCGGCACCGGGCCGGTGCTGGCGGTCAAGGGGCTCGACGAGCCGCGCCGCGCGCCGGAGAACCTCACCTACTCCGCGCCCAGCCTGGACACCTCGCCGGCGGAGAGCGGCCGGGCCAAGGCCGCGAAGACGGCGACGGTCTCCGGCACCAAGGAGACCCCGCGCAACGCGCCCTGCCCGTGCGGGTCGGGCCGGAAGTACAAGCAGTGCCACGGGGCCGCCGGCAACTAGGAGAAGGATCGCGTCCCGCTCCGCACGGACCCCTCATCCCTCGTGAGTTCGGGGGTGCCCCCCCGGACGCCCGCCACGACGCCCCGCCGACCGGCACCCGGTCGGCGGGGCGTCGTCGTGCCGGTGCCCCGCGGGCTCAGCCGATCTGCAGCACCGTGCAGCGCCACTGGCCGTCCATGCCCTCCAGCCGGGCGGCCACGGCGTGCGCCCGGCCACCCCGGTGCGCGACGGCGCTGACCTCCGCGACCCCGTCCACCGGCTCGCAGACGCGCACCCGGCCGATCACCACCGGTGCGTTGCCCTCGGCGCACCACCGCGGCCGGCGGCCGGCCGACAGCGCCGCGTAGACGCCGGGCGAGGCCAGCGACCGCACCTGGGCGAGCGGTCGCCGCCCGGTCAGCGCCTCCAGCGCCGTGGTCACCAGCCGCCGGGCCGCCGCGCCGACCGGGGGGAGTTCGTCCCGCCCCGTCGGGACCGGCCCGAACTCGTCCCGTGCCGCGGCGGGGGCCGCACCGCTCGGCCGGGGGCCGGGGGGCGGGACGAGCCGGGGGAGCGGCTGTCCCGGGTGCACCAGGCGCAGGGCCGGCAACGGCTCGGCCGGCGGCTGCGGTGTGGGGACGACGGTCAGGCGCAGGGCCGGTCGTGCGCTGGGTGGGGCGGTGCGGGACGGCGCGGTCATCGGGGCTCCCGGTCGGTGGCGGTCGGTGGCGGACGGGCGGGTCAGGGCAGGGCGGGAGGGCGCAGCACCTGGCCGGGCAGCAGCAGGTCGGGGTCGGGGCCGATCACGTCGGCGTTGGCGCGCCACCAGGCCCCCACGGCGGTGGCCACCTCGGCGGTGGCGGGCGCGCGCCCCCAGGTGCGCGCCAGGTGGGCCTCGGCGATGCGCCAGAGGCAGTCACCGCGCACGACGACGTGCTCGTCGGCGGAGGGGGCCGGCGGCCAGTCGGGCAGGGCATCGGCCCGCGCACCGTCGTCCGGCGTCGGCGCGGCAGGTGGCGCCGGGGCCGGCCAGTCGGGGACGGCGGCGCCGGCTCCCGGACCGGGCCGACCCGGGACCTCCTCCGCCGCGGCGGCGGCCGGCGGCCCGGGCGCGGCGGTGACCACCAGCGGTGGGGCGAGGCCCAGGCCGACGCCCAGGGCGAGCGAGGCGGCCCGGCGTGCGGACCGGGGCAGCAGTCCGCGGAGCGCGCCGCCGGCGAGGGCGCCGGCCGGGCCGGGCAGGGCCGAGCACGCGGTGAGCGCCAGGCCGAGCGCGCCCCATCCCCACACCGCCCAGGCGAGCACGCCCACCAGGTGGAGGACGAGGACGTCGGCGCCCGCCGTGTCGGCCGTGCGCTGCGCGGCCCCGAGCGCGGAGAGGGAGGTGGGGACGGCGGGGGTCAGCAGCCCCAGCGGGACGGCGATCGCGGCCATGCCGATGCTCGTCCCGAGCAGTCGTCGCACCGACATCCGCGCCTCTTCCGTGTTGACGTTGCGTCACTAAAGCAATCAAATGCAAGCAAACGCAAGTATTCACACGATCTAGGCTGTCGGCGGAGGTGGGAGATGCGGTGGCAGCAGCTGTTCGCCGACCTGCAGGCGCAGTTCGAGGCGGCGGAGGAGGCGGAGGAGCGGGCCGAGTGGGCGTCGCGCGCCCGCGCGGAGGTCGGCGCCGTCCGGCTGGCCGACCGGATCGGGGGCGCGCTGGGCGCGGAACTCGTGGTGACCTGCCGCGGTGCGGGCCGGGTCCGGGGGGTGCTCGCCGACCGGGGGAGCGACTGGCTGCTGCTCACCGACGAGCGGGGCCGCGACCAGCTCGTGGCGGTCGCCGCGGTCCGGGCCGTCGACGGTCTGGGCCGGTGGACCGCGCCGGCGGAGGAGGCGGGCCCGGTGCGGGTGCGGCTGGACCTGCGGCGGGCCCTGCGCGGGCTGGCGCGGGACCGGAGCGCCGTCCAGCTCGTGCTGGACGACGGCACGCAGGTGACCGGGACGATCGACCGGGTGGGCGCCGACTACGTGGAGGTGGCCGAGCACGCAGCAGACCAGCCGCGTCGCCCGCACGCGGTGCGGCGGGTGACGGCCGTGGTCGTGGACGCGGTCGCCGTGGTGCGCACCCTGGTGCCGGGCTGGGAGTGAGGCGTCAGGCCCGCTGGTCGGCGGCCTCGGCGTCGGCGCCCGCGGCCGGCTCGGTGGGCACCGTGCCCGCACGGGCCTCGGCGTACTTCTGCTGGATGAACCGCTCCAGCTCGTCCACCTCGACCCGCCACTGGCCGCGGCCGCCGATCTGGATGGCGATCAGCTCCTTGCGGCGCACCAGCGCATAGGCCTGCGACCACGAGACGTTGAGGATCTCGGCGACGTCGTCGAGGGTCAGGAAGCGGGGTGTGGGCATCGGCGTCTCCATCCGGTCGCCGCCCAGTCTGTCAGCCGTGCCGGTGGTCCGTGGCGACCGTCCACACCCGAACGTGTGGACGGCGGATGCACGCGGATGCACGCGTGTCGCATCATCGGCACCCCAATGCCGCCATCGGCCCGTTCCCGCGGGTCGACGCGCCCGACCGGGCCGGCGGCGTGCCGGCAGAGAGAAGGTCGTGTGACCGCCGTGCGCACCCCGGGCGCCGTCCCCGACACCGCAGAGCTGCCGGCGGGGCCCACCCCACGGCGCGTCCGGGCGCCGGGCTGGCTGGACCTCCGGCTGGTGCTGCGGGTGATGCTCGTCCTCGCCTCGGTCCTGCTCGGCGCACGGGTGGTCAGCGCCGCGGACGCCACCGTGCCGGTCTGGAGCGCCGCCGACGACCTCGCGGCCGGGACGGTGCTGACCGCCGATGACCTCGTGGTGGTCGACGTCCGGCTCGACGACGCCGCGGACCGGTACCTGGCGGGCAGCACCCGCCCGGACGGGAACACCCTCGCCCGCGGGGTCCGGGCCGGGGAGCTCCTGCCCCGCTCGGCCCTCGAGGAGCCGTCGGACCTGGTGCAGCTGGCCCTGCCGGTCCAGGCCGGCTACGTGCCCCCGGGGCTGCGCCGCGGGCAGCTGGTCGACGTGTACGCCGTCGCCGACCCGGCGGCCGGGGCCGGCGGGCCGGCTGTCGGCAGCGTCGACCTCGTCGTCGGCGCCGCGCCGGTGCAGGCGCTGTCGGGCAGCTCCTCGGGCGTGCTCTCCACACCGACCACCACGGTGCAGGTCGTGGTCAGCGTCGCGGCCGACGACGCCGAGGACGTGCTGGCGGCCATCGCCGGGCGCCCGCTCGTGGTCGTGGCCCACCCGGCCGGCGCGACCGCGGCGGGGCGGACCGCCACCCCGGCGCCGCCGATCGCGGCGCGGGCCACGCCCGCACCGTCGTCCCCGCCCGCACCTGCTCCGGGGCCGACCGGCTGATGGCGCTGCAGGTCTTCACCGCCGTCACCGGCGCCGGCTGGGAGTCCGAGCTGGTCGGCGCCCTCGACCGCGACGACCACGGGGTCACCGTCGTCCGGCGCTGCGTCGACATCTCCGACCTGCTGGCCGCCGCCGCCACCGGCACGGGTCAGGCGGCCCTGCTGTCGGCGGAGCTGCGCCGTCTCGACGGCGACACGGTGGCCCGGCTGCACGCGGCCGGCGTCGCGGTCGTGGGCCTGGTGGAGCCCGGCGACGACGCCGCGGCGCAGCGGCTGCGCCGGCTCGGGGTCGCCCAGGTGCTGCCGGCCGACGCCGATCCGGAGCTGATCGCCCGGGCGCTGCGGGACGCGGTCACGGGCGGGCCGGCGTCCGGTCACGACGTCGCCGATCCGCGCGCGGCGCTCCCCGGGCCCGGCGCCCCCGTCCAGCCGGCACGGCCGCCGGGGGAGCGGGGCCGGGTGGTGGCGGTCTGGGGCCCGACCGGGGCCCCCGGCCGGACGACGGTCGCCGTGGGCGTGGCCGACGAGTCCGCTCGGCTGGACGTGCCCACCCTGCTCGTGGACGCCGACGTCTACGGCGGGGTGGTGGCGCAGGTCCTCGGGCTGCTCGACGAGTCGCCCGGGCTCGCCGGCGCGGCCCGGCAGGCGGGCCTCGGCTCGCTGGACGGGGCCTCCCTGGGCGCGCTGGCGTGGGCGGTCCGCCCCCAGCTGCGCGTCCTCACCGGCCTCGCCCGCGCCGACCGGTGGCCCGAGCTGCGCCCGGCCGCGGTCGCCGCGGTGCTCGAGGAGGCGCGCCGCCTCGCGCGGCTGACCGTCGTCGACTGCGCCTTCGCCGTGGAGGACGACGAGGAGCTCTCCTTCGACACCGCTGCGCCGCGCCGGAACGGCGCCACGCTGGCCGTCCTGGAGCACGCGGACACGGTGCTGTGCGTGACCGGGGCCGACCCCGTCGCGCTCCAGCGGTGCGTGCGGGCGCTGGAGCAGCTGCGCGACGTGCTGCCCGACGTCGAGCCGTTGCTGGTCGTGAACCAGCTGCGCCGCGGGCCGGTCCCCGGTGAGCCGCGCCGGGAGGTCGGGGAAGCCCTGGAGCGCTTCACCGGCCGGCGGCCCCGGTTCTTCCTCCCGGCCGACCGGCGCGCGACCGACGCCGCGCTGGCGGTCGGCCGCACCCTGGCCGAGGCGGCGGCCGGCTCGCCGCTGCGCACCGAGCTGCGCGCCCTGGCCGCCCAGCTCGCCGGGGTCCCCGTCCCCGCGGCCGGTCGGCGCGGTGCGCTGCGCGGCCGGCGGGCGGGCTGAGCACCGGGCTGTCCGGAACCGCGTCGTCGTCGTAGCGTGGGGACCCGGTCGGGAGGAGCGCGATGGTCGAGCGGTTGGGCACCCTGGAGGCCTCGTTCCTCTACCTGGAGGAGCCGGGCGTCCCCATGCACGTCGGTGGGGTGCTGGTCCTCGAGACGCCCCCGGGCGGCCTCGACGCGCTCGCGGCGCTGGTCGAGGCGCGGCTGTCGCTGGTGCCGCGGTACCGGCAGCGGGTCGCCGAGGTGCCGGGGCACCTCGCCAACCCCGTCTGGGTCGACGACCCCGACTTCGACATCGCCTACCACCTCCGCCGGTCGGGGCTGCCGCGGCCGGGCACGGAGCAGCAGCTGCTCGACCTGGTGTCCCGGCTGATGTCCCGCCCGCTGGACCGGCGGCGCCCGCTGTGGGAGGCCTACCTCGTCGAGGGCCTCGACGGGAACCGGGTGGCGGTGGTGACCAAGACCCACCCCGCGCTCGTGGACGGGCTCAGCGCCGTCGACATCGGGCAGGTCCTGCTCGACGTGTCACCGGATGCGCCGGCGCCGCGACCGGCCGAGTGGCGGCCGCGGCGCCCGCCCTCCGGCGCCGAGCTCGTGTGGTCGGCCCTCGAGGACTACCGGCGCCGGCCGTCCTCGCTGGTGGAGCTCACCCGGTCGGCCGTCACCGACGTGCGGGCGACCGCCGTGCGGATCGGCGGCGTGGCCGGTGGGCTGGTCCGCACCGCGCGGTCGGCGATCCTCCCGGCGCCGCACAGCCCGCTGAACGCGCCGATCGGGCGGCAGCGCCGGGTGGCGGTGGCGTGCGCGGACCTGGACGACCTCAAGCGGGTCCGCAAGGCGCACGGCGGGACGGTGAACGACGTGCTGCTGACCGTCGTCGCCGGGGCGCTGCGGGAGTGGCTGCTCTCGCGTGGTGAGCCGCTCGTCGGCGGCACGTCGGTGCGGGCCCTGGTGCCGGTGTCGGTGCAGGACGAGGACGGCTCCGCCGGCAGCCAGGTCACCTCCCACCTGGTCGACCTGCCGGTGGGCGAGCCCAACCCGAGGGTCCGGCTCTCCCGGCTGACCTACGCCATGCGCGGGCTCACCCAGCACGGGCAGTCGGTCGGGGCGGACAGCCTGATCGCGCTCAGCGGGTTCGCGCCGTCGACGCTGCACGCGCTGGGTGCCCGGGCGGCGCGGGGGCTCTCCCGGCGGCTGTTCAACCTCGTGGTGACCAACGTGCCCGGCCCCCAGGTGCCCCTGTACGCCGCCGGTGGCCGGGTGCTCGAGGTGTTCCCGGTGGTGCCGCTGGCCCGTGGGCAGGGGCTGTCGATCGGCATGACCTCCTACGACGGCACGGTGTTCTTCGGCCTGAACGCCGACCGGGACAGCGTCGGCGACGTCGAGGTGCTCGCCGACCTCATCGAGCAGGAGGTCGCGGGGCTGGTCGAGACCTCGCACTGACCCGCCCTCCGGGTGGCGGCCGGCGCCGGGGCAGCCGCTACGGTCGTCCTTCCACCGACGAAGGGGGTCAGCCGGGTGCGCGTGTACCTGCCGGCGACGACGAACGTGCTCCGCACCCTGGTCGACGAGGGGCAGCTGGCCGCTCCGCAGACCGTCTTCGCGGTCACCCCGCAGCTGCGCGAGTTCTACGCGCTCAGCGACGCGGAGGCCGACACCGAGGAGCTGGAGTACGCCGCCCTCCTGGCCGCAGCGCGGGCGAGCTTGCGGCTGCTCGACCTCGACCCCCTGGCGGCCCGCCGCCGGGTGGTGCTCGCCGCCGACGTGCCCGACGACGCGGTGACCCCGATGGACGACCCGCACGTCGAGCGCGGCGCGGCCCGGCTGGCCCACGAGGTGCGGCTGCCCGAGGTCGTGAGCGCGCACATCGACGACGCCGCGGCCGAGGAGGACGTCCGCCGGGCGGTGGCCGTCGTCCTGGAGGCCGACCTCGGCAGCGAGGACGCGCAGTTCGTCGTCGACCAGGCCGAGGGGCACGAGCTCGGCTGGTACGCCAGGCAGGAGCTCGGACCGGTCCTGGAGCTGCTCTGACGCCGGGGGAGCCGGGCGCCCGCGGATGCCGGCCCCTGCCGCGTCCGTAAGATCACCAGCCGTCTGTCAGCGTCGACGTCGGGAGCCAGCGAGATGCAGTTCGGTCGGTACTACGAGGAGTTCGAGGTCGGGGCCGTCTACAAGCACTGGCCCGGGAAGACGGTCACCGAGTACGACGACCACCTGTTCTGCCTGCTGACGATGAACCACCACCCGCTGCACATGGACGTCAACTACGCGGAGAAGACCACCGACTTCGGCAAGAACGTCGTCGTCGGGAACTACATCTACTCGCTGCTGCTCGGCATGAGCGTCCCCGACGTCTCGGGCAAGGCGATCGCCAACCTGGAGATCGAGTCGCTGCGGCACGTCGCCCCGACCTTCCACGGCGACACGATCTACGGCGAGACGACGGTGCTGGACAAGACGCCGTCGAAGTCGAAGGACGACCGCGGCGTCGTGCACGTGGAGACCATCGGCTACAAGCAGGACGGCACCGTCGTCTGCATCTTCCGGCGCAAGGTCATGGTGCCCAAGCGCTCGTACGGGGAGGCCCGCGGCGGCGAGCAGCCCGGCCGCCCGGAGCCCACCCCCCGCGGCTGAGACGGCGGGGGGGGGGGGGGGGGGGGGGGGGGGGGGGGGGGGGGGGGGGGGGCGGGGGGCGGGGGGGGGGGGGGGGGGGGGGGGGGGGGGGGGGGGGGGGGGGGGGGGGGGGGGGGGGGGGGGGGGGGGGGGGGGGGGGGGGGGGGGGGGGGGGGGGGGGGGGGGGGGGGGGGGGGGGGG
>NZ_JBJHAA010000028.1:0-50660 GCF_054050795.1 Blastococcus sp. SYSU DS1024
CCCCCCCCCCCCCCCCCCCCCCCCCCCCCCCCCCCCCCCCCCCCCCCCCCCCCCCCCCCCCCCCCCCCCCCGCGCCGCCACCCTGCCGGGGGCCCGGTCCTCGGACCGGGCCCCCGGACGCGTGTCGGCTACCGTGCCCGGGCATCCACGACGAGAACAGGCAACGCTGTGCAGCAGCTCCTCAACGGCATCTTCATCGGCTCCATCTACGCGTTGTTCGCCATCGGGTTCACGCTGGTGTTCGGCATCCTCGACCGGCTGAACCTCGCGCACCCCGCGGTCTTCGCGGCCTCCGCCTTCGTCGGCATCGAGCTGGTCGAGCGGGGCGGGCTGTCCCTCTGGGCCGCGCTGCCGATCGTGTTCGTCTTCGGCGCCGTCCTGGGCCTGGTCATCGAGCGCGTGGCGTTCCGGCCGCTCAAGGGCCGGGCCGACGCGCACTTCGCCGGGCTGATCTCCTCGATCGCGCTCGCCGGCATGCTGATCGCGCTGCTGCAGTGGCGCTACGGCCCGGACACCCGCCGCTTCCCCCCGGGCTCGTTCCCCGACACCCGGTACGAGGTGTTCGGCGCCCAGGTGACCCTCGTGCAGGTGGTCATCCTCGCCGTCTCCCTCGCCCTGATGGTGGCGCTGACCTACATGGTCACCCGCACCCGGCTGGGCCGGGGGATGCGCGCGGTCGCCGAGAACCCGACGGCGGCGCGGGTGCTCGGCGTGAACGTCGACCGGGTCACCGCGGTCACCTTCGCGATCTCCTCCGCGCTCGGCGCGGTCGCCGGCGTGCTGTTCGCGATCAACGTGAACACCGCCCAGCTGGGCATGGGCGCGGCCATCGAGCTCAAGGGCCTGGCGGTCATCATCGTCGGCGGCATGGGCTCGCTGCCCGGGGCGCTCATCGGCGGGCTGCTGCTGGGCCTGGCCGAGGTGTTCGCCGTCCAGTACATCGGCTCGTCGTGGGTGAACGTCATCGCGTTCGGCCTGCTGTTCGTGATCCTGCTGTTGCGCCCGCAGGGGCTCCTCGGCGCGCGGAAGGTCCGGGAGGTCTGATGCTGGGCCAGTACGCCACCACGCTCACCTTCATCGCCCTCGGGGCGATCTTCGCCTACTCCTTCTACGCCGTCCTGATCGCCGGGCAGCTCAGCCTCGGCCAGGCCGGCTTCGCCTCCCTGGCGGCGTTCTCCGGCGCCTACCTCGCCCCCAGCGGCGCCGACGTCGGCGACGTCGCCGCGCTGCTGATCGCCGTGGCGATCGGCATGTCGGTCGGTGCGCTCGGCGCGGTCGTCCTGGGCCTGCCGACCATGCACCTGCGCGGGGTCTTCCTGGCCATCGCCACCCTCGGGTTCGCCGAGGCCGTCCGTGTGGTCCTGCTCAACCAGGAGTGGACCGGCGGCGCCCAGGGGCTGGGCGTGCCCCGGGTCCTGACCGTCGGCATGGCGTGGACCGCGCTCGCGCTGGTCGCGTACTGGTTCTGGCGGATGGGGCGCTCGCGCTACGGCCGGGCCCTGGAGGCCATCCGGGAGGACGAGCTGGCCGCCCGCTCCATGGGCATCGACGTGGGCCGCCACCGGCTCGCCGCGTTCGTCACCGCGGGCGCCGTCGCCGGGCTGTACGGGGTGCTCTACGCCTACTACGTCCGGCTCATCGCCCCCAACGACTTCGACTTCACGGCGGCCGTCGAGGGGCTGGTCACCGCCGTGGTCGGTGGCTCCACGATGTTCCTGGGGCCGCTGCTGGGCAGCGGCTTCCAGACGATCATCCCGGAGCTCCAGCGGGCGGTCGGGGTGGAGGCCGGCTGGATCCGGCCGTTCCTCGCCAGCCTGCTCCTGCTGGTCGTCATCCTCTTCCTGCCGGGTGGTCTGGCGAGCTTGATCCCGCGCCGGACCCGCATGCCCTCCGAGGGCGCCGACGACGACGCCACCGGCCTGGCTGCTCGCCGCCACCCGGCGGCGGGAGAGCCGGTGGTCACCCTGGCCGGCCTGGGCAAGGAGTACGGCGGGGTGCACGCCGTCCGGGGCGTGGACCTGGAGATCCGGGCCGGCGAGGTCGTCGGCCTGATCGGCCCCAACGGCGCCGGCAAGACGACGCTGGTGAACATGATCAGCGGGCTGGTCCCGCCCAGCTCCGGCAGTGCGACGGTGCTCGGGACGACGATCGGCAGCACGCCGGTGCACCGGATCGCGGCGGCGGGTGTGAGCCGCACGTTCCAGCACTCGAAGCTCTTCAACCGGCTGTCGGCGCTGGAGAACGTGCTGGTCGGGGCCCACCTGGTCAGCCGGCCGACCTTCCTCCGGCGGCTGCTCTGGCTGCCCTCGGCGCGGCGGGACGAACGGGCCGCGCTGCGGCAGGCGGCCCGCTGCCTGGAGCGCGTCGGGCTGACCGAGCTCGCCGCCAGCCGGGCGGAGGCGCTCTCCTACGGCGACCAGCGCAGGCTCGAGATCGCCCGCGCGCTCGCCTCCGACCCGTCCCTGCTGATCCTGGACGAGCCGGCCGCGGGGATGAACCGCGTCGAGGCCGCGCGGCTGTCCGAGCTGATCCGGTCGCTGGCGCGGGACGGGCTGACCATCCTGTTCATCGAGCACAACGTCGGCATGGTCCTGCAGACCTGCACCCGGGTCGTGGTCCTCAACTTCGGCGAGGTGATCGCCAGCGGCGCGCCGGACCAGGTCGCGAACGACCCGGTGGTCATCGAGGCCTACCTGGGCTCGGCCGGGGACGACGACGGTGGGGGCTCGATCGCCGACGGCAGCCGGGTGGACCCGACCGCGGCCGACGACGACGTGCCGCCGGATGCCGTCGCCAACGTGCGACCCGGCGCCGCCGGCACCCTGGACACGCCCGACACCCCGGGGGATGCGAGATGAGCGATCCGATCCTCACCGTCGAGGACCTGCGGGTGACCTACGGGCGGGTCGAGGCGGTCCGGGACGTCACCTTCCGGGCCGAGCGGGGCTCCCTGGTGACCCTCGTCGGCGCGAACGGGGCGGGCAAGTCCTCGGTCATCAACGCCGTCTCCGGCATGCTGCGGCCGGCAGGTGGGCGGATCACGTTCGAGGGCCAGGACATCACCCGAACCCCGGCGCACAAGCTGGTGGGCCGGGGCCTCGTGCAGGTGCCCGAGGGCCGGCAGATCCTCGCCACGCTCACCATCGAGGAGAACCTCCAGATGGGCACGTGGCACTCCGGGACCAGCGGTGCGAGCTCCGTCGACGCGATGTACGACCGGTTCCCGGTGCTGGCCGAGCGCCGGGCGCTGCCGGCCGGAGCGCTCTCCGGCGGCGAGCAGCAGATGCTCGCCATCGCCCGCGCCCTCGTCGCCGGACCCAAGGTCATGCTCATGGACGAGCCGTCGATGGGGCTGGCCCCCAAGATCGTCGACGAGGTCTTCCGCGTCATCGAGGAGATCCGCGCCTCGGGCACCACCGTGGTGCTGGTGGAGCAGAACGCCCGCCGGGCGCTGCGCGCCGCCGACCACGGGTACGTGCTCCAGAGCGGGGAGGTGGTGCACTCCGGGCCGGCCGACGAGCTGCTCGCCGACGAGCGGATCGTGCAGGCGTACCTGGGGGTCGACAGCGGCGGCTGACCGCCGGCGTGCTGGAACGGCCCCCGTGCGGGGTCCCGCCGCGAGCGGAGCGAGTGGTGGGGGCGGTGACGTGCTGGAACGGCCCCCGTGCGGGGTCCCGCCGCGAGCGAGCGAGTGGTGGGAGGCACGGGGGTCCTTCTAGGGTCGGCGCGTGACCGACTGCCTGTTCTGCCGCATGGTCGCCGGCGAGATCCCCGCCGACGTCGTCCACGAGACCGACCGGGTGCTCGCCTTCCGCGACATCAACCCGCAGGCCCCGACCCACGTCCTCGTCATCCCCAAGGAGCACCACGCGACCGCCGGGGCCCTGGTGGCGGCGGACCCGGGCTTGCTCGGCGAGGTGGTCGCCGGGGCGCATGCGGTGGCCACCCAGGAGGGCCTGGTGACCGACGGCGGTGCCGCACCCGGGTACCGCCTCGTCACCAACACCGGTCCGCAGGCCGGGCAGAGCGTCCACCACGTCCACCTGCACGTCCTGGGCGGCCGCGACCTCGGCTGGCCCCCCGGCTGAGCAGCTCGGGCTTCCGGACGGCCGTCGCTGCGACCCCGGGCCCGGGCTGAGAGGGTGAGGGCATGGCCGATCCCACCGCCCCCCTCCGCGTCGAGCGCGACGGTGACGTCGCCGTCGTCGTCCTCGACAACCCGCCGCTGAACCTGTTCGACGCCGCGACGTTCGACGCGATGGAGACCGTGGCGGGCGAGCTGGTCGCGCTGACCGATCCGTCGCGGGCCGACCGGGCCCGTGCGGTGCTGGTCGAGGCGCGCGGCAAGGTGGTCTCGGGCGGGGTGGACGTCAGCTACTTCCGCGACATCGCGGAGGGGCCGGAGCCGGCGGAGCGCGGCGGTGAGCTGTGGGCCCGGCTGCTGCGCGTGGCCAACGCGTTCGAGGACCTGCCGGTCCCGACCGTGTTCGCGGCGCACGGGCTCTGCCTGACCGCGGCCTTCGAGCTGGCGCTCTCCTGCGACATCCTGCTGGCGGCGGAGAAGGCGTCGTTCGGGCTCGTGGAGATCGTCGTCGGCCTCACCCCGTCGATGGGCGGCCCGCAGCGGCTGGCCGAGCGGGCCGGGCCGGCCCGGGCCAAGGAGCTGATCTACACCGGGGAGCGCTACCCGGCCGCGGTCCTGGAGCGCTGGAACGTCGTCAACCGGGTGCTGCCCGACGAGGGCTTCGCCGAGGCGGCGCGGGAGTACGCCCGCCGGGTCGCGGCCGGCCCCACCGTGGCGCACGCAGCCACCAAGCGGCTGGCGACCGTCGCGGTCCGCGAGGGTGCCCGCGCCGCCGACGCGCTGGTGCCGGAGGTCTCCGGACCGCTCTTCGCCACCGAGGACCTCCGCGGCGCCGTCGCCTCGTTCCTCACCGAGGGCCCGGGCAAGGCGAGCTACCGGGGGCGATGACCCCGCCGGGGCGAGCCGGGGTTCGCGGGTCCGGGCGCGGGTAGAGTCGAGCGGTCACCAGTGCGGGTCCCCCCGCACTTCGCCGTCGCAGGAAGGCAGGGTCGAGGGTTCTTGCCCGACACCTCCCCGAACGTCCCCGTGCCAGGTGCTCCCACGTCGCGTGAGGCCTCGGCGCAGGCCGCCGCGGCGGACGGCACGCTCGCCGCTACGTCCGCCCCGCCCGCCGGCACGCCGGCAGGCGCCGTCCCCCCACCCGTGCGGACCACCATCGCCGTTCCCGACGCGGTGTCCATGGTCGCCCTGCTCGGCTCGGGCGACGAGCTCCTCCGGCTCGTGGAGGCCGAGCTCGACGCCGACGTGCACGTGCGCGGCAACGAGATCGCCGTCACCGGGCAGCCGGCCGACAACGCGTTCGCCGTCCGGGTCTTCGACGAGCTGATCGCGCTGCTCGGCACCGGTCAGCAGCTGCGGCCCGACTCGGTGCGCCGGGTGATCGCGATGCTCAAGGCCGGTGGCTCCGAACGCCCGGCCGACGTGCTGAGCCTGGACATCATCAGCCGCCGCGGCCGCACCATCCGGCCGAAGACGCTGAACCAGAAGCGCTACGTCGACGCCATCGACCAGCACACGATCGTCTTCGGCATCGGCCCGGCCGGTACCGGGAAGACGTACCTGGCCATGGCCAAGGCGGTGCAGGCGCTCACCACCAAGCAGGTCAACCGGATCATCCTGACCCGGCCGGCCGTCGAGGCGGGGGAGCGGCTGGGCTACCTGCCCGGCACGCTCTCGGAGAAGATCGACCCCTACCTGCGGCCGCTGTACGACGCGCTGCACGACATGGTCGACCCCGAGTCGATCCCGCGGCTGATGCAGTCGGGCACGATCGAGGTCGCCCCGCTGGCCTACATGCGTGGCCGGACGTTGAACGACGCGTTCGTCATCCTCGACGAGGCGCAGAACACCACCGCCGAGCAGATGAAGATGTTCCTCACCCGGCTCGGCTTCGGTTCCAAGATCGTCGTCACCGGTGACGTCACGCAGGTCGACCTGCCCGGCGGTGCGCAGAGCGGGCTGAAGATCGTCCGCGAGATCCTCGACGGCATCGAGGACGTGCACTTCGCCAACCTGAGCAGCTCCGACGTCGTCCGCCACCGGCTGGTCGGCAACATCGTCGACGCCTACGAGCGCTGGGACGCGACCCGTCAGGCACCCACCAGCCGATCGGCCGCCGGCGCGCCACCGGTCCGCACCTCCCGACCGCGCCGGCAGGGGAGCTGACCGCCGTGCCCGTCGAGGTGTCCAACGAGTCCGAGATCGCCGTGGACGAGGCCGAGCTCGCCGGCGTCTGCCGCTTCGTGCTCGGCGAGATGAAGATCAACCAGATGGCCGAGCTCTCCGTGCTCTGCGTCGACCCCGACTACATGAGCAGCCTGCACGAGCGGTGGATGGGCGAGAAGGGCCCCACCGACGTGCTGGCCTTCCCGATGGACGAGTTCGACAGCGGCCGGCCCGACGACCCCGAGCCGGGGCCGGCGCTGCTCGGCGACATCGTGCTGTGCCCCGCGGTCGCCGTCCGGCAGGCCCGGGCCGCCGGGCACTCGATGGACGACGAGCTGGTGCTGCTGGCCACCCACGGCGTCCTCCACCTCCTGGGCTACGACCACATGGAGCCCGACGAGGAGAAGGAGATGTTCGGCCTCCAGACGAAGCTCATCGACGCCTGGCGGGCCGCTCCCCGTGAGCCGGTGACCGGCGCGCCGGCGGGTCAGGAGACCGGTCCCCGATGACTGCCGGCGCGATCACCACCCTGGTGATCGCCATCTGCCTGGTTCCGCTCGCCGGCCTGTTCGGCGCGATGGAAGCGGCGCTGCAGCGGGTCTCGAAGGCCCGCGTCGAGGAGCTGCGCCGGGACGGGGTGAAGCGCGCGGCGGCGCTGGAGGAGATCGTCGCCGAGCGGGCGCGGCACGTCTCGCTGCTCCTGCTGCTGCGGATCGTCTGCGAGATGGTCTCCGCGGTCATCGTGGCGCTGCTCTTCTTCGACCTGTGGGACAGCACGCTGCAGGCGGTCCTGGCCGCCGCGGGGGTCATGACGGTGGTCAGCTACGTGCTCGTCGGAGTCGGGCCCCGCACCCTCGGCCGCCAGCACGCCTACGGGACGGCGCTGGCCTCCGCCGGGGTCGTCCGGCTGCTGGGCCGGGTGCTCGGGCCCGTGGCGAGCCTGCTGATCCTGGTCGGCAACGCGATCACCCCCGGGCGTGGCTTCCGGGACGGCCCGTTCTCCTCCGAGGTGGAGCTGCGCGAGCTGGTCGACATGGCCGAGGAGCGCGGGGTCGTCGAGTCCGGTGAGCGGAACATGATCCACTCGGTGTTCGAGCTGGGCGACACGATCGCCCGCGAGGTCATGGTCCCGCGCACCGACGTCGTCTGGATAGAGCGCACCAAGACGGTGCGCCAGGCGCTGGCGCTGGCGCTGCGCAGCGGCTTCAGCCGGATCCCGGTGATCGGCGAGAACGTCGACGACGTGGTGGGTGTGGTCTACCTCAAGGACCTGGTCCGCCGTTCGCAGAACCTGCAGGACCGCAGTGGGCCCAAGGTCGAGGAGCTCATGCGCCCGCCGACGTTCGTCCCGGAGTCCAAGCCGGTCGACGAGCTGCTCCGGGACATGCAGGCGCAGCGAATCCACATCGCGATCGTGGTCGACGAGTACGGCGGGTTCGCCGGCCTGGTCACCATCGAGGACATCCTCGAGGAGATCGTCGGGGAGATCGCCGACGAGCACGACGCCTTCCAGCGGCCGGAGATCGAGCAGCTCGAGGACGGCTCGGCGCGGGTCACCGCCCGGCTGCCGGTGCAGGACCTCGCCCACGTGTTCCCCGGGGTGGAGCTCCCCGAGGACGATGACGTGGAGACCGTCGGCGGGCTGCTCGCCCGCGAGCTGGGGCGGGTGCCGATCGAGGGGGCGGCGGCCGAGGTGGGTGGCCTGCGGCTGGTCGCCGAGAGCACCGGTGGGCGCCGCAACCGCATCGACACCCTGCTGGTCTGCCGACTGCCCGAGCCGTCGGAGGACGGCGAGGAGGCCACCGACGAGCAGCAGCCGTCGGGGGCCACCCGGGCGGAGCAGCCCGCCGGCGTGGTGGAAGGCTGACGCCCCGTGGCTGACCTGCACCCCGAGGACACGAAGCTCGTCACGCTCGCCCGGTCGGCGCGGGCGCGCACCGGCGCGACCGAGGGTGCCGCGGTGCGCGACACCGACGGCCGCACCTACGTCGCGGCGAGCGTGGCGCTGCCCTCGCTGACCCTCACCGCGCTCCAGGCCGCCGTCGCGGCCGCCGTCTCCAGCGGGGTCGAGGGGCTGGAGGCCGCCGTCGTCGTCTCCGCGGCCGAGGCCGTGGAGCCGGCCGGGCTGGCCGCCGTCCGCGACCTCACCGCCGGTGCCCCCGTGCACCTGGCCGCCCCCGACGGCGTCCTGCGCACCTCCGTCTAGCGGGTCAGCGGGGCCCCGAGCGCGTCGGCGAACGCCGCCGGGTCGCGCACCCACAGGGTGAGCGACTGCTCGCCGTCGTCGCCCAGGTACCGGACGGCGACCCGCGTGCGCCCCGGCCACCACCCACCGCGCTTCTCCGGCCGGGGCCAGTCCGCCGGGGCGGGGCCGACACGCACCTCCTGCACCAGCGCGGAGGGGACGACGGCTCGCGGCTCGGTGCGGCTCCCGGCCACGTCGAACGAGAGCCCGTGGTCGGAGACGGTGACCCGGCGGGTGTTCAGCAGGTACACCGCCAGGCCGGCGAGGAGCGCCAGCGGCAGCTCCGCGCGGACGGCCGGCCAGCCGCCGACCCAGCCGAACAGGCCGAGCCACAGGACGACGACGAGCGCGGCGGCGCCGGCCGCGAACGGGCCTCCGGGCCGGTACTGCCAGTAGCGCAGCGGAGCGGGGACGACGGTCGCCGAGCGCTTCGGGCCCCAGCCGGCCACGAAGCGGTGGCCGCGCACCTGCTCGACGTGCAGCCGCCGGGCGCGGTCCGCCGCCGCGCGGGGTGGCTGCGACCGGTTCCGCTGTCGTCCTGGCACGCCCCGATCATCCCAGCCGGTCGGTTCTCGGCGTCCGGGAGTGCCCACCGGAGGCTGGCAGGTTCCTTGCGCGGATGGACCTTCCTGCCGCTTCCGCCGCGGGTGCGGAGCGCGCAGGGTCGACGGTGTGACGACGCTGCTCTTCCTGCTCCTGCTGGTGCTCGTCCTGCGGTCGCTGGGGCGGCCGGCGGGCGGGACTCCCCGGGAGCCGGTGGCCTCCTGGTCCGCGGCGGGCCGGCGGTTGGCCGGTGAGGTCCTGACGGGCGTCCGCACGCTCGGCCGGCTCGACGCCGCCCGCCGCGACCGGACCGGCCGCCCCTGGTCCTGACGCGGCATCCCCGGGACCGCGGCGCCGCGCGGCGGACTCCGGCGCGCGGCGTTGTCGGTCGCCGGTGGGAGACTTGCCCGCGTGACCGTCCCTGACCAGCCGTACCGCAGTGGCTTCGTCGCGCTGGTCGGGCGTCCCAACGCCGGCAAGACCACGCTGACCAACGCGATGGTCGGCGAGAAGGTCGGCATCGTCAGCAACCGCCCGCAGACCACCCGGCACGCCATCCGCGGCGTCGTCCACCGGCCCGGCGGCCAGGTCGTGCTGGTCGACACCCCGGGGCTGCACAAGCCCAAGAGCCTGCTCGGCCGCCGGCTCAACGACGTCGTCCGCGACACGCTGGCCGACGTCGACGTGGTGGTCTTCTGCGTCCCGGCCGACCAGCCCGTCGGCACCGGGGACCGGTTCATCGCCCGCCAGCTGCAGGAGGTGAGGGCCCCGATCGTGCTCGTGGTGACCAAGACCGACGCCACGGGCAAGAAGCAGGTCGCCGAGCAGCTGATGGCGGCCAGCCAGCTGGTCGAGGCCGCCGAGGTGGTGCCCGTGAGCGCGGTGAAGGGCGAGCAGGTCGAGCTGCTGGAGGACCTGCTGATCGGCCTGCTGCCGGAGGGGCCGCCGCTGTACCCGCAGGAGCAGACCACCGACGAGGACACCGAGCGGCAGCTGGCCGAGCTGGTCCGGGAAGCCGCGCTGGAGAAGGTGTTCCAGGAGGTGCCGCACTCCCTGGCGGTGACGATCGAGGAGCTGCACCGCCGCCCCGATCCGAAGGCCCCCGGGCGCGAGCTGGTCGAGGTGCACGCGCTGCTGCACTGCGAGCGGCCCAGCCAGAAGCCCATGCTGCTGGGCAGGGGTGGCTCGATCATCAAGGCGATCGGCACGGAGGCCCGCCACGGCATGGAGACGCTGCTGGACGCCCGCGTGCACCTGGAGCTGCACGTGACCGTCCTCGGGGAGTGGCAGGACGACCCGAAGAAGCTCAACCGGCTGGGCTACTGAGGTGAGCGCGCACACCCCCAAGGCGCTCTACCGGGACGAGGGCATCGTCCTGCGCACCCAGAAGCTGGGTGAGGCCGACCGGATCGTCACCGTGCTCACCCGCCGGCACGGCAAGGTGCGGGCGGTGGCCAAGGGCGTGCGCCGCACCAAGAGCAAGTTCGGTGCCCGCCTCGAACCGTTCACCCACGTGGACCTGCAGCTCTACACCGGGCGGACGCTCGACATCGTCAGCCAGGCCGAGTCGATCCGGTCCTACGGCCAGGAGGTCGTGGCCGACTACCCGGCCTACACCGCCGGCACCGCCGTCCTGGAGACCGCCGACCGGCTCACCGCGGAGGAGAAGGAGCCCTCGCTCCGGCTGTTCCTGCTGGTGGTGGGCGCGCTGCGGGCGCTGGGGGAGAAGGCCCACCCCGCGCCGCTTGTGCTCGACGCGTTCCTGCTGCGGGCGATGTCGGTGGCCGGGTGGGAGCCCGCGCTCGCGGAGTGCGCCCGCTGCGGGGAGGCCGGCCCGCACCGGCACTTCTCGGTGCCCGCGGGCGGCACCGTCTGCCCGGCCTGCCGGCCCACCGGCTCGGCGATGCCCAGCCCGGTCACCATCGAGCTGCTCGACGCGCTCCTCACCGGTGACTGGGCCCGCGCCGAGGCCAGCCAGGGCATCAACCGACGGGAGGGCAGCGGGCTGGTCGCCGCGCTGCTGCAGTGGCACCTGGAGCGCGGACTGCGCTCGCTGCCGCTGGTGGACCGGACCGAGTCGGCGCCCCGCCGGGAGATGAGCCTGCTGCATGAGGCGTGAGGTGAAGGCACCGAACCCCCACCCGTCCGGCGTCCGTCCGCCGCAGCTGCCCAAGGACAAGGTCCCCCGGCACGTCGCGCTCGTCATGGACGGCAACGGCCGGTGGGCCAAGCAGCGCGGGCTGCCCCGCACCGCCGGGCACGAGGCGGGGGAGTCCTCGCTCTTCGACTGCGTCGAGGGCGCGATCGAGCTGGGTGTCAAGGCGATCAGCGCCTACGCCTTCTCCACCGAGAACTGGCGGCGCAGCCCCGAGGAGGTCCGCTTCCTCATGGGCTTCAACCGGGACGTCATCCGCCGGCGCCGCGACGAGATGCACGAGCTCGGGGTGCGGGTGCGCTGGGCGGGGCGGCGGCCGAGGCTGTGGCGCAGCGTCATCAAGGAGCTCGAGATCGCCGAGGAGCTCACCCGCGACAACGACGTCCTCACCCTGACCATGTGCGTGAACTACGGGGGCCGGGCGGAGATCGCCGACGCCGCCGCCGCGATCGCCCGCGAGGTCGCCGCGGGGCGGCTGAACCCGGACAAGATCGACGAGTCCACGGTCGCCCGGTTCCTCGACGAGCCCGACATGGAGGACGTGGACCTGTTCGTGCGCAGCTCGGGGGAGAACCGCACCAGCAACTTCCTGCTGTGGCAGTCCGCCTACGCCGAGTTCGTCTTCCTCGACACGCTGTGGCCGGACTTCGACCGGCGGCACCTCTGGGCCGCCTGCGAGGAGTTCGCCTCCCGGCAGCGCCGATTCGGTTCCGCCTGACGCCGTGCGGACGTACCGTTTCCGCTCAGCCGGGCAGTCCGCCGGCCGCGGCACCGAGCGGAAGCGGAGACGATGACCCAGCCCCCCACCGGTGACGAGCCCGCCGGCCCACCCGACCCGGCCGAGCGGCCGGGAGCCGGTCCGGCCGACGGCTCCGGGGCGACGGCCTGGTCGCAGCCGGCCGGCCCCTCCCCGGCCGCCCCGGTGCCGGGGGAGAGCGGCGGGTGGCGGCCGCCGTACGGGCAGCAGCCCCCGGCCCCCGGCCAGCAGCCGCACCCGGGCGAGCAGGCCTGGCACGGCGGGCAACCACCCTCCGCCCCACCGCCCTACGGCCCACCCCCGTACGGCGGGCCCGGGGGGCCGTCGGCCGCCCGTCCGCGGAAGCGGACGCTGCTCCCCTGGCTGATCGGCGCCGCGGTGCTGCTGATCGCCGGTCTCGCCTTCCTGTGGGTCGTCCTGCTGAACGGAGGCGACGGCGAACGGCGCAGCGCCGAGCGGTCCGTGGGTGGGGCCAGCGGGTTCGCCACGCCGCTGGGCGGGCCCTCGTCGGCGCCCCTCGGTGGCACGGGTCAGCTGCCCGGGGGCGCGCGGGGAGCCGAGCCCGTGCCGGCGCAGGAGGGCCGGTACGCCGGCTCGGGCGACGTCGCCCTCGCCTGGGTGGAGGCGATGGGCCAGGGCGACTTCCAGGCCGCGTTCGACCTCTCCTGCGTGGCGGTCCAGGAGGCGGCGGTCGACGCCGCGGCCGGTGACGACCCGGCGCAGGTGCTGGGCGACTACTTCTACCGCGACACCCTCGGCGGCCAGGGTTTCACCAGCGGGACCTTCGACGGGGTCGAGCACCAGGTGGAGTCCGCCACCGACATGGCCTCGTTCACCCTGGAGCTCGACGACGGCGAGCCGTTCCTCCTGCTGGTCCACGTCGGCGACGACGGGACGGTCTGCGACTTCTTCTGACGGCGGGCGCTGCCCGCGGCGGGACGATGACGGAGGATGCCGGCGTGGCCGGACGGGGGGAGCAGGGGTGTTCGCGGTGACACGGCTGCGGGTGACCGCGGAGCAGGCGGAAGCCGTCGAGAAGGCGGTGGCCGGGCTGCTGGACGCGCTGGCCGTCCGACCGGGGTACCGCGGCGGAGAGCTGGGGCGCGCCGCCGACGACCCGACCCTGTGGGCCCTGGTGACCCGCTGGGACGGCGTGGGCGCCTACCGGCGCGGGCTCTCGGCGGCCGAGGTCAAGATCGCCGGGGCGCCGGTCTGGGTGCACGCCCTCGACGAACCGGGTGTCTACGAGACCGGGTGATCGTTCCCGCGGGCGGAACGTGCACCGCCCGTCCCGGGGGCACGGGACCTGCCGACTACCGTCTAGAGGTCAACCGCCGACCGCCAGCCGGATGGAGCCTCTCCGCGTGAGCACCGCCAAGCACGACGCCGCCCGCCTCGACAAGGTCGTCAACCTCTGCAAGCGACGGGGCTTCGTGTTCCCGTCCGGGGAGATCTACGGCGGTACGCGCTCCGCCTGGGACTACGGCCCGCTGGGCGTCGAGCTCAAGGAGAACATCAAGCGCCAGTGGTGGCGCACCGTCGTCCAGAGCCGGGACGACATCGTCGGCCTGGACTCCTCGGTGATCCTGCCGCGCCAGACGTGGGTCGCCTCCGGCCACGTCGGGGTCTTCACCGACCCCCTCACCGAGTGCCAGAGCTGCCACAAGCGGTTCCGCGCCGACCACCTCGAGGAGGAGTTCGAGGCCAAGAAGGGGCGCGCCCCGGAGAACGGGCTGGCCGACATCGCCTGCCCGAACTGCGGCACCAAGGGTGCGTGGACCGAGCCGCGCGACTTCAACATGATGCTCAAGACCTACCTCGGCCCCGTCGAGGACGAGTCGGGGCTGCACTACCTGCGCCCGGAGACCGCGCAGGGCATCTTCGTGAACTTCGCCAACGTCATGGGCGCCGCGCGCAAGAAGCCCCCGTTCGGCATCGGCCAGATCGGCAAGTCCTTCCGCAACGAGATCACCCCGGGCAACTTCATCTTCCGCACCCGCGAGTTCGAGCAGATGGAGATGGAGTTCTTCGTCGAGCCGGGCACCGACGAGGAGTGGCACCAGTACTGGATCGACGAGCGCACCCGTTGGTACACCGACCTGGGCATCTCGCCGGACAACCTGCGGCACTACGAGCACGCGAAGGAGAAGCTGTCGCACTACTCGAAGCGCACCGTCGACATCGAGTACCGCTTCGGCTTCCAGGGCTCGGAGTGGGGTGAGCTGGAGGGGATCGCGAACCGCACCGACTTCGACCTGTCCACGCACACCCAGCACTCGGGCACCGACCTGTCCTACTTCGACCAGGCCAGCAACACCCGCTGGACGCCGTACGTGATCGAGCCGGCGGCCGGGCTCACCCGCTCGCTCATGGCGTTCCTCGTCGAGGCCTACACCGAGGACGAGGCGCCGAACGCCAAGGGCGGCGTCGACACCCGCACGGTGCTCAAGCTCGACCCGCGCCTGGCGCCGGTGAAGGCCGCCGTCCTGCCGCTGTCGCGCAACGCCGACCTCTCGCCCAAGGCCCGCGACCTGGCCGCCACGCTGCGGCGGAACTGGAACGTGGACTTCGACGACGCCGGCGCCATCGGCCGCCGGTACCGCCGCCAGGACGAGGTCGGGACGCCGTTCTGCCTCACCGTCGACTTCGACACCCTCGAGGACCAGGCGGTCACTGTCCGGGAGCGCGACTCGATGAGCCAGGAGCGCGTCGCCCTGGACCAGGTCGAGTCCTACCTCGCGGCGCGGCTCCCCGGCTGCTGACCGACCCCGTGCGTGTGCGCCGAGGCCCGGTTCCGAGCTCTGGAACCGGGCCTCAGCGCACACGCGGGCGGATCTCCCCTCCCCGCGAAGCGCGACCCCCAGTAGAAGGAGCTCCCATGTTCGAGACCAATCTCCTCATCGGCACCGAGCAGGTCCCCGCCGCCGGCGGCCGGACCTTCGACCGTGCCAACCCCGTCAGCGGCGAGGCCGTGACGCGCTCGCCGGCCGCCGGGGTCGAGGACGCCGTCCGGGCCGTCGACGCCGCCGCGTCGGCGTTCCAGAAGTGGGCGGCCACGACGCCGGGCGAGCGCCGGCGGCTGCTGCTGAAGGCGGCCGACCTCCTCGAGGCGAACACCGACCGCTTCGTCGAGCGGATGGCCGCCGAGTGCGGCGCGACCGCGGGCTGGGGGCACTTCAACGTCCACCTCGCCGCGGGCATGCTGCGGGAGGCCGCCGGCCTCACCACGCACGTGGGCGGGCAGGTGATCCCCTCGGACATCCCCGGCAGCCTGAGCATGGGCATCCGCCAGCCGGCGGGTGTGGTGATCGGCATCGCGCCGTGGAACGCGCCGGTCATCCTGTCGACCCGCGCCGTCGCCTTCCCGCTCGCCGCCGGCAACACCGTCGTCCTCAAGTGCTCGGAGCTCTCGCCGGCCACGCACATGCTGCTCGGGGAGATCCTGGTCGAGGCCGGCCTCGGCGACGGCGTCGTCAACGTCATCACCGTGGCCCCGGAGGACGCCGCCGAGGTGACCGAGGCGATGGTGGCCCACCCGGCTGTTCGCCGGCTCAACTTCACCGGCTCCACCCGGGTCGGCCGCATCATCGGCGAGGTCTGCGCCCGCCACCTCGTGCCGGCGCTCCTCGAGCTGGGGGGCAAGAACCCGCTCCTGGTCCTCGACGACGCCGACATCGACGCCGCCGTCCAGGGGGCGACCTTCGGCGGCTTCGTCAACCAGGGGCACGTCTGCATGTCGACCGACAAGATCATCGTCGACGAGTCGATCGCCGAGGATTTCGTCGCCAAGCTGGTCGCCCGGGTGGAGTCGCTGCCGATCGGCGACCCGCGCACGGGCGACGTCGTCCTCGGCTCGGTCATCGGCACGAGCACCGTCGAGCACATCCAGCGACTGGTGGACGACGCCGTCGCCAAGGGGGCGAAGGTGCTGACGAAGGGTGAGCCGCAGGGCACGATCATGCCCGGGGTGGTGCTCGACCACGTCACGCCGGACATGGAGATCTTCCACGAGGAGATCTTCGGCCCGGCCGTCACGATCACCCGGGTCGCGAGCGAGGAGGAGGCGGTCGCCGCGGCCAACGACAGCGCCTACGGGCTGTCGGCCGCCGTCTTCACGCGCGACGCCGCGCGTGGGTTCCAGGTCGCCCGGCGGATCGAGTCCGGCATCTGCCACATCAACGCGCCCACCGTGCACGACGAGGCGCAGATGCCCTTCGGTGGCGTGAAGGACAGCGGGTACGGGCGGTTCGGCGGGCTCGCCGGCATCGAGGCCTTCACCGAGCTGCGCTGGATCAGCATGCAGGTGGAGCCGCGCGTCTACCCGTTCTGAGCTCGTGTCGTCCCACTGGTGAAAGCCGGTCGGCCGTGCGGCGGGTCAACCCGCACGGCCGACCGGTGCGCCGCGCCACGGCGCGGCTCCCGGGGCGCCGGTGCGGGTCAACCCGGTCGGCCGACGCCGTCCTCGACCCGGGCGAGCCATCCGTCGTCCCCAGCGGCGTGACCGCGCGCGCGGCCCGCGGGCCGCGGCACCGCCAGGAACTCCCGCCCCTCGGGGCCGCGGACGGCGAGCAGCCGCCGTGCCGACCGGTCCAGTCGTCGACGCCCCCCGTTGAGGTCCTCGTACAGGACTCGGAGGAACCGCACCCCGACCGAGCGGAGCAGATCCTCCCGGCGCTTCTCCTCCCACAGCTCCTGCTCCGCGGTGCGGTCGAACTGCGGTCGGCGGTACTTGATCCGGCCGTCGAACTCCACCGCCACCGCGGCCCCGGGGTACCAGCCGTCGACCACCTTCACCAGCTGACCGTCGACACGCAGCTCCACCTGCGGTACGAACGGCGGCAGCCCGAGCGCGGCGAACGTCAGCCGGCCGCAGGTCTCCAGCCACGACTCGGCCCGGCCGTCGGCGAGGCCCAGCGCGCGGCCGGCACGCGGGATCCCGGGCACGTTCACCTGCCGGTCGATGACGCGGCGCACGTCGTCGTGGGTCGTGAGGCCGCGCAGCAGGGCGGCGTCGACGGCGGCGACGGCGTGGATCTCCGGCCAGGCCCGGGCGACGTCGACCAGCGTGCGTGCCACCGTCGTCACCCGGTAGGCGCCGCGGACGGTGACCTCGTCGTCGGGCAGCGCAGCCCGGGTCATCAGCCAGCCGCGCCCCCGGCGCCAGTGATGCGGATCGGTCAGGTGCACGGCGACCGGAGCCGGGAACGGGCGGGGCAGCCCCCACACCCAGGCCGCGCTGTCCCGGCTGAGGACGGCGGACGGACGGGCCAGGGCGGTCGTGACGGCCAGCGCCTCCAGGCCCGGTCGGCGATCGGTGCGCTCCACCTCGGCGAGGTCGGCGGCGCTGACGAAGACACCGGTGCGCAGTCGCACCCACGCGCCCGTGCGGGTCGCCGTCCGGACTTCGCGCTCGGTCACGCCCCGAGCGGCGAGGTCGGCAGTGGTGAAGATGCCCAGGCGCCGCCGTGCGGGTTCGTCGACGGCGAGCGGGACGTGCAGGTGCGTGGTCACGGGACGACCGTCGGGCAACCAGCCGTCTCCGGGACGCGCCCCGCCCAATCTGTGGACCGGCGCCGGCCGGGGGACGGCGTGCGGCTCGAGTCGCACCGCCGACCGTCGACCCGGGTCGTGGCGCGGCTGGACGGACGACCAGGCGGCTCGACCCTGCTGGCGGCTCACCCGGCCGGGCGGCGAAGGTGACAGGCGTCGCCGCCTACGCTGGGTTCCGTGACCGCCACGCTCGAGCCGACGACGACGGCGCCCCTGCCGCCGCTGCGGCTGGGTGCGCTGACCGTCGACCCCGCCGTCGTCCTCGCGCCGATGGCCGGCATCACCAACCCCGCCTTCCGCACGCTGTGCCGCGAGTTCGGCGCCGGCCTCTACGTCTGCGAGATGATCACCACGCGGGCGCTGGTCGAGCGGAACGAGAAGACGCTGCGCATGATCCGCGCGACCGCGGACGAGAAGGACGCGTTCTCCGTCCAGCTCTACGGCGTCGACCCCGCGACCGTCGGGCGGGCCGTGGAGATGCTCGTCGACGAAGACGTCGCCGGCACCCGGCCCGCGCACATCGACCTGAACTTCGGCTGCCCGGTGCCGAAGGTGACCCGCAAGGGCGGCGGCTCGGCGCTGCCGTGGCGCCGGGTGCTCCTGCGCGACATCGTGCGCGCGGCCGTGCGGGCGGCCCGCGACGTGCCGGTCACCATCAAGACCCGCATCGGCATCGACGCCGACCACGTCACCTACCTCGACGCCGGCCGGATCGCCCAGGACGAGGGCGCCGCCGCGATCACGCTGCACGGCCGCACCGCCGACCAGCTCTACAGCGGCACCGCCGACTGGGCACCCATCGCGCGGCTCGTGGAGGCCGTCGACATCCCGGTGCTCGGCAACGGCGACGTCTGGGAGGCCGACGACGCGCTCCGCATGGTCGCCGAGACCGGCTGCGCAGGCGTCGTCATCGGCCGCGGCTGCCTTGGGCGGCCCTGGCTGTTCGGCGACCTGGCCGCCGCCTTCGCGGGCGAGTCCCGTCGGGCGCTGCCGACCATGGCCGAGGTGGCCGCGATCATGCACCGGCACGCGACGCTGCTGGCCGAGGAGCACGGCGAGCGCCACGGCTGCAGCGACTTCCGCAAGCACGTCGCCTGGTACCTCAAGGGCTTCTCGGTGGGCGGGGACGTGCGCCGGGCGCTGGCTATGGTCAGCAGCCTCGACGAGCTGGCCGGGCTGCTCGCGGGCATCCCCGACCAGCCCTACCCGACCGCCGTCCTCGGTGCGCCGCGCGGCCGGACGAGCACCCCCCGCCCCGTCGCCCTGCCCGAGGGCTGGCTCGCCGACCGGGACGACCCCCGCCCACCTGTGGGCGCAGAACTGGAGACGAGCGGCGGATGACGCAGGGACCCTTCCTCTACGACGACGACCCCGCGCCGCTGCACACCGGCACGCCGCGCAGCCGGCAGGGCTGGCTGATCGGCGGCCTGGTGGCCACCGTGCTGGTGGCCGTCGGCATGGTCGGCGTCCTGTACCTGGTCCGGGGTGGCCCCGCCGACCAGGCCACCGAGGTCACCGGGGTGTTCCTGGCGGCGCTCGCGAACGGGGACACCGAGACGGCGTACGAGCTGCTGTGCGAGGACGAGCGCGCGCGGCTGGACGCCACCGGCATGGCGGCCGAGTACTCGCGCCCGGGCGGCGCCGAGATCGTCGACGTCGAGGACGACCCGGGCGAGGGCGCCCGGGTGCAGCAGGTGACCGTCCGCTGGGACGGCGGCGGATCGGCCCAGCTCGCGGTGGTCAACGAGGACGGCCCGCGCATCTGCGGCATCGACTGACCCGACCGCGGGCCAGGGCTCGCGCCGGCTGCCCTCGTACGCCAGGATCGACGGACGCCGTCGCGGTGGACGTTTAGGACGTCTGCTCCGCGCGGCAATGTCTCCTCTGGTGGATCGGCCCCGGAGGGCTGACGGATGCGGAGGTACGGGTGGCTGACGGGAAGTGGGTCTACGACTTCAGCGAGGGCAGCAGGGACCAGAAGGACCTGCTCGGCGGCAAGGGCGCCAACCTGGCCGAGATGACCAACCTGGGCCTGCCCGTGCCCCCCGGCTTCACCATCACGACCGACGCCTGCCGGTACTACCTGCAGCACGGGAGCACCCCGCCGGAGCTGGACGAGCAGGTCAGCGAGCACCTGGCGGCGCTGGAGAAGTCGATGGGCAAGGCCCTCGGTGATCCGGCCGACCCGTTGCTGGTGTCGGTCCGGTCCGGTGCCGCGGCGAGCATGCCGGGGATGATGGAGACGGTCCTGAACGTCGGCCTCAACGACGACTCCGTCCAGGGGCTGGCGGCGCAGTCGGGCAGCGAGCGCTTCGCCTGGGACTCCTACCGCCGGCTGATCCAGATGTTCGGCAAGACCGTGCTCGGCATCGACGGCGCGCTCTTCGACGACGCCCTCGACGCGGCCAAGGAGGAGCAGGGCACGGATCTGGACCTGGATCTGGACGCCGGGCACCTGCGCGACGTCGTCGCCCGGTTCAAGGCCATCGTGCGCGAGCACACCGGGCACGACTTCCCGCAGGAGCCGCGGGAGCAGATGGATCTCGCGATCAACGCCGTCTTCGACTCGTGGAACTCCGACCGGGCGATCATCTACCGCCGGCGCGAGCGCATCCCCAGCGACGCCGGTACCGCGGTGAACGTCTGCGCCATGGTGTTCGGCAACCTGGGCATGGACTCGGGCACGGGCGTCGCCTTCACCCGCGACCCGGGCAGCGGCGAGCAAGGGGTGTACGGCGACTACCTGCAGAACGCGCAGGGGGAGGACGTCGTCGCCGGCATCCGCAACACCGTGCCGCTGCGCGACCTCGAGCGGATCGACGCGGACGCCTACGGCGAGCTGATGGGCATCATGAGCCGGCTGGAGTCGCACTACCGCGACCTGTGCGACATCGAGTTCACCGTCGAGCGCAACAAGCTGTGGATGCTCCAGACCCGCGTCGGCAAGCGCACGGCGGGGGCGGCGTTCCGCATCGCGACCCAGCTGGTCGACGAGGGGCTCATCGACATGGACGAGGCGGTCCGCCGGGTCACCGGTGACCAGCTGGCCCAGCTGATGTTCCCGCGGTTCGTCTCCGGTGGCGACGCCCAGCAGCTCACCCAGGGCATGAACGCCTCACCCGGGGCGGCCGTCGGCCGGGCGGTCTTCTCCTCGGAGGCGGCGGTCGAGTGGGCGCAGCGCGGGGAGAAGGTGGTGCTGGTCCGCCGGGAGACCAACCCCGACGACCTCTCCGGCATGATCGCCGCCGAGGGCGTGCTGACCAGCCGCGGTGGCAAGACCTCGCACGCCGCCGTCGTCGCCCGGGGCATGGGCAAGACCTGCGTCTGCGGCGCCGAGGAGCTGCGGGTCGACACCAAGGCGAAGAAGTTCACCGCGCCCGACGGCACCGTCGTCGAGGAGGGCGACGTCGTCTCCATCGACGGCTCCACCGGCAAGGTGTGGCTCGGCGAGGTCCCGGTCGAGCCCTCGTCCGTGGTCCGCTACTTCGAGGGCGAGATCGACCCGGCGTCCGACGACGCGGACGACCTGGTGAAGAGCGTGCACCGGATCCTGACCCACGCCGACGAGAAGCGGCGGCTCGGCGTGCGCACCAACGCCGACACCCCCGAGGACGCCGCCCGCGCCCGCCGCTTCGGCGCCCGCGGCATCGGCCTGTGCCGCACCGAGCACATGTTCCTCGGGGACCGGCGGCAGCTGGTGGAGAAGCTGATCCTCGCCGACGGCGACGAGGAGCGGCAGGCCGCGCTGGACGCCCTGGAGCCGCTGCAGAAGCAGGACTTCCTGGAGATCTTCGAGGCGATGGACGGACTGCCGGTCACCGTCCGGCTGCTGGACCCGCCGCTGCACGAGTTCCTCCCCGACCTCACCGAGCTGTCGGTCCGGGTCGCGCTGGCCGAGGAGCGCGGCGAACCCGACGAGGGCAACCTGCGCCTGCTCGCGGCGGTGCGCCGGCTGCACGAGTCCAACCCGATGCTGGGGCTGCGGGGCGTGCGCCTCGGGCTGGTGGTGCCCGGGCTGTTCGCCATGCAGGTGCGGGCCATCGCCGAGGCCGCCTGCGAGCGGAAGCAGGCCGGGGGCGACCCGCGGCCGGAGATCATGATCCCGCTGGTGGGGGCGGTGCAGGAGCTCGAGGCCATCCGCGAGGAGTCCGAACGCGTGCTCGCCGAGGTGTGCGAGGCCTGCGGCATCGACCTGCGGCCGCTGATCGGCACGATGATCGAGGTGCCCCGCGCCGCGCTCACCGCCGGCGAGATCGCCGAGTACGCCGAGTTCTTCTCCTTCGGCACCAACGACCTCACCCAGATGACGTGGGGCTTCTCCCGCGACGACGTCGAGGCCGCGTTCTTCCACCAGTACCTGGACAAGGGGATCTTCGGCATCTCGCCGTTCGAGTCGCTGGACCGCGACGGCGTCGGCCGGCTGGTGCGGATCGGCGCCGAGAGCGGCCGGGCGGCCCGGCCCGACCTCAAGCTCGGCATCTGCGGCGAGCACGGGGGCGACCCCGACTCGGTGCACTTCTTCCACGAGGTGGGCCTGGACTACGTCTCCTGCTCGCCGTTCCGGGTGCCGGTGGCCAGGCTGGAGGCCGGGCGCGCCGCGCTCGGCGGAGGTCGCGCGGGTTCCTGACGACGGCGGCCCGGAGGCACCCCGGACCGGCGGGGCCGGCCGGGGGCCCGTGCCGGCCTTCAACCGGCGCAGCCGAGCCCGCGGCGCAGGGCGGCGAGGTTGGCCGCCATGAGCTCCGGATAGGTCTCCTCCGCCTGCACCCGCTCGACCGGGTGCAGCACGTCGGTGGCCAGACCCAGGTCGGCCGCCAGGGTCCGAGCGACGCGGTCCCCGGCGGTGGCCTCGAAGAAGACGGTCCGCGCACCGGTGCCGGTGACCTCCTCCGCGACCTGCCGCAACCGGCTCGGCGAGGGCTCGACGTGCGGGTCCAGGCCCGCCACCCCGATCTGCCGCAGGCCGTACCGGTCGGCGAGGTAGCCGAACGCCTCGTGGGAGGCGAGCAGGGTGGCCCCGCGACAGGGCGCGAGGGTGTCGGCGTACTCCCGGTCGATCTCCCCGAGCGCGGCCGCCAGACGCTCGGCGCCCTGCCGGTAGGCGCCGGCGTGACCCGGGTCCGCCTCGGCGAACTCGCCGGCCACGCGGCGACCGAGGTCGGCGAGCCGGGTGGGGTCGAGCCAGAAGTGCGGATCGGCGCCCTGGTCCGCCAGGGCGGCGGCGTCCACGACGTCCCCGGGGCGCTCCTGCTCGAGGACGGCGTCGACCGCCGGCTGCAGGCCGCCCGACTGGTGGACCACGACGTCGGCCTCGGCGAGGACCGCGACGTCCCGGGGCGCCGGTTCCAGCCGGTGGCTGTCCCCGCCGGGCGGCACCAGGTTGGTGACCTCCACGTGCGGACCGCCGACCTCCTCGCTCACGTACTCGAGGGGGTAGGAGGTCACCACGACGTCCAGCCGTGCGTCGTCGGCGCCGTTCGCCGCACCCCCGCAGCCGGCCAGCGCGGCGACCAGCCCGGCCGCGACGAGGCCGAGCGGCAGCGCCTCCGGCCGGATCACTCGCCCTGCTCGCCGTGCTCGTGGTCCTCCTCGTGCGCGCCGAGCGCCTCGACGTCCCCGGAGACGCCGGCGAGCTCGTTGGGCGTGACCTCCAGCTGCGCCGACTTCCACACCTCACCGCCCTCGACGTCGACGGCGTGGATCTCCCGCGTGGCGGGCTCGGTCACGTAGGCGATCCCGTCGACGACGACGACCTGCGGGTGGGGGTCCTGCCAGTTCTCCGACTCCTCCCACGGCCCGGTGACCTGGATGGAGTTCGTGACGGTGCCGGTGACCGGGTCGATGACCTGCAGCGCGCCGTCGTAGGTCAGGACCAGACCCTCGCCGTCCGGCCCGCGGCCGAAGGAGCGGTACCAGTACGGGGCCGGGAGGTCGACCAGGCGCAGCTGCGCGGTCGTGGTGTCGATCAGCGCCACGGTGCTGGAGCGGTCCTCCGCGCTGCGCTCGTAGTCGCCCAGCACGATCGGGGAGCTCTCGGTGCCGAACTGGTTGCCGATGCGGCCGTACTCGTCGGGGCTGTCGATCTTCACCAGCTCGCCGCCGGTGTACAGCACGGCGCCGTCCTGGCAGCCGATGACGACCGCCTCGTCGGCGGCCACCGTCTCGCCGTGCACGGCGGGGCAGTCGTCGCGGGCGGCGATCTCCTCCCCGTCCGCGTCGAGGATCCGCACGCCGGAGCGCTCCTCCTCCGTACCGTCGGAGACGAGCATCGTGCCGTCCTCGAGCTCCACCGCGACGCCGTGGTGGGCCGCCGGCGTGGAGAACGAGCGCGCCTCGCGGTCCGGGTCGGCGAGGTCGGCGCTGTCGAACGCCGTGACCTGCCCGGTGCCGTCGTCGAACAGCACGGTCCGCCCGGCGTGGGCGACGACGTGCCCGGGCTTCTCGGCGGGGAGGACCACGTCGGTCAGCTCGGGCTCGGCCGCGTAGTAGTGCTCGTGGTCGCCGTGCGGCTCGGCCCAGGCGCCGCCGTCGAGCAGGCGGACGCCCTGCTGCGTCGACACCAGGAAGTGGCGGCCGTCGCCGGCGGCGTTGAGCCGGTTGAAGCCCTCGAGCGGCTCGTCGGCGAGCACCTCGAGCGTCTCGCCGTGCAGGACCAGGAGGCCACCGTCGTAGGTCAGGGCCAGGCGCGGCGAGCTGGCGCCCAGCTCCGCCGGGCCGGTTGCGGTCGGCGCGGTGCCGGCCGACGCCGGCTCGCCGCCGTCGGTCGACGCGCAGCCGGTGGCCAGGGCGAGGGGCAGGGCGGCCGCCAGGGCGGCCGCGCGGAGGGAGGGGAGCGGAGGCACGGGTGCTCCTGTCGTTCGGGGATCGGACGGCGCCACCGTACCTATAACGAGAATCATTCTCATATAGGAGTGCTCGTTGACCCGGCTCCGCGGTGGTGCGGGGCGCGAGGGGGCCGACAGGGCGGCGAGCCGCCGTGCGTGACCCGGGGGGCGCGCCGGTGCCCTCCCGGGCCGCCGCGCGTCGTCGTCCCCGCGTGGTACCCATGACGGGTGGGTGTGCGGAGTCTGCTGGCGCGGGTGGTCGGGGCCGGGGTCCTGGCCGCCGTGCTGCTGGTGGCCTCCACGGCGCTCGCCATCTGGTGGACGGCGCGGCAGGACGCCCGGCCGGAGTCCGACGCGATCGTGGTGCTGGGCTCGGCCCAGTACAACGGCGTGCCCTCGTCGATCTTCGCGGCGCGACTGGAGCACGCGCGGGCGCTGTACGAGCAGGGCGTCGCGCCGGTGATCGTGACCGTCGGCGGGAAGGCGACCGGCGACCAGTTCACCGAGGCCGAGACCGGCCGCGACTACCTGGCCCGGGCAGGCGTGCCCGCCGAGGCGCTGCTCGCGGTGCCCGAGGGCGTGGACACGCTGGAGAGCATGCGGGTGGTCGGCGCGGCATTCGACGAGCGGGGCTGGGAGCGGGCCGTCCTGGTCACCGACCCCTGGCACGCGATGCGGGCCGAGCGCATGGCCGAGGACGCCGGGATGGAGGCGGAGAGCTCCCCGACCCGCCAGGGCCCGGCCGTGCAGACCCGTGCCACCCAGTTCCGCTACATCCTGCGGGAGACTGCTGCCTACCTGCTCTACCGCGTGACCGGTGAGAGCGTCGCCGGCGCACCCGGCATCGGCTGAGGGAGGACGCGGTGCTCGAACTGGGCAAGGCCGGCGCGCACGGGCTGCCGAAGGGCGTCCTGCCCGTGCTCCGCGACGACCGGGTCGTCGCGACGCTGCGCTCGGCGACGTGGACGGAGGCCGCGACGGTGACGATCGACGGCTCCACGTGGGAGTACGCCCGGCACAGGCGGGAGCTCACCGGACGCAGGTCGGGTGACCCGGAAGGCACTGCACGGCTGCGGGCCCGGCAGACCTCGGCCTGGAAGGGCACCTGGGAGATCGACGTGGAGGGCGCGACGGTCGAGGTCAGGCCGGCGTCCCGCTGGAAGGGGACGCACCGCTTCCTGCTGCACGGACGCCAGGTCGCCGAGAGCGGCACCACCCCGGGCTGGACCCCGCGGGCCACCATCACCGTGGACGGCGAGCTGCCGGTGGCCCAGCAGGTCTTCCTGCTGTGGTGGGAGCACGTGATCCGCCGGCGCGTCGCGGCAGCGGCGGGGGCGGCCTGATGGCCGGCCGGGGGCGCATCCGCGCCGCGGACATCGCGCTGGTGCGCGAGCGCAGCAAGATCGACGACATCGTCGGCGAGCACCTGCAGCTCAAGCGGGCCGGTGGCGGCAGCCTCAAGGGGCTGTGCCCGTTCCACGACGAAAAGTCGCCGTCGTTCCAGGTGACGCCGAGCCGCGGGCTCTACCACTGCTTCGGTTGCGGGGTGGGCGGGGACGTCATCCGCTTCGTCCAGGAGATCGACCACCTGTCGTTCACCGAGGCCGTCGAGCTGCTGGCCAACCGCGCCAGCATCGAGCTGAAGTACGAGGACGACGGCGGCCGCCCCACCGCGGGGCCCGACCGCGCGTCGGTGGGGCAGCGTGCGCGGCTGGTCGCGGCCAACACCGCGGCGGCCGCCTTCTACGCCGAGCAGCTGGGCAGCCCCGAGGCCGCGCCGGCCCGCCAGTTCCTCGCCGACCGCGCGTTCGACCGGCAGGCGGCGCTGGACTTCGGCTGCGGGTACGCCCCGGGCGGCTGGGACGGGCTCACCCGCCACCTGCGCGCGAAGGGCTTCACCCAGGCCGAACTGGTCACCGCCGGGCTGGCCAAGGAGTCCTCCCGCGGCACGCTGATCGACCGGTTCCACCGGCGGCTGGTGTGGCCCATCCGCGACATCACCGGCGACGTCATCGGCTTCGGTGCCCGCAAGCTCATGGATGACGATCCGGGGCCGAAGTACCTCAACACCCCGGAGACCCCGCTCTACAAGAAGAGCAGCGTCCTGTACGGCATCGACCGCGCCAAGCGGGACATCGCCAAGCGCCACCAGGCGGTCGTCGTCGAGGGCTACACCGACGTGATGGCCTGCCACCTCGCCGGGGTGACGACGGCGGTCGCCTCGTGCGGCACCGCGTTCGGCGCCGAGCACATCGGGGTGCTCCGCCGGCTGCTGATGGACCAGGACGAGTTCCGCGGCGAGGTGGTCTACACCTTCGACGGCGACGCGGCCGGCCAGGCGGCGGCGATGAAGACCTTCGCGGAGGACCAGCGCTTCGTCGGGCAGACGTTCGTCGCGGTGGAGTCGGAGGGGCGCGATCCGTGCGAGCTCCGGCAGGAGCACGGCGACGCGGCCGTCCGCGACCTGGTCGCCCGCCGCACCCCGCTGATCGCCTTCGTGCTCAAGACCACGCTGGCCGGCTACGACCTGGACACCGTGGAGGGCCGGGTCGCCGCGCTGGAGAAGACCGTGCCGCTGGTGGCCCAGATCAAGGACCACGCGCTGCGCCCCGCCTACGCCCGCGAGCTCGCCGGGATGATCGGCAACATCGACGAGGCCGAGGTGCTGGAGCGCGTGCGCCGGGCGAGCGGTGACGGGGGAGGAGCACCCGCCCGGGGCCGCCCTCGTGCGCCCCAGCGCACCCCCGACGACGCCGCGGTCGCCGTCGAGCGGGAGGCGGTGAAGGCCGCCTTGCAGGCGCCCGAGCTCGCCGGGCCCGAGTTCGACGCCATCCCGCCGAACGCCTACACCGACCCCGACTACGCCGCCGTGGTGGCCGCCATCGCGGCGGCGGGGGGCGTGGGTGCGGTGACCGTCACCGGGCCGGCCTGGCTGGACGAGGTCGCCGCGCACTGCGAGCGGGAGAGCGCCCGCGCGCTGCTCACGGCGCTGGCGGTGGAGCCGATGCGCTCGGTGAGCGGCGAGTGCGACGCCGGCTACGTCAACGCCCTCCTCGCGCGGGTGCAGGAGATGGCGACCGTTCGCGAGATCACCGCCCTGAAGGGTCGGCTGCAGCGGACGAACCCGGTCGAGTCGGGGGACGAGTACATGAAGGCCTTCAAGCAGCTGATGGACCTCGAGCAGCTGGCGATCTCGCTGCGCAAGCGCGCGATGGGCGGTCTGGCATGAGCCTGCTGGCAGAGCTCCGGCGCCGGTTCGCCCGCCCGCCGGAGGAGGTGCGGGCCGCGGTGGCCGACCCCGACGAGCGGGTGCTCGCCTGGGGAGCGCTCGCCCGCGAGGCCGGCTGGCTGGTGGCCACCTCCCGCGGGCTGCGGGAGATCGGGCCGGCCGCCGGGGAGACCATGCTGCCGTGGCACGAGGTGGGGCACGCCCGCTGGGCCGCGACCGCCGACGGCGGCGGTTCCTTCACGGTCACGCCGCTCGCCGAGGTGGAGCCGGGCGTGCAGTCGCGGCTGCCGGTGGTGCGGTACGTGCTCGCGGACGCCGGCGACCTCCCCGCGGTCGTGCGGCGCCGGGTGGACCAGACCATCGTGACCAGCCGGCGCGTACCGCTGCCGGACCGGGGAGGGCTGCTGCTGGTCGCCCGCCGGGTGCCCGGTCAGGCAGTCCGGGAGTGGACCGTGGTGTTCGACGACGACGCCGACCGCGACGACCCGGGAGCCCGGGAGACCGCACGGCAGAAGCTCGCCGAGGTGCTGGCCGCCGAGCTGCCGGACTGACCCGGCGCCTGGATCAGCGCGGGGCCTCGCTGCCCAGCTGGGCCTTCAGCGTGGAGACGGCGTCGTCGGCCTTGGCCTGCGCCATGCCCGCGAGGCTCTGCAGGCGCGGGTCGTCCTTGGCGTGCTCCCAGGCGCGGCGGAGCTGCTCGTAGCGCTCGCGGCCGGCCCGCGACCCGAGGACGTAGCCAGCCCCGAATCCGGCGAGGAACGACAGCTTGGCCACGGGAACCTCCAGAGTGAACATGCGGTGAACGACGGCCACCGTACCTGCGGTGCACAACGCTTCGCCCCCCGTGAGCCGCGTGCAGGGGGCGACCGCACGTGGGGTACTCTCGTCGGGCCAGCGGTTCGCACCGCTGATCCCCCGTAGCTCAATTGGCAGAGCATGCGACTGTTAATCGCAGGGTTATTGGTTCGAGTCCAATCGGGGGAGCAACCACAGGCCCTGACCAGCGGAGACGCCGGTCGGGGCCTTCGTCGTCCGCGGGTCCGGCCGTGACACCCGGCTCCACGGGCGAGCGCGGCGCCGGTCAGGCCCGCGGACGACGTAGCGCAGCAGGACGACGCCGTTGCCGAAGCCCGGTTCTCCACCAGCTGCAGGTCGATCGGGCCGGTTGGAGTGGGCGTGCAGCTCCCCGTCGAGGAGGTGCCGGCTCAGGTCGTGGTCCGGCCCCTCGGAGCAGCCGTCCAGCGACAGCATCATCTGCACGACGATCTCATCGGTCCCGCCGGCTGCCATTCGGTGCGGCCTGTCGGCAAGGGCGCGCTGCCGCTGTCTGGGGGGACCGTTCTGCGATCCTCGCCCGGTGGGCATCGAGCTGCACGTCTTCGGGCGCGGCGACCAGGCGGCCTCGGCGCTCGCCGGCGTCCTGCGCGACCACGTCGTGGAGGAGGGGGAGCGGTTCCGGCTGGTCTCCCGCGAGGTGCGCCGAGCGGTGCGGCCGGCGTTCACCGTCGACGGCCCCCTCCGCGTCGAACGTGAGGACGTGCCGGCGGAGGTGCTCGCGCGCATCGTCGGGCCCGACGTGCTGTTCCAGGTGACCGTCCAGGACGACTCCGGGTCGACGGCCACGCTGGCCCGCCGCACCTGCACGGCCCTGGCCAAGGCCGTCGACGGTGCCTGCTACGACCCGCAGGCCGACAGCGTCGTGTGGCCGGGGTCGCCGAGACGGCGGGCAGCCGTGGTCCCGCAGGGGGGCGACCGCGTCGATGCGCTGGACCTCGAGTGGACGACGCTCCGCGCACCGACGCCCGGCACGGTGGCCGGGCTGCTGGATCTGCTGCTCGCGACGCTGCCCGAGGCGGCGCCGGTGCGGTTCGGCCCCTTCGAGCCGCTGCAGCACCGTCTCGACACCGACGGCCCGGACGCCTTCGTGCGCGCCGTGATGCAGGACGACCACATCTCCTGGCGGGCTCGGCGTCCCTTCGTCTGGGGGTACGTCGGCCGGCTCAGCAGGCGGGACGCCCCGACCGGCCACAGGCCGCTGCACCGGGTCGGCCTCAACGTGCTCCTGCCCGCGCTCGACGACCCCGCGTGGCGGGACGAGGTGGTCCACCTGTTCGGAGCCGTCGCCGCCCACCTCGGCTGCTTCCACGCCCAGGCGGCGGTGAGCCGCGGGCACCGCGGTACCGGCCTGGCCGTCGGCACCGGCACGGTGCTCCCGGCGAACCTCGCCGATGTCCACGGCTGGCGGGGGCTGCCCGACCACCCGGTCTGGCTCACCTGGTTCGGGCACCCCTACACCGCGCTGGTCGCCCCGCACCTCGGGACGGCGCCCCTCGTCCGGACGGCCGAGCACCCGGACGACGCCCGGCCGCTGCCCGTGCCCCCGGAGCTGCTGCTGTCCGGGTACCGCACCGTCTTCGGCACGCCCGAGGGCACTCCCGCGGCGCTCGTCCCGCCGCCCCTCCCGGCCTACGACCCGCCGCCTGCGCCGAGCTGGTGATCGCTGTCGTCGGCCGCCTCGGGACGCAGGGTGGCGACGCGCCCGGCAACGCGTTCCCGACCGTTCCCTGCGCCGCGCGGTCGGCCTAGCGTTTGGGCGATCGACCAAGGCGATCGCCCAACGCAGGGAGCCGCGATGGCGCCGTCCACGCCGACCGGGCCGGGTGCCGACGTCCGGCTGCGGCTCCTGGAGGCCGCGGCCGAGCTGATCCCCGGGCTCGGGTGGAACGCGGTGAGCACCCGCGTCGTGGCCCGGCGGGCCGGGGTGGCGCCCGGCCTGGTGCACTACCACTTCGCCTCGGTGCAGGCGCTGCTGAGGCAGGCGTCGCTGCGGTCGGTGCGGCAGGTGCTGTCCTCGCTCACCCCCGCGCTGTCGGCGGCCGGGCCGGGGGACGACGCGCTGGCCGGGATGCTCGCCGCGCTCGACGACCACGACGGCGCCGACCCGACGTCCCTGCTCTTCCTCGAGGCGTACCTGGGCGCGACCCGGGACGCCGAGCTGCGGGTGGAGCTCGGCCGCGTCCTCGACGAGTTCCGCGGCGTGCTGACCTCCTGGCTCGCCGCGCAGGGCGCGGAGGCGCCCGCCGCCACGGCCGCCGTCCTCGCCGCGGCGGTCGACGGCGTGCTGCTCCACCGGGCGATGGACCCGGGGCTGACCTCGACCGCCGTCACGCCGGTGCTGCGCCGGCTCCTGGACGGCCCGGGCGCGGGAAGGACGGGCCGGCGATGAGGGCAGTGATCTGCGGAGCCGGGATCGCCGGGCTCGCGCTCGCCGGACGCCTCGCCGACCACAGGTGGGACGTCACCGTCGCCGAGCGCGCTCCCGGCCCCCGCGAGCAGGGCTACATGATGGACTTCTTCGGGCCCGGCTACGACGCCGCCGAGGTGATGGGCGTCCTGCCCCGGCTCCAGGAGCTCAGCTACCGCGTCGACGAGCTGGCCTACGTCGACGCCTCCGGACGGCGGAGGGCCGGCCTCGACTACCAGCGCTTCGCCCGCGCTCTGGACGGACGCCTCCTCAGCATCATGCGCCCGGACCTGGAGCGGGCGCTGCGGGAGCGGGTCGGGGGCAGGGCCGATCAGCGCTTCGGCTGCTCCGTCGAGAGCATCGACGCCGGGGTGGACGGCGTGCGCGTCGCGCTGACCGATGGCACCGTGCTCGCCGCGGACCTGCTGGTCGGGGCCGACGGCGTCCACTCGGCGGTGCGGGGGATGGTGTTCGGGCCGGAGTCGCAGTTCCTGCGCTACCTCGGCTGCCACACCGCCGCCTACGTCTTCGACGACCCGCAGGTCCGGGCGCAGGTGGGCAACCGGTTCGCCATGACCGACTCGGTGGACCGCGAGATGGGGTTCTACGTCCTGCGGGACGGGCGGGTCGCCGCCTTCGCCGTGCACCGGGAGCCCGAGCCCCGGCTCCCGCCGGACACCCGCGCCGCCCTGCGCAGCCGGTGCGCGTCACTCGGGTGGGTCGTCCCCCGGGCACTCGACCACTGCCCGCCGTCCGCCGAGCTCTACTACGACCAGGTGGCCCAGGTCGAGGTGCCGGAGTGGCACCGGGGCCGCGTGGTCCTGCTCGGTGACGCCTGCCAGGCGGTCTCGCTGCTCGCGGGCCAGGGCGCCTCGCTCGCGGTGGCCGGCGCGCACGTCCTCGCCGGTGAGCTGGCGGGTGGCGGACCGGTCGAGGATGCTCTCGACCGCTACCAGTGCGCCTGGCAACCGGTCGTGCGGGCCAGGCAGGAGTCCGGGCGGCGCAGCGCCAAGTGGTTCCTGCCGTCGTCGACGATGCGCCGCCTGCTGCGCCGGGCGGCCCTGGAGCTCTCGGTCCTGCCCGGCTGGGACAGGGTCGTGCCGCGGATCGCCGGATAGGCGGCCCCCGCCGTCAGGTGCGGCGGCCGTCGAACCGGGCGAGCAGGCGCCGGGGCGCCCGTGCCCGCCAGGCGTCCTCCACCAGCTCGGCGAGCTCCTCCACCGGGATCCGCGCGAGGCGCACGAGGACGATCGCGTACCCGTCGAAGTGCGGGGTGGTGAGGAAGACGTCGGGCGCCGCGGCGAGCAGCGCGGTCTGCACGCCCTCGTCGGGCACGCGCACGCCCAGCACCGGTTCGTCCTCGTCCGGCGCCGCGGTGCCGAGCGCCGCCCGTTCGGCCTCCCGCAGCGGCCGCGCCCACACGAAGCCCTTGCCGCGCACCCGCCACGACGGCTGCCCGCCGTAGGAAGGGTGCTCGTCGGTGTCCGGCAGCGCGGCGACCAGCCGCCGGACGTCCTCCCAGGTGGCCACCCCCGCAGTGTGGTCCTGCCGGGGCGCTGGTGGGAGGGTGCCACCGGTGGTGCGGTGGTCCGCACCACCACGACCGCTGCCCCGTGGAGAGAGGAACGACCGTGCCGACCGACCCCTTCGCCGCCTTCCGGGCGGCGGTCGAGAGCCGTGACGTCGACGCCGCGGTGCGGCTGTTCGCCGACGACTGCGTCTTCCTGTCGCCGATCGTCCACGAGCCCTACCGCGGCATCGGGGCGCTGCGCGCGATCCTCACCGGCGTGATGTCGGTCTTCGAGGACTTCCGCTACACCGCGTCCTACGCCGGCGACGGCGGGCACGTCCTCGCCTTCGACACCAGGGTCGGCGACCGCGTCCTCCAGGGCGTGGACATCCTGCGCGGCCGCGACGGCGTGCTCACCGAGCTGACCGTGATGGTGCGCCCCTACTCGGCCGCGACCGCGCTCCGCGAGCGGATGGCGGCCCTGCTCGCGTGAGGACGCCGGAGCGGCGGACCGGTTCCCGCCGTCCCCGTAGGGTGCGACACCGCGCCGCGGGCAGCTGGTGCCGGCCGGGAGGGAGGAGGCGATGACGATCGGTCCGGATCGCGAGACCGTCCACGACGAGGACCGGCCGCCGGTCACGATCTTCGGCCCGGACTTCCCGTTCGCGTTCGACGACTGGATCACCCACCCGTCGGGCCTCGGCGAGATCCCACCCGAGCGGCTCGGCGAGGAGGTGGCGATCGTCGGTGCGGGCATCTCCGGCCTGGTCGCCGCCTACGAGCTCATGAAGCTCGGCCTCAAGCCGGTGCTCTACGAGGCCTCGCAGATGGGTGGCCGGCTGCGGTCGGCGCGGTTCGAGGGCGCGCCGGAGGAGATCGTCGCCGAGCTGGGCGGCATGCGGTTCCCCGTGTCGTCGACCGCCTTCTACCGCTACGTCGACCTGCTCGGCCTGGAGACGAGGCCGTTCCCCAACCCGCTGACGCCGGCGTCGGGCAGCACGGTGATCGACATCGAGGGCGAGACCCACTACGCCGAGTCGTCCGAGGCGCTGCCGCCGCTGTTCCAGGAGGTCGCGGCGGCGTGGGCCGACGCCCTCGGGACCGTGGGGTTCTCCGAGATCCAGGACGCGATCCGGGCGCGCGACGTGAAGAAGCTGAAGTCGCTGTGGGACGAGCTCGTCCCGTTGTGGGACGACCGCACCTTCTACGACTTCATCGCGAGCTCGGAGGCGTTCTCCCGGCTGTCGTTCCACCACCGGGAGGTCTTCGGCCAGGTGGGTTTCGGCACCGGCGGGTGGGACTCCGACTTCCCGAACTCGATGCTCGAGATCTTCCGCGTCGTGATGACCAACTGCGACGAGGACCAGCGCTTCGTCGTGGGCGGCGTGGAGCAGGTGCCGTGGGGACTGTGGAACCACGCGCCGTCCCAGCTCGCCCACTGGCCGGCCGGGACGACGCTGGCGAAGCTGCACTCCGGTGGGCCGCGCGCCGGGGTCGCCGCCATCGCCCGGGACGCGGACGGGAGCTTCGCCGTGACGGACGCCTGGGGCCACGTCCGCCGCTACCCCGCGGTGCTCGTCACCTGCCAGAGCTGGCTGCTGACGACGCAGATCGACTGCGACGAGAGCCTCTTCTCGCAGAAGATGTGGACGGCGCTGGACCGCACCCGGTACATGCAGTCGTCGAAGACCTTCGTGATGGTCGACCGGCCGTTCTGGAAGGACAAGGACCCGAGGACCGGCCGCGACGTCATGAGCATGACGCTCACGGACCGGCTGACCCGCGGCACCTACCTGTTCGACCACGGCGACGACCGGCCCGGCGTCATCTGCCTGACGTACTCGTGGATGAGCGACGCGCTGAAGATGCTGCCCTACCCGGTGGACCAGCGCGTGCGCCTCGCGCTCGGCGCGCTGAAGAAGATCTACCCCGACGTCGACATCGCGCAGCACATCATCGGTGACCCCATCACCGTCTCGTGGGAGGCGGACGAGAACTTCCTGGGTGCCTTCAAGGGCGCCCTGCCCGGGCACTACCGGTACAACCAGCGGATGTACTCGCACTTCGTGCAGGACGACTTCCCGCCCGAGCAGCGGGGGATCTTCCTGGCAGGGGACGACGTGTCGTGGACGCCGGCCTGGGTCGAGGGCGCCGTGCAGACCTCCCTCAACGCGGTCTGGGGCATCATCCGGCACTTCGGCGGCGGCACTCACGCGCAGAATCCGGGCCCCGGCGACGTGTTCGCCGAGCTCGGCCCGATCGCGCTGCCGGACTAGGGGCTCGGCCGGCCGGAGCCCGCGGCCAGGCGGTGGGCCACCGACTCGATCCGTTCCCGGTCCTCCAGCCGGGCGAGCAGGTGCTCCGGTATCGCCCGCGCGCCGGCGAAGGCGCCGGCGATCGATCCGGCCATCGCCGCGACGGTGTCGGTGTCCCCGCCCATCCGCACGGCGAAGACCACGGCAGCCACGGGGTCCTCGAGCCGGGGGAGTGCGGCGCACAGGGCGGCCCCCACCGCCTCGTGCGCGGTGATGCCGTTCCCGGTCGTCGCCGCCGCCTCCTCGGGAAGGGCCGACCGGGCGGCCGATGCGACCGCGGCCACGGCGCGCTCGAGCTGAGCGGTCGAGAGGTGCCGGCGGCACGCCGCCAGCACTGCGTCGACCGGCGGTGGCGCCCCCGGAGGAGTCCCGAGCAGGTGGCCGACCGTGACCGCGATCGCGACGGCGCCGTCCTGGCCGACGGGATGGGCGTGGGTGATCTCCGCGCTCCGCCTCGCCACCTCCGCCACCCGCTCGGGCCCGCCGCTCAGCGTGCCCACCGGCGCGGCCCGCATGGCGCCGCCGTTGCCCAGGGAGCCGGAGCCGTCGAACGAGTCCCGAGCCACCGAGCGCCAGTCCCGACCGGCCAGCGCGGCGGCGAAGATCCGCGGCGGGTTGGCCCCGTACCCACGCCATGGTTCCCGTTCCCAGGTCCGGGCGAAGCTCAGCGCCAGGGCGTCCTGGTCGAGGTCGTCCGCACCGAGATCGGCGAGGTGATCGGCGAGCGCCACCTGCAGGGCCGTGTCGTCGGTCCAGCGCAGCATCCCGTCCGAGGTGAGCGACCGGTGGAGCTCGTCGGGCGGCACCCGAGCGGAGCCTTCGAACCGGGCACCGAGGGCGTCGCCGACGGCGCCCCCGAGCAGCAGCCCGAGGACCCGGTCCTCCCAGCGCGCCGGCATGACATCCGGGTGCGGGCGCCCCTGGTCTGCCATTCCGTGGACTCCGTGTCCTGACGCCGGGCCGGACGTTCCGCTCAGGCGTCGATGACGATCGGGATGATCAGCGGGCTGCGCCGGTAGCTCCGGTCCGCCCACCGGCCGACGGCCCGGGCGATCAGCTGTTCGAGCTGCACGGCTCCGCCGACACCCTCCTCGGCGGCCTTCGCCAGCGCCTTCTCGATCAGGGGCACGACCTCGTCGAACGTCGTTTCGTCGTGCACGAACCCGCGCGCCAGGAAGTCCGGCTCCTCGGCCAGCGCGCCGGTGTCGGCGTCCACGATGGCCACGACGGTGATGACCCCTTCCTGGGCCAGCGTGCGCCGGTCGCGCAGATGGGCCTCCGTGGCGCCGCCGACGGTGGCGCCGTCGACGTAGACGTTGCCGGCGGGCACCTTCCCGGTGATGCGCACCTTGCCGTCGAGCAGGTCGACGGCGACGCCGTCCTCGGCGATGACCACGCCGCGGGGGTGGACCCCGGTCCGTACCGCGATGTCGGCGTTGGCCTTGAGGTGCCGCCACTCACCGTGCACCGGCATGACGTTGCGCGGTCGCACGAGGTTGTAGACGTAGGAGAGCTCGCCCGCGCTGGCGTGCCCGGAGACGTGCACCTTGGCGTTGCCCTTGTGCACGACGTTGGCGCCCCACCGGGTGAGCTCGTTGATGACGCGGTAGACGGCGTTCTCGTTGCCGGGGATGAGCGAGCTGGCCAGCAGCACCGTGTCGCCCTCGGTGATGCGGATGACGTGGTCGCGGTTGGCCATGCGGGACAGCGCCGCCATCGGCTCGCCCTGCGACCCGGTGCAGACGAGGCACACCTTCTCCGGGGGGAGCTTCTCGAGCTCCTTCATGTCGACCAGCAGGCCGGGCGGCACGGTGAGGTAGCCGAGGTCCTTGGCGATGCCCATGTTGCGCACCATGGAGCGGCCGACGAAGGCGACCTTGCGGCCGTGGGCGTGGGCGGCGTCCAGGACCTGCTGGATGCGGTGCACGTGGCTGGCGAAGCTGGAGACGATGACCCGCCGGGGCGCGGTCCGGAACACCGTCTCCATCGCCGGGGTGAGCTCCGCCTCGGACGTCGTGAAGCCCGGCACGTCGGCGTTGGTGGAGTCGGTGAGGAAGAGGTCCACGCCCTCCTCGCCGAGCCGGGCGAACGCGCGCAGGTCGGTGATCCGCCGGTCGAGGGGGAACTGGTCCATCTTGAAGTCGCCGGTGTGCAGGACCAGGCCGGCGCCGGTGCGGACCGCCACCGCGAGGCTGTCCGGGATGGAGTGGTTGACGGCGACGAACTCGCAGTCGAAGGGCCCGAACGAGACCCGGTCGCCCTCGCGCACCTGGCGGGTCACCGGCCGAATCCGGTGCTCCTTCAGCTTGGCCTCGATGAACGCCAGGGTGAGGCGCGAGCCGACCAGGGGGATGTCGGGGCGTTCGCGCAGCAGGTAGGGGACACCGCCGATGTGGTCCTCGTGCCCGTGGGTCAGCACGATCGCCTCCACCTCGTCGAGGCGGTCGCGGATGGCGGTGAAGTCGGGGAGGATCACGTCGACCCCGGGCTGGTGCTCCTCGGGGAACAGCACTCCGCAGTCGACGATCAGCAGCCGGCCCGCGTGCTCGAGCACGGTCATGTTGCGACCGATCTCCCCGAGACCGCCCAGGGCCACGACCCGCAGGCCCCCCTCGGGCAGCGGAGGGGGGAGGCGGAGCTCAGGGTGCGCGCGACTCATGCCCTCACGCTACGGGCGGCTCGGGTCGTGGTGCGTGCCGCGTCCCCGTCGACCGGCCGGGACCGTCCCCTCGCACGCGAGTCCAGGGCCGCAGGGTTGGTCGGCGCGCGGTATCGCCCGGTCACGAGCCGGCACCCGGCACGCCGGCCCCGGCCCAGTCCGGGCGGCGCAGCGGGAGCCGGTCGTCCCCGCCCGGTTTCACCGCCAGCACCTGGTTGACCCCGACGCGGTGCCGTTCGAAGGCCAGCGCCGATCCCGCGAGGTACAGCCGCCACACCCGGGCCCGGCCGGGGGAGGAGAGCCGGACGGCCTCGTCCCAGTGGTCCTCGAGGTTGCGCACCCAGGCCCGGCAGGTCAGCGCGTAGTGCCTGCGGAGCGCCTCGACGTCTCGGACCTCGAAGCCGGCCTCCTCCAGGACCTGGACGTGCGTGGCCAGCGGCTGGAGCTCCCCGTCGGGGAAGACGTACCGCGTGAGGAACGAGCCCGGGTCGGGGCGGTCGGGGCCGGCCGCGGGGCCGCGCGCGATCGCGTGGTTGAGCAGCCGGCCGCCGGGGCGCAGCAGCTCGTGCAGCAGGGACGCGTACGCCGGCAGCTGGGCGTGGCCCACGTGCTCGGCCATCCCGACGGAGGCGATCGCGTCGAACGGTCCGTCGGTGACCTCGCGGTAGTCCTGCAGCCGGACCTCGACGCGGTCGGCGAGCCCGGCGTCGGCGATCCGCCGGCGGGCCAGGTCGGCCTGCGCCTCGGAGATGGTCACGGCGACCACCGAGACGCCGTAGCGGGACGCCGCGTGCCGGGCGAGGGAGCCCCAGCCGCAGCCGACGTCGAGCATCCGCATGCCCGGCTCGAGCCCGAGCTTGCGGCAGACCAGGTCGAGCTTCGCCTCCTGCGCCTCCTCCAGCGTCGCACCGGGCTCGGGGAAGTAGGCGCAGCTGTAGACCAGCGACGGGCCCAGCAGCAGCCGGTAGAAGTCGTTGCCGACGTCGTAGTGGTGGCTGATCGCCCGCCGGTCGCGCGACAGCGAGTGACGGACCCCGCGCACGCGGGACTCCTCCGCGGGTGGCGCGGGCGGCGGCCCCAGGACGCCGAGCCGGAGCAGGGGGCCGGCCGACCGGGCCAGCGCCCGCCGGTCGAGCCGCAGGTCCGGCCGCGAGGGCAGGTCGTCGGGGAAGCTCAGCACGGCGTAGAGGTCGCCCTCGACGTCGAGGTCGCCGCTGACGTAGGCCCGGGCGAGCCCGAGCTCGCCCGGCGCGTAGACGAGGCGGCGCAGGGCACGGCGGTGGCGCACGACCAGGGTGGGTGCTCCGTCGACGACGGTCTCGGAGCCGTCCCAGCAGCGCACCGACAGGGGGAGCGGAGCGCCCAGGAGGAGGGTTCCGAGCTCCTCGACCAGCTGACTCGCGCCCCGTCGTGCCATGCCTCGAGCCTGGCACAAGGAGCACGGTCGTCGCGAGGCCTCCGCCTGCGCCGCCGCCCTCCGGGCACCGTGTCGAACGGGTAACGGACGCTGGGCCCCGTCCGCTCCGGGGGTGCAGGCTGGAGGGTGATCGGCAGTCGGTCCGAGCGGGGTCGTGGCACTCCGGCCGGGGGAAGGAGGAGGCATGCGCAGCCATCAGGGCACGCGACCCGGGAGGAGCGCGGCCGTCCGCGGGACCGTGCTGGTCCTCGCCCTGACGCTGGGGGGCCTGACCGCCTGCGGGGACGACGCGCCGGGGCCGTCGACCGACCCGGCAGCCGCCGAGGAGCTGGAGGAGTTGCGCGACGACATCGCCGCGCTCCGCGAGCGCGTCAGCGAGCTGGAGGCGCGGTCGCGCCCGTCGTCCGAGCCGAGTGCGCCACCGTCCGACGACGGCGCGGAGCCCGGCGACGGCGCGACGTCGGGAGGGGAGGCGTCGCCGCGGCCGGTCGAGGACCCCGCCGGCGTGTTCCAGGACCCCGGAGCGCTGATCGGCCGGGACGTCACCGTGGTGGCCGAGGTCTCGGACGTCGTCGCGGTCACCGAGGTGGGCGCGGCCTTCCGGCTCGCCGACGGGGAGGGGAACACCGTCGGCGTGATCACGGCGACCCCGCCGGGCGACCTGGAGGTCGGAGACGTCCAGCGGGTGACCGGCACGGTCGGCCGGGTGTCCCCGGAGGACTTCGAGGCCATCTTCGGCATCGCCGCCGACGTGCTGGTCGACGACCCCGAGGCCTTCTTCACCGACCTCGGGGGGCAGATCGCCATCGCGGCGCGGGACGTCGAGGCCGTGCAGCAGCCCGCCGGCTGAACCGCCCGTCGCCGGCCGGGGAGGTCAGGGAGCGCCCGGCGCACCCGGCGCCGGCTGCCGGGGGAGGACGACCGGGGCGGGAGGCGGGGGTGCCACCGGGTGCTCGCGCAGGTACCCGAGGACCCGGTAGGCGACGGCCACCAGCGGAACGGCCAGCAGCGCACCGGACAGCCCCCACAGCAGCGTGCCCGCGGTCACCGCGACGAGGATGACGGCGGGGTGCAGCCGGAGCGTCCGCCCCACGATGATCGGTTGCAGGATGTTCCCCTCGACCTGCTGCACCACCAGGACGGCGATCAGCACGATGACGGCGTCGGTGAAGCCGTTGGTCACGAGGGTGACGAGCACCGCCACGGCCCCGCTCACCGTCGCCCCGAACAGCGGGACGAAGGCGCCGATGAAGGTCAGCAGCGTGAGGGACGCCCACAGCGGGACGCCCAGGATGAGCAGCGCGGCACCGATGCCCACCGCGTCGATGAGCGCCACGATGATGATCCCGCGCACGTACTGCGACAGCACCGCCCACGCCGAGCGCCCGGCGCCGTCGATCTGGGCGCGCCGTCGATCGGGGCTGAGCCGGAGCGCCCAGGCCCACATCGATGCGCCGTCCTTGAGCAGGAAGAATGTCAGGAAGAGCACCAGGAGGACGGCGGCCAGTCCGTAGAGCGCCATGCCGGCCGCGGCCGTCGGTTCGGGCGCGAGCTCGTAGATGCGGTCCACCACGGCGTTGCGCGCCTCGGTGACCTGCTGGGGATCCAGGCCCAGCGGCCCTTCGATCAGCCAGACCCGGATGCGGTCGATCCCCGCGGCCAGCGGCCGGGTGAGGTTCCGCAGCTGGTCCGCCGCCCGGAACCCGATGAGGAAGCCGACGCCGGCCAGGACGCCCAGCAGGAACAGGACCGACAGCAGCGCGGCGAGCGCTCGGGGGAGCCCCCGGCAGAGCCACCGCGCGATGGGCTCCACGATGGCGGTCAGCAGCAGCGCGACGGCGATGGCCACCGTCAGCAGCGGCAGCCGCAGGAGGAACCAGAACAGCAGCCAGCCGATACCGGCCAGCGCCAGCAGGGCGGCGCTGACGACGAGGGTCCGCACCGCCCACGCCGGTGCGATCGGCAGCGCGGCAGGGACGCGGCCGCCGCCCGCCGACGCGTCGGCCGGGGCCGCGGGGGCACCGGGAGGGTTCTCCGGCACCTCGCTCGACCCTCGTCTCGACCACCGTCTCACCGAAGCCATCCCGTCCGCACCGTGCGTCCTCCGATCATGGGTGCCCGTCCCGCGGTTCTCGGCCGGCACCGGGCGCTGGGCACGTGCGCATCTTCGGCCACCGAGGCGCTGCCGGCCGGGCGAGATCGACGATCGGTCGTTGCGCCGCTGCTCCCGCAGCACCTCGACGCGGTCGCCGTCGCGGCGGGGCGCTGGTAGCTCCCCCCGGTGGCGGCCCGGCGCGCGCCGCGGCCGACGGTGCCGCTCCGTCGACGGTCCTCGGCATCGTGGTTCAGCCGCAGCGTTCCCGGACATCCCGTCGACGACCGACGTGCCGATCGAGAGGAGCGTTGCGTGCCTGCCCGACGCGCGGTGGACGGGGTGGCCCCGATCGGGGTGCGATCGGAGGAGCGGGACGACCGGGTCGGCTGGCCGGCCACGGAGGCGAGACCCAGGCGGGTGATCGAGGCGCTGGTCGGCGTTCCGTTCACCGAGGGCAACCGGGTCGACATCCTCAAGGACGGCGACGAGACCTTCCCGGCGCTGCTGGCAGCCATCGCCGCGGCGCGGCGGACCGTCGACCTGCTGTGGTTCGCCTGGCGCGGCGGTGAGATCTCCCACCAGATGGCCGGGGCGCTCGCCGACCGGGCGAGGGACGGCGTCCGGGTGCGGATCATGCTCGACGGGTACGGGGCCAAGGAGATCGACCGGGCCGACCTCCGGGTGCTGCGGGAGGCCGGGTGCACGGTCTTCTTCTACCGGCCGCTCCACACCGCGCGCTTCAGCGTCTTCAACCTGCGCACGCACCGGCGGGTGCTGCTCTGCGACGAGACGGTGGCGTTCACCGGGGGGACCGGGGTGGACACGGCGTGGACGGGGGACGGCCGGCACCCGGGGAGCTGGCGGGACACCGCCGTCCGTGTCGAGGGCCCCGCGGTCGCGGGGCTGCGGTCGGCGTTCCTCCAGACGTGGATGCAGGCCCAGGTCCGGCTCCCCGGAGGGCTGGTGTCCGACGACGACCGGTTCCCCGAACTCGCCCCGGCGGGCGGCACGGCCGTCCAGGTCGTCCGGCCGCCGTCCCAGCCGGGCTGGAGCGACGCCGCCGTGGCCGTCGCCGCGCTGCTGCGGTCGGCGCGCAACCGCGTCCGCGTCACCACTCCCTACATCCGGCTGCCGCGCTGGCTCCGCGAACTGGTGGTCGCCACCGCCGAGCGCGGCGTGCAGGTGCAGGTGCTGGTCGCCGGACCGCGCGTCGAGCGGTCGTCGGTGCACCTGCAGGGCGAGCTGGACTTCCAGCCGCTGCTCGACGCCGGGGTGGAGATCTGGCGGTACCAGCCGTCGCTGCTGCACGCGAAGGTCGTCACGGTCGACGGCGCGGTCGCGATGCTGGGCACGGCCAACCTCGACACCCGGTCGCTCGCGCTGAACGAGCAGGTGTGCCTGGTGGCCGACGATCCGGCGGTGGCCGCTCTGCTGGACGCGCACTTCGACGAGGACGTGGACCGCAGCGAGCGCGTCGACGCGGAGCAGTGGCGCGCGCGAGGCCTGCGGAGGCGGGCCCTGGAGGTGGCGTCCGACGTCGTCGGCCGGCCGTTGCGGGGCTGGGGAGCGATCGGGCTCGCCGGTCGCCGTCCCTGACGCCCGGTCCACCGCATGACGTTCCCGGGACGTCTCGGGGCCGGCGGTATCGGGACCGTCGGATCCGGACACCGTGAGGGGATGCCGGAGGAGATGCCCTCGACGCAGGGCCGGACGGGACCGTCGCGCCAAGGTGACCGGGGTAGCGGCGCGCTGGCCGGCATCGGGGCGGTGGCGGTGGCCCTCGGGGTCGCCGAGCTCGTCGCCGGACTGGTCCCGCGCGCCCCGTCCCTGGTCATCGCCGTCGGGGACGCGGTCGTGGACAGCGTGCCCGGAGGGCTGGAGCAGTGGGCCATCGCGACCCTCGGCACGGCGGACAAACCGGTGCTGATCGGCGGCATCCTGGTCCTGTCGGCACTCCTCGGGGCGGGCCTGGGGCTGCTCGCCCGTCGGCGGTTCGTCCCGGCCGCCGGCGGTATCGCGCTGTTCGCGGCCCTGGGCGTCGTGGCCGCACTCGCCGACGACCGCAGCCCGGTGGTCCTCAGCGTGCTCGTCGGCGCGATCGGCGCCGCCGCCGGCATCGCCGTGCTGCACCTGCTGGTGCGGGCGCTGCCCAGCCGCGCACTGCCCGCGGCGCCGCCGACCGGTGCCGACGGCACGCCGGTCCTCGGCCCGGTCGACCGCCGTCGCTTCCTGGCCGTCACCGGCGGGGCCACCCTGCTCGGCGTCCTCGCCGGGGTCGGGGGATTCCTGCTGTCCGGTCGCGAGCGCCTCGACAGCCTGCGCGCCGCCATCCGGCTGCCCGTGCCGGCGCGGCCGGCCGGACCGGTGCCCGCCGCGGCGGACCTGGAGATCCCGGGGCTCACCCCGCTGTTCACCCCGAACGCGGAGTTCTACCGGATCGACACGGCGCTGCGCGTGCCCACCGTCGACCCCGGCGACTGGCGGCTGGAGATCCGCGGGATGGTGGACGAGCCGTTCAGCCTGACCTACGCGGAGCTGCTGGAACTGCCGCAGATCGAGGCCGACGTGACGCTCGTCTGCGTCTCCAACGAGGTGGGCGGAGACCTGGTCGGCAACGCCCGCTGGCAGGGCGTTCCGCTCCGGGCGCTGCTGGACCGGGCCGGCCCGCACGCGGGGGCCACCCAGCTCGTCGGCCGCTCGGTCGACGGTTTCACCGCGGGCTTCCCGGTGCGCACCGCCCTCGACGTGGCCGAGGCCATGGTCGCCGTCGCCATGAACGGCGAGCCGCTGCCGGCCGAGCACGGCTTCCCCGCCCGGCTCGTGGTGCCGGGCCTCTACGGCTACGTGTCGGCGACGAAGTGGCTCTCGGCCATCGAGCTCACCGACTGGGACGTGGACGGCTACTGGATCCCCCGCGGCTGGGCCAAGGAGGGGCCGATCAAGACGCAGGCGCGCATCGATGTGCCGCGGTCCGGTGTCGCGGTCGGGCCCGGGCGGCGGCCGATCGCCGGTGTCGCCTGGGCGCCGACCCGGGGAATCGAGCGGGTCGAGGTCCGGATCGACGACGGGGCGTGGCAGCAGGCCGAGCTCGCCGAGTCGCTCGACGTCGACTGCTGGCGGCAGTGGCACCTGCCGTGGGACGCGACGCCCGGCCGGCACCGCATCGCCGCCCGGGCGACCGACGGAGGCGGTGAGGTGCAGACCGACCGGCGGACCCCGGTGGCGCCGGACGGCGCCGCCGGTCACCCGGTGATCGAGGTCGTCGTCGACGGCTGAGCAGCCGCGTTCCCGCGGCCGGTGACCCGCTCGACCCACCGGGAGACCTGGTCGACGACGACGTCGGGATCGGTCAGGGGCAGCATGTGGCCGGCGCCGGGGACCGTGACCAGCTCGCCGTCGGGCAGCCCGGACAGCAGCTGGTCGATCTCCTGGCGGGGGACCTCGGGGTCGCGGCTGCCGTGCAGCAGGAGCGTGGGCACCCGCAGGGCCGGCGCCAGCTCCACGCCGTCGTGGGAGAGGCTGGCCAGGGTGGTGCCGGCCAGCGCGAGCGGCCGGGTGCTCAGGAAGTCGTCGCGGACCCGCTCGACGAGCTCGACCGGCTCGCCCGGCGCGAAGGCGAAGCGGCGTATCGCCCGGTCGGACACGGTGCGCACCGGCCGGATCCGCCGGCCCAGCCGCGCGCCGGTGCGCAGCAGCGAGAACCAGGAGGAGCGGAGCCGGGCCCGCGCCCACGGGGGGAGGCTCCGCGCCGGGAACCCGGGAGCGGTGACGCCCGAGCCACCCGAGCCGACGAACACCGCACCGCCGATCCGTTCGTCACCGGAGCCGTCGACGTGGGCCAGCACGATCCCGCCACCGAGGCTGTGGGCCACGACGATCGCGGAGCGCCCCGCGGGCACCACGGCGCCGAGCACCGCCGAGAGGTCCTGGGCGTGCGCGGCGAGGTGGTAGCTCCCCGAGCGCGCGTCCCCGCTCTGGGCGTGCCCGCGCAGGTCGTACCCGACGACGCGGTAGCGCGCGGCGAGCCGCTCGGGCACCTCTCCCCAGGAGTCGGTGGACATCCCCAACCCGTGCACGAGGACCAGGAGGGGGGCGTCCTCGGCTCCCCAGGAGTGGAGGGCCAGTCGGGTGCCGTCGAAGGAGGTCACGTCGGTCATGTGGCAGCAGTACCCGGGCCGGCCGGGACCGGTGTGTCGATGTGATGACGATCCGGTCGTGCACAACCGGTCCTCGGCGTCGCCGGACGACTGCGGGGCCGGACCAGGGCGACCGGGTGCGGGAGGCCCCGACGTGGATGCCCGGCGTGGTGGACGGCGCTACCCCGCACCGGGGCGCGACAGGCTCGAGCCGTCTCGCGGTGCCGTGCGGGCGACCGGCCGGTCCGCCGGCTCCCCGGCCACCCGGGGCCGGGGGTAGCGCACCTGGTCGGCCGTCCCGCGCAGGAGCAGGCGGGCGCACACCAGCACCCACACGGTGCCGAGGACCAGCCCGGCGAGCACATCGGTCGGGTAGTGCGCCGCGGTGTAGATGCGGGCCAGCGCGACGGCCGGCGCCACCAGGACGGGCACGGCGAGCACCGCCCACCGCCACCGGCTGCGGCCGAGGGTGATCACCAGCGCGGCCAGCGCGCCGTAGAGCGCCACCGCCGCGGACACGTGGCCCGACGGCCAACTGGCCGCCGTCGGCAGGCCGGACGTCAGGTCCGCCACGGGCGGCCGCGCCCGGTCCACGGTCCGCGAGACGACGAAGTAGATGCCGAGCTCCCCGAGCACGGTGACGAGGACGAAGAGCACCGGCCGCCAGCTCCCGGTGACCGCGAGGGCCACGGTGGCGAGGGTCAGGGGGACCGCGATGATCATGGCGGTCCCCGACAGCCTCTCGACCGTGGTGGCGACGTCGGTCAGCGTCGGTGTGCGCAGCTCGACGACGGCGCGTGCGGCCTCCCGGTCGAACCGGCCGAGGGTGCTGTCGCCGAGCACCGCGGTGACCAGCAGCCCGAGTGCGACGAGCACGACGGAGAGCGCAGCCGCGGCGCCCAGCAGGCGGAGCACCGTGCGGCGACCGTCCGGTAGCGCGGGCTGGCGGGAGGGGGCCAGGCGCGGCACGTCGTGGGGGTCGACGTCGAGGGGGCCCGGCGACGCCCCCGTCGGCCGGCGGTGGTCGTGCTGCCAGCCGCGGAAGGCCGCCGTCGTGACCGCCAGCAGCCCCGCCCCCAGGAACCAGCCGGCGAGGACGTCGGTGACGAAGTGGACGCCGAGGGCCAGCCGGGTGAAGCCCACGGCGAGGGCCAGCAGCAACGCCGCGGCGACGACCCAGGGCCGGGCGCGGCGACGCACGGCGGGCAGGACGAGCAGCGCCAGCATCCCGAAGGTCACCAGCGAGAGCGTCGCGTGGCCGCTGGGGTAACTGGCGTTGGAGGGCAGCTCGCTGACCGGGCTCTCCACGACCGGCCGCGCGCGGCCGATGAGCGCCTTGGTCAGCGGCACCAGGATCGCCATCCCGACGCCCGTTGCCACGACGAAGGCGGCCAGCCGGCGCTGACCCCGGATCAGCAGGAAGACGGTGGTCAGCGCGAACAGCAGGATCACCGCGGCGTTCCCGCCGAGGTCGGTGACCACCCGCAGCACGCTGACCAGCGCGGGGGAGTCGCTCACCACCGCGTTGAGGTCGGCGGCCACGTCTCCGTCCAGCGCAGCCAGCGGCGACCACTCCTGCTGCACCAGCAGCAGGAGCAGCAGGAACGGCACGGCTCCGGCCAGCAGCGCGGCCCACCCCAGGAGGGCGCGGACGCCGAACCGGCCCACGCCGTCGGCGGCCTCGGTGCGCGGGCGGGCGGGGCGGTGCTGCTCGGCGACCCGGTCCATGGCCGGAACCGGTACCCGCCGTGCCGGCGGGCCAACGGCGGTCGACCCGACGATCCTGTGACGGCGGGCCTCAGCGCTGCGCGAGGTAGGCCGCCCCCGTCTGCCGCAGCCGGTCGTGGACGCCGTCGGCGGCGACGACGCCCTCGCGGCCCAGGTACCGCTTGGCCAGCTTGGCGACCATCGTGTAGTTGGTGTCCACGACGTTGCCGGCCGGGGCGAGGCCGGCCTGGCTGACCAGCTGGTAGGCGTCGAGGGTGTCCCAGCCGGTGAGCTCGGCGGCCCAGGTGACCAGGTCGTGCTGGCTCACCCGGTAGGCGTCCTCCAGCGGGCGTGCCGAGCCGGTGGACATCAGGAACTCGTCGGTCTCCAGCCGCGGCCACGGCGTGGCGGCGCCCTTGATCAGGTCGACGACGACCACGGTGCGCATGGCCGCCTCCACCGCGGTGCCGCAGACCTCGCCCTCGCCCTGGCGGCAGTGACCGTCACCGATGGCCAGCTGCGCGCCGGGCACGTTGACGCCGAAGTACGCCGTCGTCCCCGCGCGCAGCTCGGGGGTGTCCATGTTCCCGCCGTGCGCGCCCGGGGTGATCGTGGCGAACACCTCACCGCCGGCCGGGGCGACGCCGACGGTGCCGTGCATCGGGTCGAGCGGGAGCTCGACCTCCGGGCCGCCGCGGCGCGGGCGGAACAGGCAGGTGCCCCGCTCCCGGTCGACCTCGTAGACCCACACGACCTCCTCGAGCGGGTCGTGCAGCATCGCCGTGCTGTGGGTGGCGGTGAGCGCCCCGAAGTGCGGGAACGTCGTGGACACCGCCCAGTCGCGGGCCGGTGCGATCTCCACGAAGTGGACGGCGACGGTGTCGCCGGGCTCGGCACCCTCCACGTGGATCGGGCCGGTGACCGGGTTGAGCTGTGAGAAGTCGCAGGCCCGGCTGGGCAGGTCGTCGGTGCTGGTCACCCGGCCGCCGAAGCAGTCCTCGGTGGTCAGCTCGACCACGGTGCCCGGCCGCACCCGAACCAGCGGCTCGGGCGCCCCGCCGAAGAGGTACCGGTACTGGTCGGGGGTCGGCGTCAGGGAGACGACTTCCAGGCTCACAGCTTCTCCTCCGTCCGCAGCTCGGGCCGGCGGCCGGTGGCCAGCAGGACCACCAGCAGCACGAGGCCGACGGCGAACCACACGAAGCCGAGCTCCTGCGCCGCCACCTGCGCGTTGTAGACCACGTAGGCCAGGATCGCGAAGCCGACGACCGGCACGACGAGGTGCAGCCACCAGTTCCGGCTGCGGAGCCGGCCGATGTAGTGCACGACCACCGAGACGTGCAGCAGCAGGAACGCCGACAGGGCGCCGAAGTTGACCAGCGTGGAGAGCAGCGTGATGCCGTCGTCGCGGGTGCTCATGTAGACGCCGAGGACCAGGGAGATGACCGCCACCAGCAGCGTGGCGTTGACCGGCACGCGCCGGACGGGGTGGACGCTGGCCAGGAAGCCGGGCAGCTGGCGGTCGCGGGCCATGGCGAAGAGCAGCCGCGAGGTGGCGGCCTGGGCGACCAGCGAGTTGGCGAAGCCCCAGGCGATGGCGGTGGCGATGGCGGTCAGCGTGGCCAGCCACTCGCCACCGGCGACCCCGGCGGCGTCGTAGAAGGCGGTGCCGGCGGCGTCGCCCTCGGCGATCAGCGTGTCCGGGTTCGGCACGAGCAGCGCGGCGACCCAGGTCTGGACGACGAACAGCGTGCCGGCGAGCACCAGCGCGGCGATCATCGCCTTGCCGAGGGAGCGCGCGGAGTCGCGGTTCTCCTCCGCGAGGGTGGAGATGGCGTCGAAGCCGAGGAAGCTCAGCACCGCGATGGAGACCGCGCCGAACACCAGCTCCAGGGAGAAGGTGTCGCTGTTGTAGATGGGTGTGAGGTCCCAACCGCCGCCCTCGCCACCGGCCAGCGCGATGACGCCGACCACGAGGAAGATCGCCAGGACGACGAGCTCGGCCACCAGCACGATCTTGTTCACGCGGGCGGTGAACTCGATGCCGAAGTAGTTGACCACCGTGTTCAGCAGGACGAAGGCGACGATCCAGATCCAGACCGGGATGCCGGGCACGATCGAGTTCATGGCGAACCCGGAGATCAGGTACAGCAGGCCCGGGATGAGCAGGTAGTCCAGCAGGACCATCCACCCGGCGATGAAGCCGACCGGCTGGGCGATGCCCCGCCCGGCGTAGGTGTAGACCGAGCCGGCCATCGGGAACGCCCGCGACATCTGCGAGTAGGACGCGGCGGTGAACGCCATGGCCAGGCCGCCGACGACGTACGCGAGGGCGACCATGCCGCCCGAGGCCTGGAAGACGCCGCCGAAGATGCCGAACGGCGCGATCGGGACCATGAAGACCAGGCCGTAGACCAGCAGGTCGCCGAAGGTGAGCGAGCGCTTGAGCTCCTGCTGGTAGCCGAAGGACTCCACGCCCTGTGCGCTGGCGACGGGGCTCACGCCGCCGAGGACGGGGGCGCCGTCGGGGGCGCCGGTGGTGGTGCGGGGCTCGCTCATGGGCGGTTCACTCCGTCTCTCTGCCCGGTGCGGTGCCGGGGCGCGAGCAGAGTAGGACCAATTCCTTCCAGGTGGAAGTACCTGTCTCAGGCCGTGAGACGGTCCGGGATCTCGCGAAGCGCCAGCCCGTCCGCGCGGGCCAGCCGGGCGGCCGGTGCGCGGCGGCGCGACCGGCCCGGTCGCGCCGGGGAGACGACCAGCCGGACGCCGTCGTAGAGCCCGCGGGCGTACGCGCAGACGACCGGCGCCGACGGGCCGGAGCGCCGGGCGTGCCGCTCCTGCAGGTCCAGCTGCGCCTCGTCGGGGCCGTCACCGGAGGAGGCGAACGAGGGCATGCACGCGTAGAGCTCACCGGTGCCGTCGCCGCCCAGGGCGTACAGGCCGTTCTCCTCCAGGGCCCCGGAGAGCCGCACCACCCGCCGGTCCAGGCCGGCGCGCGAGAATTCGCGGTTGAAGGTGACCAGGTCCCGCCCGACCATGCTCAGCAGCACGCCGTCGGCCCGCGTGCGGCGGACCAGGTCCAGCATCGGACCCATGTCCGTAGGGCCGAAGGGGACCAGCGCCTCGCCGACCACCCGGGCGCCGGCCGCGGCCAGCGCCCGATGGGCGGCCCGGTGCACCGCGCGCGGCCACACGTAGTCGGTGCCGAGCAGCACCCAGCGGCGGGCCCGGCGGTGCGCGACCAGCCAGGCGAGCGCCGCGGCGTGCTGCTCCGCGGGGGAGGAGCCGGTGCGCAGGACGCCGGGCCGTGGGCGCCCGCCCTCGTGCGGCGGGGTGAAGACGTATCGGGCACCGGGCGGCAGGGTGCGCTCGAGCGCGCGGTGCACGTCGCTGGTGTGGAACCCGACGAGGACGTCGAAGGCCCCGGCCGCGAACAGCGACACTGCATCGGCCGCGACGACCTCCGGCGCGCGCCCGGAGTCGACCGCGACGAGCCGCACCTCGCGGCCGTCCACACCACCGGCCGCGTTCAGCTCGTCGGCGGCCAGCCCGGCGAGGTCCAGCGCGGAGGGTGCGGTCAGGGCGAGCGGGCCGGACAGCGGCACCGCCAGCCCGACGTGGAGCGCGTCGGAGCGCGGCCCCGCGAGCAGCAGCTCCCACGGGTCGAGCGGAGGCCTGGCACCGGACACGCGGAGAAGTATGGTCTCCCCATGTTCCCGGGCGGTGACGTCGACGCCGTGCCCGCCGCCGACGACCTGGTGGAGCTGCTCACGGTGACCCAGCGCCGGGTGGCCGGTGGCGTGGCGGCCGCCCTCGCGGAGGACGGCGGCACGCTCGACGGGTACCGGGTGCTGCGGGCGCTCGCCGGGGGCGGGCGCACCATGGGCGAGCTGGGGGCCGCGCTGCACCTGCCGGCGCCCACCTGCACCCGCCTGGGGGGGGGGGGGGGGGGGGGGGGGGGGGGGGGGGGGGGGGCGGGTGGGGCGGGGGGCCGGCGCGGCGAGTTGGTGTTTTTTGTGTTTGG
>NZ_JBJHAA010000029.1:0-39044 GCF_054050795.1 Blastococcus sp. SYSU DS1024
GGGGGGGGGGGGGGGGGGGGGGGGGGGGGGGGGGGGGGGCGGGCGCCGCCCCCCCCCCCCCCCCCCCCCCCCCCCCCCCCCCCCCCCCCCCCCCCCCCCCCCCCCACCGCCGGCTCCGTGCCGTCATGGCCGGAGGTGCCCCCGCCTGTCAGGGCCGGAGGCCGAGGGCTGCGGCCTCCTCGGGGTGTGCCCGCAGGTACTCCTCGTGGGCCTCGGCCACCCGCAGGCTCGCGCCCTTCGTCTCCCCGGCGACCGTCACCGCGGTGAAGGAGATGGCGCAGAGCACCATGATGTAGATGCCGACCGAGCCCGACCACCCCGTCGACTGCAGGAGCAGCTCGGCGATCATCGGCGCGAAGGCGCCACCGAGGATCGCACCCAGGGCGTAGCCGATCGAGACGCCGGAGTAGCGGACCGCCACCGGGAACATCTCGGCGTACATCGCCGACATCGGCCCGTACGAGAGCCCGAGCCCGATGGTCAGCAGGAACAGGGCGACGCCGTAGAGCCAGATGTTCCCCGTGTCGATGAGCAGGAACATCGGGATCATCCAGAGGAACACCAGGGCGTAGCCGATCTGGAACGTGCGCACCCGGCCGATCCGGTCGGACAGGATGCCGCCGTACATGGTGAAGGCGAGCCAGCCGAAGGACGCCAGGGTGGTGGCCAGCAGGACGGATTCGCGCGGCATGCCCAGGGTGGTGCTGGCGTAGGCGATGAAGAAGGCGATCAGCAGGTACCCGGCGGCGTTGTTGGCGATGAAGATCAGCGCGCTGAGCACCACCTGCCTGGTGTTCCGGCGGAAGAGGTCGCGCAGGGGTGCGGAGGACTCCTTCTTCCGCAGCTGCATCTCCTTGAAGACCGGGCTCTCCTCCACGGCGCGGCGGATGAGGTAACCGATGACGATCAGCACGACCGACAGCAGGAAGGGGATGCGCCAGCCCCAGGACTGGAACTGCTCGGGTGTGGTCAGCGTGGACAGCAGCCACAGCACGCCGGTCGCGAGGATCATGCCGACCGGCACTCCCACCTGCGGGTAGGCGCCGAACAGGCCGCGCCGCCCGACCGGGGCGTGCTCCACCGACATCAGTGCCGCGCCGCCCCACTCGCCGCCGGCGGAGAAGCCCTGCAGGATCCGCAGCAGGATCAGGATGGCCGGTGCGGCGAACCCGATCTGCTCGTACGTCGGCAGCAGCCCGATCAGCGCGGTGGCGGTCCCCATCAGCAGCAGCGTGAAGACCAGCATCCGCTTGCGGCCGAGCCGGTCGCCGAAGCGTCCGGCCACGATGGCCCCGAGCGGGCGGAACAGGAAGCTGATGCCGATGGTGGCCAGCGAGAGCACGGTGGCCAGCCCGGGGGAGTCCTCGCTCAGCGGGGACAGGAAGAGCGGGGCCAGCACCAGGCTCGCCGCCTGCGCGTAGATGAAGAAGTCGTACCACTCGATCGTGGTTCCGGCGAGGGTGCCCGCGAGGACCTTCCGCTCCTCGCGGGTCATCCGGTGGGGCGCGCGAGAGTGGGCATCTGTGGAGAGGGACATGGCAGCTCCGCCGTCGCTCGGGTGAGGTGTGCATTTACTGACCGGGCGGTCAGTCGCTGCGGGACGGTAGCTGAATGTGTCCCTCGCCACAACGGGGGGCCTCGTCACCCGACCGTCCGGTCAGGTGGGGTGGGGATGCGCTCGCACACGGGTGTCGGGCGCGGCGGGCGCCGGGAATCGTCCTGGACGCTCTCCGCTCCGCCGCGGATCGCCCCCGTGCCTGGAGGGGGTGCGAGGGTGGTGCCGGTGCCGGTGCCGGTGCCGGTGCCGGTGCCGCCGTGCAGGGCGGCACCGGCGTCGCCGAGGTCCGGCGGGTGCTCTCGACGGGGCCCGATGGAAGTCGGGTGGACGCGTCCGGGCTGCTCAGCCCGTCGGGCAGTCGCGCAACGCGTCCGCCGGGAACTCGGGGACGGGTCGGGCCTGGGCCTCCTCGAGGGTCTCGGCCTCGCCGTTCTCCTCGATGTCCTGGATCAGCCACTCCATCTCGTCGATCTCCCGCTGCTGGGCCTCGATGATCTCGACGGCCAGCTGGCACACGCGGACGTCGGTGATGTCGGCACGCTCGGAGCGGGTGATGGCCAGCGAGTGGTGCGGGATCATCGCGCTCATCCACGCGGAGTCCTGCACGGTGGCCTGGCTGCGGTCGAGGAAGATGCCGCCGCCCAGGAGCAGGAGGCTCACCGCCACGATGGCGATGTTGCCCTTCACGTTCTTGTACATGTTGAGCATCCAGGCGAGCATGATCAGCCCCATGGTGCCGCCCATGGTGAGCGCCATGAACAGGCGGCTCTCGCTCCACCGCACGTGGCTCCACTCCCACGTGCCGGCGAACATGGTCCAGTACATGACGACCATGGCGGTCAGGATCATGGCCCCGAAGCGCAGGTACATCTTCGTCTGATGCGACATGCCGCCGTCCTGGCCGTGCTCGTCGTGCTCGTGCTCCTGCTTCGTCGCCATGGTCGGGTCTCCGCTCTCTCGTGCTCGGGGCCACGGCCCACACGCGGTGGCCGTCGCCTCCGTACCCGCCGGTGACACCGGGGACCGGCCGTGGTCGGAGCGTCTCCGCGCGCAGCGCCAGGGCCGCGGGGTGCAGGCGGCGACGCCGACGCCGACGCCGTGCGACCGTCCGCATGCCCGTACGGCCGTGCGGGTAAACCGCGTCGGCCGGCGCCTTCGCGAGGGCGACATCCGCCCGTGGTCGTGACCGGATGGCGGTGTGGTCCACCCGTGGCGCCGACGGATCGGGGCTGCCGGCACGGCCGTACGGGTACGAGAGCAGCGGAGGTGCTTCGCGATGTCCGAGCCTGACCATGCGCACCCGGTCGACCCTGAACGCGTCGGCCACGCCCGCGCCCGGCTTCCCGGCCGGGAGGAGGCCGCCCAGCTGACCAGCGTGCTGAGCCTGATGGCCGACCCCACCCGGGCCCGCGTGCTCTTCGCCCTCGACATGGTCGAGGAGCTCTGCGTCGGCGATCTGGCGCTGGCGCTCGAAGCGAACGAGGACGCCATCGGGTACGCACTGCGACTGCTGCGCACGGCGGGTCTCGTCGCCAACCGGAAGCACGGGCGCGTCGTGTACTACCGCCTGGCCGAGGGCTTTCCCGAGCCGCTGCGGGAGCACTGCCTCCGGCAGTTGATCGTGCTCGCGGACGGTGCGCCGAAGGACGACTGACGGGCGAGCACCGGCTGGTCCCCGACCCCCGGTGGTCGGCGTGGTCGTCGGGGTCCGGATCGGCCTCGCGTCCCGGCGTGAGACGAGGGGCGCAGGTGCAGACGAGGAGAGGCCCTGGTCAGCGAACTGACCAGGGCCTCTCTCGTGGGGTGAGTGACGGGGCTCGAACCCGCGACACCCAGGATCACAACCTGGTGCTCTACCAGCTGAGCTACACCCACCGTGCATCCGTCCGGGCGCACCGGCCCGGAGGAACGCGCCAACGATACCGGAGCCCCCACGGCGACCCGCCGGGGGAGTCGCCGCCCTCAGGCGGTGCCGGCGTCCCCGGACGCGAGCAGGTCGGCGAAGGAACCCACCACCTCGTCGGCGGCCTGCTTGGCCTGATCGCCGCTGGGCCCCGGTGCGGCCACGAAGAGCGTGCGCCGGTAGTAGGCCAGCTCCCGGACCGACTCGATGATGTCGGCCAGCGCCCGGTGGGCGAGCCCCTTGGGCGGCTGCGCGAAGTAGACGCGGGGGAACCAGCGGCGGGCCAGTTCCTTCACCGAGGAGACGTCGACCATCCGGTAGTGCAGATGGTCGTCGAGCTCGGGCATGTCCCGGGCGAGGAAGCCGCGATCGGTCCCGATCGAGTTGCCGCACAGCGGGGCGGTGCGCCTTTCGGGGACGAACCGCTTCACGTAGGCCAGGATCTGCTGCTCGGCCTCGGCGAGGGTGAGCGTGGCGGCGCGGACGGCGTCGGTCAGCCCCGACTTCGCGTGCATCTCGGCCACGAACTCGGTCATGCCGTCGAGGTCGGCGTCGTCGGCGGCGATGATGAGGTCCAGCCCCGGGTCGAGGACGTTCAGCTCCGAGTCGGTGATCAGCACCGCGACCTCGATCAGCTTGTCCTTGGTGAGGTCCAGCCCGGTCATCTCGCAGTCGATCCAGACCAGGTGTCCCGCGCTCTCCGCCACGTCGTCCGACAGTACGCACCGGGTGCCCCGACCGCCCCGATCACCCCTCGTGTCCACGTGCATCCCAGGCGCCGCGGACGCGCGACCAGAACGCTTCGGAAACGGCACGGATCACCGCTAGGGTCGCCCGAACGCCCGCCGTCAGGAAGATCCCCGTGTCCTCTGCACCTGCCCCCGTCGCCACACCCGCGCCGCAGGCGCCGGGCACGCTCCGCGCCGGCCTGGCCCACCCGATCGCCCTGCTGCGGTGGTTGTGGGCGGCGTACGTGACCCCGGGGCGGCCCGGGCGGCCCACCACCCAGACCGAGCTGCGCTGGATCTACACCGCGTGGCTGGGGGCCTTCCTGCTGAAGATGCTGGGGTCGTCCTGGGACGTCTCCTGGCACTTCATGTGGCTGCGTGACGACCTGGCTCCACCACACCTGCTCAACACGGTGGGCACCGTCGTCGTCGTCGTGCTGGTGCTGTTCCACAGCTACAGCGGGTACGGCGTCGATGGGCGTGCGCTGCGGCTGATGCAGGTCGGCACCGCCACCTTCCTGGTCGCGGTCCCGGTCGACATCGTCAACCACCGGATCAACGGGCTGGACATCACCAGCTGGAGCCCCAGCCACGCGCTGCTCTACATCGGGACGGCGATCATGCTGGCCGGCGCGCTGCGCGGCTGGTGGCTGTACGCGGCGCCGGGGCGCACCCGCGACCTCGTCTCGCTGGGGCTGTGGCTGTTCTTCGTCGAGAACGTGGTCTTCCCCAACCAGCACCAGGAGTACGGGGTGCTCTCGCTGGAGGCCTACGACGCCGGCCGGACGACGGCCGAGCCGCAGCTGCTCGACTTCGCCGCCTCGCAGGGCCAGTCGCCGGCCATGTTCATGCTGCCGGTGCCGTCGTGGGTGCACCCGGCGTGGCTGATCTGCGCCGGCCTGCTCGCGCTCGTGGTGGCCCGCCGGGTCGTCGCGCTGCGCTGGACGGCGACGGTGATCGCCGTCGTCTACCTCGGCTACCGGGGCGTCATGTGGCTCGGGCTGGTGGCGACGGGCTTCCCGCCGTCGGTGCTGCCGGTGGTGCTGATCGTGGGCGCCCTGCTCGTCGACGTCGCCGCCGACCGCCGGGTCCCCGGCTGGGTGGCGGGTCCGGCGGTCACCGCGGCGGTCTACGTCGTCGCCTTCCCGCTGGAGTCGATGGGCCTGCTCCCGCCCTGGAACTGGTGGTCGGCGCTGCCGGTGGCCGTGGCGTTCGGCGCGCTGTGGGCGGCGGTCGACGCGCTGGCCGACAGCTCCTGGCTGGCGCGGTGGCGCGTTCCGGAGGAGCCGGCTGCCGCCGAACCCGTTCCCGTCTGAACCCGCCGGGCCACGTCGAGAGCGACGGATCGGTCGCGACGATGACGTAGCGTCGGTCGCGGCTGCCCCGCGGGGTCGCCGTCGGTGCCCCGCGCCGGGACCGAGCCGACGGATCTCCTGACCGCAGAACCCGACCGCCCGGAGGACGACGTGCTGGTCCTGACCCCGGCGCCGCTGGAGACGGCGGGCGAGCGTGCGTTCTTCGGGGAGCTCACGCGGTGGGACACCGGTGGTTCGGTGCGCGCGGCCGTGGTGGCCTCCCTGCCGCTGGTGGACGAGCCGCTGGGCCGACGCCAGTCCGACGCGGTGCTGCTGGTGCCCGAGGGCCTCGCCGTCATCCGCGTGGTCGAGGTCCTCCGGCAGTCCGGTGTGGTGACGGCGAAGCCCGAAGGTCCGTGGACGATCGCCGCCCCGGGGGAGGGTCCCGAGCAGGTGCTGCACCAGGCCGGGGGTGGCTCGACGCCGCTCGACGGGCTGATGCGGGCGGGCATGGACACCGCGGTGAAGCTGCGGCGCGCAGGCCTGCAGCCCGGGCGGATCGCGCGCCTCACCGTCCTGGTCGGCGAGATCACCGGACTGGTGCCGGCCGACGGCGACCTGGGCGAGGGGGACCTGGTCGCCACGCTGGACCCCCGCTCCCTCCTGCTCGCTTTCGCCCGCGCCGCACGGCACGCCGGGGTCGACAACCCCCGGCTGTGGACCACCGCCGACGTGCGGGCGGCCCTCGCGGCGCTGGAGCTGCCCGGCCGGGGGCCCACTGTCGAGGAGCTCAACGGCGAGGCCTTCCCGTACTCGCCCTACGTCCTCCGCCGGCCCGAGCTGCTGACCCCGGCCGCGATGGCCGCCTCGCCGGCGATCACCCCGCCGGGCACGCCGGACACGGAAGCGCGCGGCGGCACCGACGGCGCGGCGTACGACGGCGATCCGCTGAGCGCGACCGCGGTGGCCCGTGCGGTCGCCGCCTCGGTGGCCTCCGCGCACGCCGCCGCCGTGGCGGCGGCGGCGCCCACGGGCGCCGCGCCCGGCCTCACCGTGCAGCGGGACACCGTCGAGGTGGGGGGTGCCCCGGCCCCGCCGCGGGCCGCCGGCGGGCCCGTCGGCGCCGCGGGCGGCGACGAGGGGCGCGCCGAGCGCGACGACGACGCCGCGACCCCGCCCGGGCCGCGCACCGCTGTGCTCCCGGCCGCGCCCCGGGCCGCCGAGCCGCCCGCGCGCCCGCCGCTCTCCCCGGCGTGGGGTGCCACCGCATCCGGTCGGGGCGAGGCGCGGGCGCCGGGCGACCGCCGGCGGGCTGCCGCGCTGATCGCGGCGGTGGTGGCCCTGGTGGCCGTCTGCGCGATCGCCGCCTCGCTGCTGCTGGGCAACGGCTCGGGGGGTGAGGGCGCCGCGGGCGACGACGGGGCGGCGTCCGACGCCGTCGCGGCGGGGCCCACGACCGGTGAGGTGCGCGAGGTGGACGGCACCGCGTACACCGTGGAGGCCGTGCAGGTGGACGACAGCTGCGCCGGGCACGCCTACGGGGAGGTCGCCCGGTTCTTCGCCGCCACCGACTGCGCCGGGCTCTCCCGGGCGCTCTACTCGGCGGAGGTCGACGGCGCGCCGGTGGTGGTCTCGGTGTCGCGGGTGGACATGTCCGACGCCGCCGCGGCCCGACAGCTGCGTGCCCTCACCGACCGCGACGGCAGCGGCAACGTCAACGACCTGTTGCGCGAGGGGGTCACCTACGACGGCGGCCCGGCGGGGTTGCGGTCGGCGCAGTACGCCAGCGCGGTGTCGGGGTCCACCGTCACCGTCGTCGAGAGCGCGTGGTCCGGTGCGCCGGGGCCGGGCGGCGCGGCGGCGGTGGACAAGGTCGCCTCGGACGGGCTCGCGCTGCCGGTGCCACCTCTCCCGGAGGGCTGAGGCCCTTACCGGCGCGCGCCCTCAGGCGGTGGCCGCCGCCCAGGCCATCGCGCGGAGGAGCTCGGCCATGGCGGGGCGGGCCAGCCGGCCGGCGCTGTGCGGGGTGGAGTTGATCAGCCCGAAGACGGCGTGCGCGCGGGCCCGGCAGGCAGCTGCCTCGGCCCCCGGGTGCACCCGCGCCAGCACGGCCACCCACACCTCGACGTACCGGCGCTGCAGTCGGCGCACCTGCGCGGCCTCGGCCTCGGGCAGGGAACCGAGGTCCCGGTCGTGCACGACGATCAGCGCCGGGTTGTCCAGCGCGAAGTCGACCTGGAAGTCGATGAGCGCGCGCAGCTGGGCGGCGGGGTCGCTGCCCGTCGCCGCGACCCGGTCGCGGCCGCCGTCGGCGAGGCGCGCGCTGATGCGCAGCAGCATCTCGGCGAGCATCGCGTCCTTGCTGGCGAAGTGCCGGTAGATCGCCGGCCCGGTCACCCCGACGGCCGCACCGACGTCGTCCACTCCCACCGCGCGGGACCCGCGTTCGGCGAACAGCCGGGCGGCCGCTTGCAGGATCTGCTCCCGCCGGGACGGGCGGGTGGCGTCGGCGTGCAGCGCGGAGTCCTGGGCGGGGGAGTCCGCACCCAGGTCCGTGCCGGCCGACGTCATGCGACGGATGCTAGCCCGCCGGTGAACTCCGGTTAACCCTGCAGCGGTTGGGGTGGACCTCCACCGTGAACCGTGGTTAACCTCTGCCCCGTGGACGCACCGGTGGTCTCCCACGCCCCCTCGGCCCACCCGGCGGGCGCCGCGAGCAATGCCGCGGCGCACGCGGAGCTCGTCGCCGATCTCGCCGAGCAGCTGCGCGCCGTGGCCCTCGGCGGTGGCGAGCGGGCGCGCGAGCGGCACACCGCCCGCGGGAAGCTGCTGCCGCGGGAGCGGGTCGACGCGCTGCTCGACCCGGGGAGTCCCTTCCTGGAGCTGTCGCCGCTGGCCGCGCACGGCCTCTACGACGGCGAGGCGCCGGCGGCGGGGATCATCACCGGCATCGGCCGCATCTCCGGCCGGGAGTGCGTCGTGGTCGCCAACGACGCCACGGTCAAGGGCGGCACCTACTACCCGATGACGGTGAAGAAGCACCTGCGCGCGCAGGAGGTGGCCCTGCACAACCGGCTGCCCTGCATCTACCTGGTCGACTCCGGCGGCGCCTTCCTCCCGATGCAGGACGAGGTCTTCCCCGACCGCGAGCACTTCGGCCGGATCTTCTTCAACCAGGCGAACCTCTCCAAGGCCGGCATCGCGCAGATCGCGGCGGTGATGGGGTCCTGCACCGCCGGCGGCGCGTACGTGCCCGCGATGAGCGACGAGGCGGTGATCGTCCGCGAGCAGGGCACGATCTTCCTGGGTGGGCCGCCGCTGGTGAAGGCCGCGACCGGCGAGGTGGTCACCGCCGAGGAGCTCGGCGGGGGAGACCTGCACAGCCGCGTCAGCGGGGTCACCGACCACCTGGCCGACGACGACGCGCACGCCCTGCAGATCGTCCGCCAGATCGTGTCCACCCTCGGGCCGCGGGAGCCCCGGCCGTGGGACCTCGAGCCGGTCGAGGAGCCGCAGCACCCGCCGGAGTCGATCTACGAGGTGGTGCCGCCCGACCCGCGCACGCCCTACGACGTCCGCGAGGTCATCGCCCGGCTGGTCGACGGCAGCCGGTTCGCCGAGTTCAAGCCGCTCTACGGGCAGACGCTGGTCACCGGCTTCGCCCGGCTGCACGGGCACCCGGTCGGGATCATCGCCAACAACGGCGTGCTCTTCGCCGAGTCGGCGCTCAAGGGCGCGCACTTCATCGAGCTGTGCGACCGCCGGAAGATCCCGCTGCTGTTCCTGCAGAACATCACCGGCTTCATGGTCGGCCGCGACTACGAGGCCGGTGGCATCGCCAAGCACGGCGCCAAGATGGTCACCGCCGTCGCCTGCGCGCGGGTGCCGAAGCTGACCGTGGTCATCGGCGGCTCGTTCGGCGCCGGCAACTACTCGATGTGCGGCCGGGCGTACTCGCCCCGGTTCCTGTTCACCTGGCCCAACGCCCGCATCTCGGTGATGGGCGGGGAGCAGGCGGCGTCGGTGCTGGCGACGGTCCGCCGGGACGGGCTCGAGGCCCGCGGGCAGGAGTGGCCGGCCGAGGACGAGGAAGCCTTCAAGGCGCCGATCCGCGAGCAGTACGAGTCCCAGGGGCACCCCTACTACGCCACCGCCCGGCTCTGGGACGACGGCGTCATCGACCCCGCGCAGACCCGCACCGTGCTCGGCCTCGCCCTGTCCGCCTGCGCCAACGCGCCGCTCGAGGACGTCGGCTACGGCGTCTTCCGGATGTGAGCCAGATGTTCGACACCGTCCTGGTCGCCAACCGCGGGGAGATCGCGGTCCGGGTGATCCGCACCCTGCGGGAGATGGGCATCCGCTCGGTCGCCGTCTACAGCGACGCCGACGCCGGCGCGCTGCACACCCGGCTGGCCGACGTCGCCGTGCACATCGGGCCGGCGCCGGCCGCGCAGAGCTACCTGTCGGTCGAGCGGGTGCTGCAGGCCGCGGTCGCCACCGGCGCCCAGGCGATCCACCCCGGCTACGGGTTCCTGTCGGAGAACGTGGAGTTCGCCCGCGCCTGCGAGAAGGCGGGGATCGCCTTCATCGGCCCGCCGGTCGCCGCGATCGAGGCCATGGGCGACAAGATCCGCGCCAAGCAGACGGTCATGGCCGCCGGCGTCCCGGTCGTGCCGGGCCGGACCGAGCCCGGGATGACCGACGCCGAGGTCGCCGACGCCGCCGTCGCCGTCGGCTTCCCGGTGCTGCTCAAGCCGAGCGCGGGCGGTGGCGGCAAGGGCATGCGGGTCGTCCGGTCCGCCGACGAGCTGCCCGACGCGATCGCCGGGGCGCGCCGCGAGGCCAGCGGCTCCTTCGGCGACGACACCCTGCTGGTGGAGCGCTACGTCGGCAACTCCCGGCACATCGAGGTGCAGGTGCTGGGGGACGCCCACGGGAACGTCATCCACCTCGGCGAGCGCGAGTGCTCGCTGCAGCGCCGGCACCAGAAGGTGATCGAGGAAGCGCCGTCGCCGCTGCTGGACGCCGGCATGCGCGCCACCATGGGCCGGGCGGCGGTCGAAGCAGCCAAGGCCGTCGGGTACACCGGCGCCGGCACCGTCGAGTTCATCGTCGACGCCGACCGGCCGCGCGACTTCTTCTTCCTCGAGATGAACACCCGGCTGCAGGTCGAGCACCCGGTCACCGAGTGCGTCACCGGGCTGGACCTGGTCGAGCTGCAGGTGCGGGTGGCGGCGGGCGAGCGGTTGCCGGTGGACCAGGACGACGTGTCACTCGACGGGCACGCGATCGAGGCGCGGCTCTACGCCGAGGACCCGGCGCGCGGCTTCCTGCCGCAGGCCGGCACGGTGCTGGGGCTGGTGGAACCCGAGGGTCCTGGTATCCGGGTCGACAGCTCGCTGGCGGTCGGCTCGGTGGTGGGCACCGACTACGACCCGATGCTGGCCAAGGTCATCGCCTGGGGCCCCGACCGGGACACCGCACGGGCCCGGCTGGTGGGGGCGCTGGGACGCACCGCCGTCCTAGGGGTGGCGACCAACGCCGCGTTCCTGCGGGCGCTGCTCACCGACGCCGACGTCGTGGCCGGCACGCTCGACACCGGGCTGATCGAGCGGCGTGGCGAGGCCCTCACCGCCGTCGATCCGGTGCCCTTCACCGTGTACGCGGCAGCGGCCCTGGCCCTGCTGGTGGAGTCCGAGCCGACCGGACCCGTCGTCGACCGCTGGGACGTGCCCGACGGCTGGCGGCTGGGTGAGCCCGCGTGGACGGTGCGGCGCCTGCAGGTGGCCGGCGCCGAGCCGGTGACCGTGCGGGTGCGCGGCCGGGCCACCGCCGCGGAGGTGGCGGTGGGCGAGGCGGAGCCGGCGCCGGCCCGGGCGGTGCGGGACGGGGAACGGCTGACGGTGACCTACGCCGGGCAGTCGTCGTCCTACGCGCTCGTGCACGCCGGCGGAACGGTGTGGCTGGCCGCCGGGGGGCGGGTGACTGCCCTGCGCGAGCACGAACGGCTCTCGTCCGCGGCCGGGTCGGCGGCCGGCGACGGCGTCGTCACCTCGCCCATGCCGGGCACGGTGACGGTGGTGCGGGCCTCGGTCGGCGACGAGGTGGAGGCGGGCACCCCGCTGCTCGTCGTCGAGGCCATGAAGATGGAGCACGTGCTCACCGCCCCGGTCGCGGGGACGGTGGCCGAGCTCGGTGTGACGGCGGGCCAGACGGTCGCGCTGGACGAGCGGCTGGCGCTGGTGACCCCGGCGGCCGGGCCCGAGCAGCAGGAGAACTGATGTTGGACTACCGGCTCAGCGACGAGACCGAGGCGCTGCGGACGACCGTGCGGGAGTTCGCCCGGGAGGTGATCGCCCCGCAGATCGGCGAGTTCTACGAGCGGGACGAGTTCCCCACCGAGATCGTTCGGCAGATGGGCGAGCTCGGGCTGTTCGGCCTGCCGTTCCCCGAGGAGTACGGCGGCGCGGGCGGCACCTACTTCGACCTGTGCGTGGCGCTCGAGGAGCTGGCGCGGGTCGACAGCTCGATGGCGATCACCGTCGAGGCGGGCGTCTCGCTGGGCGCCATGCCGATCTACCGGTTCGGCACCGAGGAGCAGAAGCGCGAGTGGCTGCCCCGGCTGTGCACCGGGGAGGCGCTCGGCGCCTTCGGCCTCACCGAGCCCGGGGGCGGGTCCGACGCCGGGGCGACGCGCACCACCGCGCGCCTGGAGGACGGCCACTGGGTGATCAACGGCTCGAAGGCCTTCATCACCAACTCCGGCACCGACCTGACGTCCCTGGTGACGGTGACCGCGGTGACCGGCACGAAGCCCGACGGCAAGAAGGAGATCTCGGCGATCATCGTGCCGTCGGGGACCCCCGGCTTCACCGTCGGCCAGCGGTACTCGAAGGTCGGCTGGAACGCGTCCGACACCCGCGAGCTCTCCTTCGACGACTGCCGGGTGCCCGAGGAGAACCTCGTCGGGCAGCGCGGCCGCGGCTACGCCCAGTTCCTCTCCATCCTCGACGAGGGCCGGATCGCGATCTCCGCGCTCTCGGTCGGGCTGGCCCAGGGGTGCGTGGACGAGTCGGTGAAGTACGCGGGGGAGCGGGAGGCGTTCGGGCAGCCGATCGGCCGCAACCAGGCGGTCCAGTTCATGATCGCCGACATGGAGGTGCGGGCCTCCACCGCGCGGCTGGCCTACTACCGGGCGGCGGAGAAGATGCTGCGCGGCGAGCCGTTCAAGCGCGAGGCCTCGATCGCCAAGCTCTACAGCTCCGAGGTCGCGATGGACAACGCCCGCTACGCCACCCAGGTGCACGGCGGGTACGGATTCATGAACGAGTTCCCGGTCGGCCGGTTCTACCGCGACGCGAAGATCCTGGAGATCGGCGAGGGCACCAGCGAGGTGCAGCGGATGCTCATCGCCCGGGACCTCGGCGTCGGCTGACCCGACGCCGGACTCAGCGGCGGGCGAGCTCGGCGGCCAGCGGGTCGAGCCCGAGCTGGCCGAGCGCCAGCACGTCGCGGTGCCACTGCGCGAGGTCGAAGGCGTCCCCCGCGCGGCGCCGGGCCTCCTCCCGGCAGGTGAGGAACACCCGTTCGCCCACCTTGTAGACCGGCGCCTGCCCGGGCCAGCCGAGGTAGCGGTGCAGCTCGTCGACCCGCATCGCGTCCTCCATGCTGACGTGCCGGCGGAGGAAGGCCAGCGCCACGTCGTAGTCCCACCGGGAGCCGGCCGCCGCCCGCGCGGGGATCGGCAGGTCCAGGTGCACCCCGATGTCCAGCACGACGCGGGCAGCCCGCAGCTCCTGGGCGTCGAGCATCCCGAGCCGGTCACCCGGGTCCTCGAGGAACCCGAGCTCGCCCATCAGCCGCTCCGCGTAGAGGGCCCATCCCTCGGCGTTCCCCGAGCAGGAGCAGAGCAGCCGCTGCCAGCGGTTGAGCCGCTGTGCGTCGTGCACGGTCTGCCCGATCTGCAGGTGGTGGCCGGGCACGCCCTCGTGGAAGACCGTCGTGGTCTCCCGCCAGGTCGTCATGTCTTCAACGCCCTCGGGCAGCGACCACCACATCCGGCCCGGCCGGCTGAAGTCCTCGCTGGGCGCGGTGTAGTACACGCCCTCGCCGGCGGTGGGGGTGAGCCGGCCCTCGATGCGGCGCACCGGCTCGGGGATGTCGAAGTGGACCCCGTCCAGCGCCGCGACCGCGCGGTCGGCGGTCTCCTGCAGCCAGGCCTGCAGCGCCTCGCGGCCCCGGATGATCCGTGCCGGGTCGGCGTCGAGCACCGCCATCGCACCGGCCACCCCCTGCCCGGGGGCGATCTCCTCGGCGAGGCGCTCCTTCTCGGCGACGATGCGGGCCAGCTCCGCCCAGCCCCAGTCGTAGGTCTCGTCGAGGTCCAGCCGCGCGCCGGTGTGGTAGCGGGACTCGACCAGGTACCGGTCACGGCCCACGCCGTCGGTGTCCGGCGCCAGCGGCAGCAGCACCCGCTCGAGGTGCCCGGCGAACCCGAGCAGGGCGCCCGACGCCCGCTCGGCGCCGTCGGCCAGGTCGCGGCCCAGCGCGCTGCGGGGGTCGGCCGGGGCCTCGCGCGCGAGCCGGGTGAAGAAGCCGGGGCGCTCCGGCGTCCCGGCCCACTGCCGCGCCCGCTCCGCCGCCAGGCGTACCTGGCGGGCGGCCGCGGCGCGACCCCGGTCGGCGGCGTCGTCCAGCCCGCGTGCGTACCCCAGCAGGGCCTTGGGCATCGTGGCGAGCCGTACCGCGACCGCGGCCCAGTCCTCGTCGGTCGCGGTGGGCATCAGGTCGAAGACCTCGCGGAACCCCTGCAGCGGGCTGTCCACGGTGTTCAGGTCGGCCTGCGCGTAGCCGGCGTCGTAGCGGTCGAGTTCCGCCCCGAGCCGCTCCAGCATGGCGCTGCGGGCGATCTCGTCGCGTCGGTCGACCGGTTCCAGCGCCTCGGCCTGCGCGCGCGTGCGGCGCAGCAGCTCGGCGTGCGCGGCGTGCCCGTCGGTGCTCAGGTCCGGCCACCGGTCGTCGTGGCCGGGCACGCCGATGTAGGTGGCGACCACCGGCTGCGCCGCGGCGTAGCTCTCGACGAAGCCGTCGGCGAGCTGGTCCAGCGGGGACGGCGGGCGCACGGGGGAGTCGGTCACCGGGGTCACGCTATCCGGGCGCCCACCCGCTGCCCGCTCAGGCCGTGACGTCGACGAGCACCTTGCCGATGGCGCCGTCCTGCACCGCCTGGTGGGCCGCCGCCGTCTCGGCGAGCGGGTACACGTGCAGCGGCAGCCCGGCGTCCTCGCCGACCCGGACCGCCCCGTCGGCGACGGCGGTGGAGACGTCCTCGATGCCGAGCACCTTGGCCCGCTCCGGCTCGGTGTAGACGAGCACGAACTGCCAGCGGGCGTTCGGCCCCATCTGCGCGCGCACCGGCACGGTCACCTCCGCGCCCCCGTCGTCGGCGTACATGGCGACCGCGCCATGCATGCCGATCACCTGCGCGTCGACGCCGGCGTTGACCGCGGCCGATACCTCGACGATCGCGTCGACGCCCTTCGGCGTCACCTTCCGCACCTCGGCGACGACGTCCTGGTCCTTGTAGTTCACGACGTGGTCGGCCCCCGCGGCCGCGGCCAGCTGAGCCTTGCGGGGGCTGCTCACCGTGGCGATGACGGTCGCGTCGGACCAGCGGGCCAGCTGGATCGCCGCGTTGCCCACGGCGCCCGCGCCGCCCTGCACCAGCACGGTGTGCCCGGTGAGGGAACCCGGTCCGAGCCGGTCGGGGAGCGACTCGGCGACGGTCAGGCAGCGGTGCGCGGTGAGGAAGGGGATGCCCAGCGCCGCGCCCAGCTCGAAGGACGGGTCCGCGCCGAGGAGGACGACGTGCCGGGCCGGGACGACGGTGAACTCGGCGGCGGTGCCCCACGGCCGCTGCCAGGCCGCCTCCCAGATCCACACCCGCTGGCCGAGCATCGCGGGGTCCACGCCCTGGCCGACGGCGTCGACGGTGCCGGAGCCGTCCTGGTTGGGCACCTGACCGTCCGGGCCGGGCTGCGCTGCGCTGCGGGACTTCCAATCGGTCGGGTTGACGCCGGAGAACGCGACGCGGACGCGCACCTCGCCGGGGCCGGGGTCGGGCACCGGCCGGTCGATCAGCTGGAGGACGTCGGGGCCACCGGGTTCGCTGTAGGAGATCGCTCGCACGCCGGGCCTCCTACCCGCCGGCGGCCGGCTCACTCCGCGCGGAGCCGTGAGGTGGTGCGCCGGTTCAGCCGGGCGGGGCGTCGTCGTCGGTGGGCCACTCCGGGATCGGCAGGCCCGACACGGTCAGCAGCCGCTCGACGGTCTGCTCGACCGTCTCGTCGGTCGGCGGCACACCCCCGGGCGAGGCCATGAGCCGGCGCACCTCTGCGGGATCGAGCTCCGTGCCCACCGCATCGCGCACCCACCGGGCGAAGCCCTCGGCCTCGGCGTCGACGTCCACGGGGGTGGAGGCGTCGGGCTCGTCGAAGTACACGCGCGGCTCGTAGCCGAGGAAGAACCGCCCACCGGTCGCGTCCGCGGCCCGGTAGTCGACGGTCGCGATGTCGCTGTCGTGCACGTCGACCATCAGGAACGGCACCGCGGTCGGCCGTCCTGTGCGCCAGCGCCCCTCGCTGTAGACGAGCGTGCCGAAGTAGCCCATGGCCCGAGGCTAGCCGCCGGCACCGGGTCGGCTGGGGGGCGTCGAGAGGTGCATCGACCACATGGCGGGGTAGGTGGTGGGCCGGAGAACGTCCCGCGACGGAGGAGCAACCCACGATGAGCACCAAGGTCGAGCAGTCGGTCCAGGTCGACGTACCGGTACGCACGGCGTACGACCAGTGGACGCAGTTCGAGGACTTCCCGCACTTCATGAGCGGTGTCAAGGAGGTCCAGCAGCGCGGTGACCGGCGGCTGCACTGGGTGGCCGAGATCGCCGGGGTGCGGCGGGAGTGGGACGCCGCGATCCTCGAGCAGATCCCCGACCAGAAGATCGCCTGGGCGGCGACGGATGGCGCGACCAACGCCGGTGCCGTCCGGTTCGAGCCCGCGGGCCCCGGGTCCACGATCGTCCACCTGAGCCTGGAGTACGAGCCGGAGGGCCTGGTGGAGCAGGCCGGCGACAAGCTCGGCATCGTGGGCCACCAGGTGAAGTCGGACCTGCAGCGGTTCAAGTCCCTGATCGAGGACGAGGGCTACGCCAGCGGTGCGTGGCGCGGGTCGATCGAGCACGGAGTCCGCGCCGGCACGCCCGGCGTCGAGGACGCGGCTCTCTCGCGCGGCGACAGCGGCAAGGCCGGGCTCTCGGCGAAGGGCGTCGCCGCCGGCGCAGCCGCGGTGGCCGGGGTCGCCGCGGCCGTGGCCGGTTCGAGGACCTCGACGAGCGAGTCGCAGACCGAGCAGCCGCGCGAGGTGCCTGCCTCGCCGCCGGTGACCGGTGTCGAGCAGGTGCCGGCGGACGACGTGCGGGTCGAGGACGAGGTCCGAGACACCACCCAGGGCGCCACGGCCGCCGGGCGCCGGGACGACGACCCGGCCACCGGGGGTGGCAGCCGCTGACCCGGGCGGTGCGGGGAGGGGCGCTGTGTCCTCCCCTCACCACCGTTCGGAGCAGTCGGAGGGTGAGGCGAGGCGGCGGCCATCGCCTCCGGGTCGGCGACGGCCCCGGTAGGGGCCCGCCGCGCCGTGGTGGTCGGCGGACCCCTACCGGGCGGGGGCCGCCCGCCCCGGTGCCAGGCCGGCCGCCCGCGCCCGCTGCTCGACCGTGGCGACGGCGCGGCTCAGGTCACCGAGGTGCCGCTGGACCATGCCGGTCGTCGACATCACCTGCCGCCGCCACGTCAGGTTGATCGTGGCGACGACCCGGTCGTCGAGCCGTACGGGCATCGCGATCGACTCCCGGCCGTCGTCCACCTCCGACCGGGGGCGGGTGGGGTGGCCGCCGAAGTCCGGGGCCCGCACGCCGTAACCGCGTTCACGGGTGGTGGCGACCAGCCTCCGCAGCGCCCCGTCGTCGAAGGCCAGCCCCCGCCCGGTGGCGTCACGGGACCGCAACCGCCGCAGGACGGCGTCGAACTCCTGGTCGCTGCAGAAGGCGAGGTAGGCGCGGCCGGACGCGGACCCCAGCATGTTCACCCGGTAGCCCCTCGGCCGGCGCGGCAGCGCGTCGAAGTAGGTGCGGGTGCTGTTCGTCTCGAGCGTCTCCATGTGGTCGAGCCGGGGGACGGCGAGCACCGACGGCCACTGCAGCCGCCCGGCGAGCTCGTCGAGCACCGGTGAGGCGATCTCCACCAGCCAGGCGTCGTGGTCGGCCTCCACCGGGCGCTGGGTGTGGCTGGGCAGGAACGCGCCATCGACCATCCGCTGCCACACCAGGCCCTGCTGGTGCGCGGTCCAGAGGATGCGGGTGAGGGTCGGCTTGGGGATCCCGGTCGCCAGGTGGAGGTCGTGCAGGCTGGCCGCGCGCACCTCCTGCAGCGTCTGCAGCACCTGCAGGCCACGAGCCAGCGACTCGATGGGTTTGACCCGGTAGTTGCGCATCCGCTCCCGCCAGGGACTTTTCGCAGCGTGAAAGACCGTCAGGTGAGTGTTGCCCACCAGATGTGTCCTGCGCCACTGTCTGGCCATGCCGGCTTCTCGATCGACGTCCCGGGTCCGCGAGGGCGACCTGCTGTGGATCCCGGCCCCCGAGCGGGCCGCGGCCACGAGGCTGGCGGAGTTCACCGCCTTCGTCGCCGAACGCACCGGGCGGGGGTTCGCCGGCTACGCCGACCTTTGGTCCTGGTCCACGGTCGAGCTCGAGCAGTTCTGGCAGGCGGTCTGGGACTTCTTCGAGGTGCGGTCGTCGGCGCCGCACACCGCCGTCCTGGAGCAGCGGGTCATGCCCGGCGCCCGGTGGTTCCCCGGTGCCCGCCTCAACCTCGCCGAGCACGTCCTCCGGCAGGAACGCGCCGGGGAGCCGGCGCTGCTCTTCGCCGACGAGACCACCCCGCTGCGCGAGCTGGCGTGGGAGGAGTTCGCGCGGCAGGTGCGGGTGGTGGCCACCCACCTGCGGGCGCGCGGCGTGCGGCCGGGGGACCGGGTGGTCGCCTACCTGCCCAACGTCCCGCAGGCGATGGTGGCGATGCTGGCGACCGCGAGCATCGGGGGGGTCTGGGCCAGCGTGTCGCCGGACTTCGGCTCCCGCGGGGCGCTGGACCGGCTGGGGCAGCTGGACCCGGTCGTCCTGGTCACCGCGGACGGCTACCGCTACGGCGGCCACGACTTCGACCGGCGCGGGGAGGTCGCCGCACTCGTCTCCGGGCTGCCGGGGCTGCGGGAGGTCATCACGGTCCCGGTGCTCGGGCTCGACCAGCCGGGGACGCCGTGGGCCGAGGTGGTGGCCGCTCCCGACGTCCCAGACCTCGCCTTCGAGCAGGTGCCCTTCGACCACCCGCTGTGGGTGCTCTTCTCCTCCGGGACCACCGGCCTGCCCAAGGCGATCGTGCACGGGCACGGCGGGATCCTCCTCGAGCACCTCAAGCTGCACGTGCTCCACCACGACCTCTGCCCCGGTGACCGCGCCTTCTTCTTCACCACCACGGGCTGGATGATGTGGAACTTCCTGCTCACCATGCCGCTGGCCGGGGCGGTGCCAGTGCTCTACGACGGGAACCCCGCCCACCCCGACGTCGACGTCCTGTGGCGGATCGCGCAGGACGGCCGCGCCCGACTCTTCGGCGCCAGCCCGACGTTCGTCGAGCTCATGCAGAAGGCAGGCGTCGTCCCCCGCGAGCGGTTCGACCTGTCCGCGCTGGACGTGGTCATGCCGGCCGGCTCCCCGGTGGGCCCGGCGGTCACCGCCTGGTTCTACGCGGACGTCAAGGACGACCTGTCGGTCGCCACGGGCAGCGGCGGCACCGACTGCTGCACCGGCTTCGTCGGCGGTGTCCCGACGCTGCCGGTGCGCGCGGGGGAGATCCAGGCCCGGTCGCTGGGAGTGGCCGCGGAGGCGTGGGACGACTCCGGGAACAGCGTCGTCGGCCGGGTGGGGGAGTTGGTCATCACCGAGCCCATGCCGTCGATGCCGCTGTTCTTCTGGGGCGACGAGGACGGCGCCCGGTACCGCGCCAGCTACTTCGAGACCTATCCCGGGGTGTGGCGGCACGGCGACTTCTTCGAGGTGAACGAGCGCGGGGGCTGCTTCGTCCGCGGCCGTTCCGACGCCGTGCTGAACCGGCAGGGCGTCCGGATCGGGACCGCCGAGATCTACCGCGTGGTCGAGGACGACCCGCAGGTGCTGACCTCGCTGGTGGTGAACCTCGACCTGCCCGACGGGGGTTTCTTCATGCCGCTGTTCGTCGCGCTCGCACCGGGCGCGGAGCTCGACGAGGCCCTGGAGGCGCGGCTGCGCACCCGGTTGCGCAGCGACTGCACGCCGCGCCACGTCCCCGACCGCATCGTCGCCGTCGGCGCGATCCCGGTGACCCGCAGCGGCAAGAAGATGGAGATCCCGGTCCGGCGGCTCCTGCTGGGCGCGCCCGTCGCCGACGTCGCGGACCCGAACGCGATGGCCGACCCCGACGCCTTCGCCGACATCGCCGAGTACGCCCGCACCCAGTCCGACTACTCGCTCTGACCCCCGTCCACCACCCGCGAACAGGACCGCCATGACCGAGCGCTCGTTCCCCCTGCCCTCCCAGCTCGACGCCGTCCCCGGGGCGGAGGGGTGGGAGGCGATGTACCCCTACTTCTCGCGCTTCCAGCCGGAGGACGACCAGCGCTTCTGGTTCTACAACTCCATGCACTTCCCCGAGGTGGTGCCGGCCTTCGACGGGCTGACCTCGGAGATCCCCTACACCGCGATCGGGGCGAACACCGCCCGGCTGTTCTCCTTCCCGACCACCATGGGCATCGAGTACCGGATCGTCAACGGCCGCGTCTACATCACCGCCAACCCCGTGCTCGACGAGGCCGAGCAGGGCCGGCGGCTGGCCGACTTCCAGGAGCGGGCCGGCTACTACTACGCGAACTGGGACCGTCTGTACGGGGAGTGGCAGCAGCGCATCGAGGCCCTGATCGCCGACATCGAGGGGGTGGAGGTGCCCGAGCTGGGCAAGCTGGACCCGCTCGAGGTGGTCACCGGCGGCCGCGGGTTCGCGTCCAACCACTACCTCCGCAAGAACTTCCACCGCTGCATCGACCTGTACTCGAAGATGTGGCACCACCACACCGAGTTCCTGATGCTCGGTTACGGCGCCTACGTCGTCTTCTTCGAGTTCTGCAAGCAGGCGTTCCCCGAGATGGGCGACCAGATGGTCGCCCGCATGGTCGCCGGCATGGACGTCACCATGTACCGGCCGGACGACGAGCTGAAGAAGCTGGCCGTGCTCGCCGTCGACCTCGACCTCGCCGACCTTTTCGTCGAGGGGACGGCGCCGGCCAAGGTGATCGCGGCGCTGGGGGAGCGCGGGGAGGCCGGCGCCCGCTGGCTGGCTGCGCTCGAGGCGGCCAAGGACCCCTGGTTCAACGTCTCGGTGGGGGACGGGTTCTACCACCACCACCTCTCGTGGGCCGACGACCTGACGGTGCCCTTCGCGGCACTGCCCCGCTACGTCGAGCAGGTCCGCAACGGCGAGGACCTCACCCGCCCGACCGAGCGGCTGGCCGAGGAGCGCGACCGGATCGCCGGCGAGTACCGCGCGCTGCTGGACACCCCGGAGGAGCAGGCGGCCTTCGACCAGATGCTGGGCCTGTGCCGCCAGGTGTTCCCCTACATCGAGTCGCACAAGTTCTACTGCGAGCACTGGTTCACGACCCGCTTCTTCCAGAAGATCCGGGCGTTCGGGCAGCTGCTGGCCGAACGCGGCGTCCTGCTGGACGCCGACGACGTCTTCCACCTGCGCCACCTGGAGGTCGAGGACGCCCTGGCCGACGTCATGCTCGCGTGGGCATCCGGTGGCACCGAGCTCGGTGCCCGGCACTGGCAGCCGATCGTCGCCGAGCGCAAGCGGATCGTGGCGGCGCTGTCGACCTGGTCGCCCCCACCGGCCCTCGGTGCGGTGCCGGAGGCGCTCAACGACCCCGCGGTGAAGATGCTCTGGGGCATCACGCAGGAGACCATCGAGTCCTGGCTCGGTACCGAGGAGGACGACGAGTCGGCCGTGCGGGGCTACGCCGCCTCACCCGGCGTGGTCGAGGGCGTGGCCCACGTGCTGCTGAACGTCAACGACATCGGCCAGATCCGCGAGGGCGAGATCCTCGTCTGCCCGGTCACCGCGCCCAGCTGGGGCCCGGTGTTCGGCAAGATCGCCGCGGCCGTCTCCGACATCGGCGGGACGATGAGCCACGCCGCGATCGTGGCCCGCGAGTACGGCATGCCCGCCGTCGTCGGCACCGGTACCGCGACCGCCCGCATCCGCACCGGTGACCGCGTGCGCGTCGACGGCGACCGTGGCGTCGTCACGGTCCTGAGCTGATGGGATCGGTCATGACCACGATCCGACCCGTGCTGCACTTCTCCGAGGTCGGCATCGGCGACGTCCCCGACGTGGGCGGCAAGGGTGCCAGCCTCGGTGAGCTGCTGCGCGCCGGGATCCGGGTGCCGACCGGCTTCTCGGTGACGACGGCAGCCTTCCGGCAGACCGTCGAGCACCTCACCGTGTCCGGGCGGACGATCCCGGAGCGGGTGGCCGCGCTCGATCCCGCCGACGCCGAGCGGCTGGCGGCGGGCACCGCGGAGATCCGGGCGGTGCTGGAGTCCGCGCCGCCGCCGGCGGAGGTGGCCGCCGCCGTGGCCGCGGCGTACGCGGCGCTTTGCGAGGAGTGCGGCGATCCGGAGCTGCCGGTGGCCGTGCGGTCGAGCGCCACCAGCGAGGACAGCGCCGAGGACAGCTTCGCCGGCCTGCAGGACACCTACCTGTGGGTGCACGGCGCCGACTCGGTCCTGGAGCACGTGCGCCGGTGCTGGGCCAGCCTCTACAGCGTCGAGTCGGTGACCTACCGGCTGCGGCGCGGCATCCCGGAGACCGACCTCGGCATGGCCGTCGTCGTCCAGCGGATGGTCGGTGCCCGCAGCTCCGGGGTCATGTTCACCCGCAGCCCGCTGTCGGGCGACAAGTCCGTCGTGGCCATCGACGCCAGCTGGGGGCTGGGCTCGGCGGTCGTCAGCGGTGACGTCACCCCCGACTCGTTCGTGGTGAGCAAGGTGACCGGCGAGGTGAAGCGCAACGTCGCGACCAAGACCCGCTGGCACCGGCCGGACCCGTCCGGGGCCGGCGTGGTCGAGGACGACGTGCCCGAGGACATGCGCGACCGGCCGTCCGTCTCCGACGCCGAGATCGCCGAGCTGGTGGCCACCGCCAGCCGGGTGGAGGCGCACTACGGCTGCCCGCAGGACATCGAGTGGGCGGTCAACGACGCCGGCGAGGTCTTCCTCCTGCAGAGCCGGCCGGAGACGGTGTGGGCGGCGAAGGACGCGGCCCGCAAGGCCGCCGCGCAGGCGCCGGCCGCGCGGCCGTTCGACCACGTGTTCAACCTGCTGGGCGGTCAGCGCCCGTCGGGGAAGTGAGCGGGATGCAGCTGACGCCCGACGACGTCCGCGACGTGCTGCGGGTGCTGGACTCCAGTGGCCTGGACGAGCTGCACCTGGAGACGGCCGACCTGTCGCTGACCGTGCGCCGCGAGGGCGCCGCCGGGTGGACGGCCGAGCAGCAGGTGACCCGCGCCCCCGTCGTCGAGCAGCGCGCCGAGACCGCCGCTCCCGTGGCGGCCGCCCCGGCCGCCGCCGTGGGGGAGGGCCTCGTGGCGGTGCACCCGCCGCTGCTGGGCACCTTCTACCGGGCGCCGCAGCCGGGCTCCCCGCCGTTCGTCGAGGTCGGTGACACGGTGGACGAGGAGACCGTCGTCGGCATCGTCGAAACCATGAAGATGATGACGCCGGTGCACGCCGGCGTCCGGGGGACGGTGGTCGAGTTCCGCACCGGCAACGGGGAGTTCGCCGACGCCGACGCCGTCCTCTGCGTCGTGGAGCCGGTCGGGGGCGGTGGGGCGGGTGACTAGCACCGGCCGCATCCACCGGCTGCTGGTCGCCAACCGCGGGGAGATCGCCGCGCGGGTGATCCGCACCTGCGCGCGGCTGGGCATCGAGTCGGTGCTGGCGGCCTCCGACGCCGATCTGGACGGGCTGCCCGCCCGGCTGGCCGACCGCGTCGTGCGGCTCGGCCCGGCCGCGGCCTCGGCGTCCTACCTCGACCCGGCCGCCGTGGTGCGGGCGGCGCAGTCCGTCGGCGCCGACGCGGTGCACCCCGGCTACGGCTTCCTGTCGGAGAACCCGTCGCTGGCGCGGGCCTGCGCTGCCGCGGGGATCGTGTTCGTCGGGCCCACGCCGGAGTCGCTGGAGGCCGTGGGCGACAAGCTCACCGCCCGTTCGCACGCCGTGGCCGCGGGGCTGCCCGTGGTGCCGGGTGGCGAGGCGGCCGACCTGGCGCAGGCGCAGGCCGTGGCCGCCGATGTCGGCTACCCGCTGCTGGTCAAGGCCGTCGGCGGTGGCGGCGGGCGCGGCATGAAACTGGTGCGGGAGCCGGCCGAGCTCGCGCACACCCTCGACCTCGCCGTCTCCGAGGCGGCCGCCGCGTTCGGCGACCCGCGGGTCTACCTGGAGCGCTTCGTCTCGTCCGGGCGGCACGTCGAGGTGCAGGTGCTCGGCGACGGGTCGCGCGCCGTCGCCCTGGGCGACCGTGACTGCTCGGTGCAGCGCCGCTACCAGAAGCTGTTCGAGGAGGCTCCCGCCCCGCTGCTCTCCGACCGGCTGCGCGCCGAGATGGCCGACGCGGCGCTGCGGCTGTGCGCGCACCTGGGCTACCGCGGGCTGGGCACCGTCGAGCTGCTGGTCGACCGGGAGCGCGACACCTTCTACTTCCTTGAGATGAACGCCCGCATCCAGGTCGAGCACCCGGTCACCGAGATGGTCACCGGGCTGGACCTGGTCGCCGAGCAGCTGGCCGTGGCGGAAGGGCAGCCGCTGCGGCTGCGCCAGGAGGACGTCGTCCTCACCGGGCACGCGGTCGAGTGCCGGATCAACGCGGAGGACTGGGCCGCCGGGTTCCGCCCCTCGCCCGGGCGGATCGACCGGGTCGTCCTGCCGGTCGGGGAGGGGCTGCGGGTGGACACCCACGTGCAGGGCGGCTCGGTGGTGCCGCCGTACTACGACTCGCTGCTGGCGAAGCTGATCGTGCACGGCACCGACCGCGACGACGCCCTGGCGCGGGCCCGCACCGCGCTGGAGCTGCTGCGCATCGACGGCGTGACCACGACGGTGCCGGTCCACCAGGCGCTGCTGGAGGACGCCGAGTTCCGCGCCGGGGGAGTCGACACCGCCTTTTTCGAGCGTTTCCTGTCCGCCCGCGACCTGGTGGGGGCCCGCTGATGGCCGACGTGCAGCTCGTCGACGTCTCCCTGCGCGACGGCAACCAGAGCCTCTGGGGCGCCACCGGCTTCCGCACCGCGCACGTGGTGCAGGCCGCCCCGTTGCTGGAGCGGGTCGGCTTACGGGCGCTGGACTACCTGTCGAGCACCGCCATGGGCGTCGCCGTCCGGGTGCACCAGGAGGACCCCTGGGAGCGGATCCGGCTGACCCGGGCGGCGATGCCGACGACGAAGCTGCAGTTCATCGGCACCGGCTTCCGGTTCATCAGCTGGCAGAACTCCCACCCCGAGACGATGCAGCTGGTCTACGACCGGCTCGTGGTCAACGGCATCGACCGGGTCGTCGTGCTCGACCCGATGCACGACATGGACGCCGCCCGCGAGACGGCGCGGCGGCTGAAGCAGGCCGGCGTCGACGAGGTCGTCGGTGCGCTGACGTTCACGATCAGCGAGGTCCACGACGACGCGTTCTACGCCGGGATCGCCGCGCAGTACGCCGCCGACGCGAACTTCGACCGCGCCTACGTCAAGGACCCGGCCGGCATCCTGACCGCCGAGCGGGCCCGCACCCTGCTGCCCGCGATCACGGCCGCGCTGGGCGGCAAGCCGCTGGAGCTGCACTCGCACGCCACGATCGGGCTCTCGCCGCTCACCTACTCGCTCGCGCCCGACCTGGGTGTCGAGGTGGTGCAGGTCGGCAGCGGGGCGCTGGGCAACGGCTCCTCGCTGCCCGAGGCGCGGCGCACGGTCGTCAACCTCCGGGAGATGGGGCACGCCGTCGCCATCGACGACCGGGCGCTGGACCTGGTGTGCGACTTCTTCGACGGCGTCGCCGCTGCGGAGGGGCTGCCGGCGGGCACGCCGCAGGACTTCGACGCCGCGTTCCTGCACCACCAGATCGCCGGTGGCGTGATGACGACGACGCGCCGGCAGCTGCGAGAGATCGGCATGGAGGACCGCTTCGAGAGCCTCATCGAGGAGGTGGGCCGGGTCCGCGCGGAGATGGGCCACCCGATCATGGTCACGCCGTTCCCGCAGATGGTCGTCTCGCAGGCGCTGTTCAACACGATCGGCGAGGAGCGCTACGCCAACGTCCCGGACCAGGTGATCCGGTACGCGATGGGCAGCTTCGGCCGGCCGACCGCGCCGATCGACCCGGAGGTGCTCGACCGCATCCTCGACCGGCCGCGGGCCCGCGAGCTCGCCGCCGAGCCACCCCCGCCGTCGCCGGCCGAGCTGCGCCGGCGCTGGCCCGGGGTGAGCGACGAGGAGCTGCTCCTGCGGGCGCACATGCCCGCTGAGCAGGTCGACGCGATGGTCGCCGCCGGTCCTGCGCCCCGGCACTTCAACCCGGCGCTGGCGCCGGTGCTCTCGTTGCTCACCGAGCTGGGCTCGCGGCCATCCGTGCACGACCTCGCCGTCACCAAGCCGGGCTTCCGGCTCGCCGTGCGCCGCTCCTCCGAAGGGACCCTCAGTGCCTGACCCCGCCGTCCACGACCGCCTCCGCGCGGTCCGCGGTTTCGTCCTCGACATGGACGGCACGCTGGTGATGGGCGACCGCAACAACCTGGGCATGGTCCCGCTGCCCGGCGCGTCCGCGCTCCTGGAAACTCTCGTCGAGCGCGGGACCGGGTTCTGCATCTACACCAACGGCACCGTCAAGACCCCGCAGCAGATCGCCGACGTCCTGGAGGGGATCGGGCTGCCGGTCGGCGCGGACCGGGTGCTCACCCCGTCGTCGACGGCGGTGGACGTGTTCGTCGAGCGCGGGTACCGGCGGGTGATGGTGCTCGGTGGCAAGGGGATCACCGAGCCGCTGGAGGCCGCCGGCATCGAGACGGTCCCCCCGCTGCGAGGGACGCCGTGCGACGCGGTGATGGCCGGCTGGTTCCGGCAGGAGCTGACCTTCGACGCGCTGGAGGCCGCCGTCTTCGCCGTCTTCGACGGGGCGCAGATGTACAGCGCCTCCCAGTCGCTGTTCTTCGCGACCGCGGAGGGGCGCTCGCTGGGGACGTCGCGGGCGATCAGCGCCGTCGTCCGCGACATCACCGGCCGCGAGGCGACCGTCGTCGGGAAGCCCTCGCTGGACGCCCTGCGGACGGCGGGGCACCGGCTGGGCCTGGCGCCCGAGGAGCTCGCGGTCGTGGGGGACGACCCGGAGCTCGAGGTGCCCATGGCGCACGCCGGCGGCGCGTTCGCCGTGGCGGTGCACACCGGCATCGGGCACGCGGGGTCGTTCACCGACCTGCCGGTCGAGGTGCGCCCGCATCTCGACCTGGCCGACGTCGGCGTGCTCGCGGGGCTGCTCCGCGGCTGATCGGCGGTCGGCTCAGCGAGGTGGGCGCGACGGCCCGGTCGGGTCGCCGGCCCGGCCGGTGCGCAGGGCGTGCGCCACATCCGGGCGCCCGTTGCCCTCCGCCGTCCGGGCGGCCGACTCCCAGTCGTAGGCGACGGCGCGGAACTCGTGGTTCCACGAGCCGCCGGCGTCGTCGGCGATCGCGTACCGGGCGTGCGGGGTGCCGGCCTCCATCACGTGCGGGTGCGGGTGGTCGTCGTCGTAGGCCGGCCAGCCGACACTGCCGGGGTTGAGCACCAGCGCGCCGGTGGGCAGGGCCATGGCCCGCTGCAGGTGGGTGTGGCCGCACAGCAGCAGGGGGACGTCGGCCGCTGGCCCCAGCCGCTCGAGCACCTCGGCCGTGGTGGCCGGGCGGGCGCCGTCGGGGTCGACCGTCTCCAGCAGGTAGACCAGGTCGTCGGTGGGGGAGCCGTGGAAGGCGAGCACCCCCTCGGCCGGGGAGAGGGTCAGCGGGAGGCCGGCCATCCAGGCGCGGTGCCGGTCGGTGATCGCGTCGTGCGCCAGCCGGTCGGAGGCGCTCATGCGCTCGCGGGGGAACGTGAGGAGCTGGCGCTCGTGGTTGCCGGCGACGGTCCGGATGTCGAGTTCCACCAGCCGGTCGGCGGTCTCCCGCGGCTGCACCGCGCCGGACAGCAGGTCGCCCAGGTTCACCACGACATCGACGTCCCGGGTCGCGAGATCGGCCAGCACCGCCTCGAGTGCCAGCAGGTTGCCGTGGACGTCGGCGATCGCCGCGATGCGCACGGCCGCACGCTAGCGATCGCGGTTCCGGGCTCCCTCAGGTGAGGCCGGGCAGGTTGACCACGATGGCCTCCTGGCTGATGCGGGCGATGACGACGACCGCCTCCTCCTCACCAGGGTTCTCCTCGCGGTGCGGGGTGAACGGCGGCACGAAGACGTAGTCCCCGGGCGAGGTCTCCAGGCGCACCTCGCGGCCGTCCTCGGCGAAGACGAACACCGGGTGCCCGGAGACGGCGTGGATGGCGGTCTCGGAGTGCCCGTGGTGGTGGTCGCCCGAGCTGGTGTGCGGCGCGACGTGCGTCTGGCCCATCCAGAGCCGGTCGGAGCCCACGGTCCGGGCCGAGATCGCCTCGCGCCGGCTCATGCCGGGGGTCTGCCCGGTGTCGCCGGACAGCTTGCCGGCCCGGACGTGCCGCGATGGTGCCTGCCAGTGGTCCGTGCCCGGTTTCTCGGCCATGGCGGGACGCTAGCGCGGGTTGAGGGACAGCGTCAGCCGGCGGCGGCCCTCGTCCGAGCGGGCGGTCGCGATCCGCTCGGCCGACGGGGTGCCGTACTCGGTCGTGCGCTGGCGGGCGGGCCGGCCGATCGCGGCGGCCATCGCCTCGAGTTCGGCGATGGTCTTCAGCGACCCGTTCTCGCTGCCGGCCATCCGGCTGATCGTCTCCTCCATCAGCGTGCCGCCGAGGTCGTTCGCCCCGCCCTGCAGCACCGCCTGGGTGCCGGTGTCGCCGAGCTTCACCCACGAGGTCTGGATGTTGCCGATGCGCCCGTGCAGCAGCAGCCGGGCGACCGCGTGCACGGCCCGGTTCTCGCGCACCGTCGGCCCCGGCCGCGCGACGCCGGCCAGGTAGATCGGCGAGTTGTGGTGCACGAAGGGCAGCAGCACGAACTCGCTGAACCCGCCGGTGCGGTCCTGCAGCGCGGCCAGCGTGCGCAGGTGCCCGACCCAGTGGGCGGGGGTGTCGACGTGGCCGTACATCATCGTCGACGTCGTCGGCAGGCCGACCTCGTGCGCGGTGCCGATGATCTCCAGCCAGGTCGCCGTCGGCAGCTTGCCCTTGGTCAGCACCCACCGGACGTCGTCGTCGAGGATCTCCGCCGCCGTGCCGGGGATGGAGTCCAGCCCGGCCTCCTTGAGCCCGGTGAGGAACTCGCGGAACGACAGCCCGGTGCGCGCCGCGCCGTTCACGATCTCCATGGGGGAGAACGCATGCAGGTGGATGCCGGGCTGCCGCCGCTTCACCTCGCGGGCCAGGTCGAAGTAGGCGGTGCCCGGGAGGTCGGGGTGGATGCCGCCCTGCATGCAGATCTCGGTGGCGCCGGCGGCCCACGCCTCGTCGACGCGGTCGCCGACCTGCTCCATCGACAGCGTGTAGGCGTCGGCGTCGGTGCGCCGCTGGGCGAAGGCGCAGAAACGGCAGCCGGTGTAGCAGACGTTGGTGAAGTTGATGTTCCGGTTCACCACGTAGGTGACGTCGTCGCCGTTGACGTCGGCGCGCACCGCGTCGGCGAGCGCACACAGGTTCTCGAGGTCGGTGCCGTCGGCGCCCAGCAGCGCGAGGTACTCGGCGTCGGTGAGCCCGGCCGGGTCCTGCTCCGCGTGCAGCAGCGCGGCCAGCACCTCCCGGTCGCCGGCGGCCAGCGCGGTGGAGCGGCCGTCCCGGGCGGCGGTCGTGCGGTCGCGCAGCTCCGACCAGTCGCCGTAGACGGCGTCGAAGTCGCTGCGCCGGTCACCGGTGCGGCCGACGGTGTCCACCTCGACGTGCAGGTCGACCCGTCCCGACGCCGTCCACGACTCGTCCGGCTCCTGCCACGGCAGCCCGGCCGGGATGCGGCCCTCGACCGCCAGCCCGTCGGGGCCCGCGAGCGCCGAGACGTGCGGGCGCACCCGCGGGTCCAGCCACGGCTCGGGCTGCACCACGTACCCGGGCTGAGCGGCCAGCCGCTCGCGCAGCTCGAACCCCGCCTCGGCGCTCAGCGCGGCGAGCTTGTCGATGTTCGGCCAGGGCCGTTCCGGGTTGACGTGGTCGGGGGTCAGCGGGCTGACGCCTCCCCAGTCGTCGACACCGGCGCGCAGCAGCAGCCCCAGCTCGGTGGAGTCGCTGAGGTTCGGCGGCGCCTGGACGCGGGCCTTCGGGCCGAGCAGCAGCCGGGTGACGGCGACGGCGGCGACGTACTCCTGCAGCTCCAGGTCGTCGTGCGCCTGCATCGCGGTGCGCGGCTTGGCGCGGAAGTTCTGGACGATGACCTCTTGCACGTGCCCGTGCCGCGCCGCCGCGGCCCGGATCGCGCCGACGGCGTCCACCCGCTCGGCGTAGTCCTCGCCGATGCCCAGCAGCACACCGGTGGTGAACGGGACGGCGGAGCGCCCGGCGTCCTCCAGCACCCGCAGCCGGACGGCGGGCTCCTTGTCGGGGCTGCCGTAGTGCGGGCCGCCGGGCTCCGACCAGAGACGGGTCGCCGTCGTCTCCAGCATCATCCCCATCGACGCCGACACCGGCTTGAGCCGCTGGATCTCCTCCCACGACAGCACGCCGGGGTTGAGGTGGGGGAGGAGCCCCGTCTCCTCCAGGACCCGGATCGCCATCGCCCGCAGGTAGCCCAGCGTCGAGTCGAAGCCGTGCGCCTCCAGCCACTCGCGAGCGACCGGCCAGCGGTCCTCCGGGCGGTCGCCGAGGGTGAACAGCGCCTCCTTGCAGCCCAGCGCCGCACCGGCGCGGGCGATGTCGAGCACCTCGTCGGGGGAGAGGTAGGGCGCCTTGCCGTCGGCGCGCAGCTGCCCCGGCGTCGTGACGAACGTGCAGTAGTGGCAGCGGTCGCGGCACAGGTGGGTGAGCGGGATGAACACCTTGCGGCTGTACGTCACCACGGCCGGCCGCCCGGCGCTGGCCAGGCCCGCGTCGCGCACCCGGCCCGCGGCGGTGAGCAGCCGGTCCAGCGGGTCGCCCTCGCCCAGGCCGCGGGCGTGCAGCAGCGTCTCGGCCTCGGTCGCGTCCAGGGTCACGCCCCGTTCGGCGCGGACCAGGGCGCGGCGGACGGCGGACTCGGACGGTGCAGGCAGAGCGCTCATAGCGCGTCCGACGCTAGCCCGCCGGGATCACGGCGACGTTGCCGACCCGGCGGGAACGGGATCCTGCGGGAAGTCGCTCCCTGCTGACCAGGGGAAGCAGAGACCGTCTTCCCCTGGAGCAGGTCCCGCGCGCCGAGGGGGCCCGGAGCTGGCACGACGGGGCGCAGCCTCCGCGGACGAGGCCCCCGTCGCTCGGTGCCCCCCGCCCGGCGACGGGCCGCTCGGCGGAGCCGGACCCCGAGCGGAGCCACCGCCGAATGTGCACGAACCGTCGTCATGGCGTCCAGCTGGCCACAGTTCGTGCACAACGCGTGGGGAACGGACCGGCGCTCAGATGTCGCGGCGCTGGAAGGACAGGGCGGTCAACCCGAGGATGACGGCGATCCAGACCGCCGCCCACGCCAGGTAGACCGGCGTCAGCGGCGCATCGGCCAGGAACGGGAACCCGCCCTCGGGGCCCATCTGGACGAGCGCCGACGGGTCCTGGAAGGCGTTCATCGCGCCCCGCCACAGGCCGTCGGTGGGCAGCAGCACCCGCGAGACGCTGCCGACCCGCTCGACGCCCTCGTTGCCCAGCGCCCCACCGATGCCGCCGACCACGCCGGCGACCCAGGTGGCCCCGAACAGGCCGACCGCCACGATCCCCGACGCCATGGGGGAGATGACGCTGGAGAGCAGCAGCGCCAGCGTCAGCAGCACCACCGTCTCGGCCGCCAGCAGCGCGAGCCCGGCGGCGGGTGACGGCGGCCAGTAGCCGACCACCGCGCGCACGATGAGCAGCTGTGCCAGCCCGGCCAGCACCACGTACCCGCAGCCGAAGGTGAGCAGGCCCAGCCACTTGCCGAGCAGCACCGACGAGCGGCGGACCGGCCGGGCGAGGATCGCCAGCGCCTGGCCCGACTCGACCTCACCGGCGAGCGTCGGGCCGGCGAGGAACGCCGTGCCGATCGCCGCGATCAGGCTGAAGCCGAACATGATCAGGTTGATCAGCATCGAGGCGACGAGACGGGCCTCGCCGCTGGTGAGCGTGCCGAGCTCGGTGTCCAGGCCGATCAGCCGGGAGAAGCCCCAGCCGCTGAGCGCCAGCAGCGCCACGGTCAGGATCAGCAGCGCCCAGACGACCTTGCGCCGGAACGCCTCGCGCAGGGTGAGCCCGGCGATCGTCAGCGCCGTCACGGCGTCGGCTCCTCGTGCCGGAGGACGGCGAGCAGCCGTTCCTCGAGGCTGATCCGCACCGGCTCGACGGCGTGCACGCGCACCCCGAGCCCGACGAGGTCGCGCACCAGGTCGGGGACGGTGACGCCGTCGTCCTCCGCGGCGAGCTGCACGGTGAACCAGTCGCCGCTGCGGATCAGCGATCCGGCCGCCCGGAGCCGCTGCTCGACCCGTTCGTCGACGTCCGCCAGCCGCAGCCGGACCTCGCGCTGCCCGAGCAGCTCGGCCAGCGTGCCCGACGCCGCCACCTGGCCCTTGTCGAGGATCACCACCCGGTCGCACACCCGCTCCACCTCGCCGATCAGGTGCGAGTTGAGCAGGACCGCGACCCCGCGGGACTTCAGCGCGAGCACGAGATCGCGGACGTCCACCCGGCCCAGGGGGTCCAGCGCGCTGGTGGGCTCGTCGAGGACCACCAGCTCCGGCCGGGCCACCAGTGCGACGGCCAGCCCGAGCCGCTGCTGCATGCCCTTCGAGAAGCTGCCGACGCGGTCGCCGGTCCGCTCGCCGAGGCCGACGAGCGCCAGGCACTCGCGGCGCTCGTCGGCGGGGATGTCGAGCCGGGAGAGCCGGACGTGCAGGTCGAGCACCTCGGCCGCGGTCAGCCACGGCTGGTAGCGGAACAGCTCGGGCAGGTACCCGACGGCGCTGCGGGAGCGCGGGTCCGACGCCGGTCGGCCCAGCAGCAGCACCTCGCCGGCGTCCGGCCGCACCAGGCCGAGCAGCATCTTGATGACGCTGGTCTTCCCGGCGCCGTTGGGGCCGAGCAGGCCGACGACCTCGCTTCGGCCGACGGTGAAGGAGACGTCGTCGACGGCGGTCCGGCGTCCGTACCGCTTGCGCAGTCCGGAGCACCAGACCGCCGGCGACGGCGGCAGGTCGTCGAGCCCGCCCGCCGCGGGATCGGTCGAGGTCACCCCGCGGACGGTAGCGGCGTCAGCGGAGGTCACGGGCGACGTCGAGGAGCTCGTCGGCGCTGAGCGTCCCGGCGACGCCGGTCATCACGCCGTCCTCCACCCAGACCACGCCGGCGAACAGGCCGTTGCGGGAGGTGAGCACCGTCGCCTCCACCCCGTCGACGTCGGCCGTCGAGCTGGTCACCATCTCCGCCGGAACCGGCAGCGGCAGCGTCGCGGCGTCGGTGGAGAGGTCGCGCAGCTGGTCGGCGAGGCCGTCGGGGAGGCCGGGCAGCGACAGCAGGTAGTCGCGGACCGTCTCGAACGGCACGCCCGAGGAGAGCACCGTCGGCGCGTTCGCCCGGGCGACGACGAGGGTGGGCACGCCGGTCGGCTGCGACCACACCGCCGCGACCCCGGGACCGGCCTCCAGCCGCAGCTGGGCGCCGTCCAGGCCGGCCGGCGGGGGAGGCAGGACCTCGCCCTCGGCGGCCGCGGCCTGCGCGGCCTTGGCCGCGGAGAAGGTGAACGTCGCGCGGGCCACGTCGGCCGCCAGGTAGGCCGGCTCGCCGGTCACGCCTTCGGGCAGCTCGCCCACCTCCGGGACGGCGAGGCCGGTGCGCTCCCGCGCGGCCGTGGCGTCGGCCACCGGCTCCGGCTCGGGCTCCTCGGTGAACTCCAGCTCGCCGTAGGCGGACAGGTCCGGGATCTGCACCAGGTCGGTGGAGGTGACCTCGACCGGGTCGACGCGCTCGGTCTGGAAGATCGGCAGCCAGTCGTTGGCCGCCGCGACGCCGGCGCCGGTCAGCAGCACCGCCGCGCCCACGGCGGCCACGGCCGGACGGCGGACCGCGGCGCCCCAGCGGTTCCGCGTGGTGCGGCGCGCCGGGCGGACGGCGGTCGGAGCCGACGGGACGGCGGCGGCCGAGAACCGGGCCCAGGCGGCGTCGGTGTCGACGGCGCCGGAGGCGGGGGCGGACCCGCCGAGCGCCGCGCCGACGAGCTGCGCGTCCGCGCGGGCGTCGTCGAGGGCGCGCAGGCAGACGGGGCAGCCGGCGACGTGGGCGCGGTCGGCGTCGGACACCCCGGCGGGCTCGTCGATCAGCCGGCGGAGGACGCCCTCATTCGGGTGACGCATGGCGGTTCAGCTCCTTGCGAAGTGCGGATTCGGCGCGGCGGACGGTCGTGCCGACGCTGCCGGGGGAGAGATCGAGTGCGGTGGCGACCTCGGCGTAGCTCAGGCCGCTGTGGCGCAGCACGAGCGCGGTCGCCTGCTTGCGGGGGAGCCGGGCCAGGGCTGCCCGGACGCGGCTGCGGTCCTCGAGGGTGAGCACCGTGTCGGCCACGTCGGGGGTGACGGGGTCGGCGGCCGACGCCACCGTCTCCTCCCGGTCGGCGCGGCGGCGCCCCGAGCGGATCAGGTTCAGCGCGGTGTGGGCCGCGGCGACCGACAGCCAGCCGGCCGCCTCGGCCGCGGGCACCGACGAGCGGCCGAAGGACAGGAACACCTCCTGCGCCACGTCCTCCGCCTGGTCGCGGGAGCCCAGCACCCGGGCGGCGACACCGACGACCCGTTGGTAGTCGCGGCGGAAGACCTCCTCGAGATCTGGCCGCACCGCCCCGCGGGTCGCTGCTGCCTGCACGCTGCCCGTCCCTCCGACCCGGCCGAGCGCACCGGGGAATGTCAGGACGGCCGCCGGTGCCGGCCGTCCGTGCCGTACGAGGTCCATGTACCGATAGCACCGCCGGGCCCGCGGATGTGACACCCGGCCCGGCACTTCTTCGCCGGGTCGCTCAGCCGCGCCCGGCGGGAGCCCCCGTCTCGTCGACGAACCGGCCGCGCAGCCGCAGCAGCGGGCGGGCCTCCGGGTTCTGCACCGGCACGTCCTCGACCTCCAGGAGAGCCAGCACGTGGTCGCCGGCCTCGACCACCCGCTCCAGGCGGCAGTCCAGGGCGGCCGGCGCCTCGCTCAGGACGATGGCGCCGCTGCCCCCGGCCCGGGTCCAGGGCACCGTCTCCAGCAGGTGCCGCGCGCTGGGCCGCCCGGCCGAGGCGAACCGGGAGGCCACGATCGCGTGCGGCGCGGCCAGCACGGTCAGCGCGCAGCGGCCGACCGCCTCCAGCACCTCGGCGGGGTAGCCGCCCGCGGTCAGGCCGACGGCGACCAGCGGGGGTGCGGCCGAGACGCTCATGACCGAGCTGACCGTCGTCCCGACGTCGTCGATGTCGTCCTGCACGGTCAGCAGGCACACCCCGGCGGCGTAGTGGGCCAGGGCGGCGGTGAACTCGCGGGCGTCGACCGGCATGGCGGCCAGTCGACCACATGACAAGTATCTGACGCGTGAGCGGAGAACAGCGGAGCTACGACGTCGTCGTCCTGGGGGCCGGGTCCACCGGGGAGAACGTCGCCGACGTCGTCGTCCGGGGCGGTCTGTCGGCCGTCCTGGTGGAGCCGGAGCTGGTCGGCGGGGAGTGCTCGTACTGGGCGTGCATGCCGAGCAAGGCGCTGCTGCGCGGCACCGAGGTGCTGGCCGAGGCTCGCGCCGTCGACGGCGCGCGGCAGGCGGTCACCGACGACCAGGACGTGGCGGCCACCCTCGCCCGCCGCGACTCGTTCACCTCGCACTGGGACGACTCGGGCCAGGTCGAGTGGGTGCAGGGTGCCGGCATCGACCTGCTGCGGGGCGCCGGCCGGCTCGACGGCGAGCGGACGGTCGTCGTGACCGCCGAGGACGGGACCGCGACCCGGCTGACCGCCCGCCACGCGGTCGCCGTGTGCACCGGGTCGGCGGCGGCGACCCCGCCGATCGAGGGGCTGGCCGACGTCGACCCGTGGGGTCCGCGCGAGGCCACCAGCGCCAAGGAGGCGCCGGGCCGGCTGCTCGTGCTCGGGGGCGGCTACGTCGGCTGCGAGATGGCCACGGCCTGGCAGGCGCTGGGGTCGCAGGTGACCGTGCTGCAGCGCGGCGATCGCCTGCTGCCGCGGCTGGAGCCGCAGGCCGGGGACGCCGTCGCCGCGTCGCTGCGGGACGCCGGCGTCGACGTCCGGCTGGGCACCGAGGTCACCGCCGCCCGCCGGGACGGCACCGAGGTGGTGCTGACGACGTCGGCCGGCGAGGTCCGCGGCGACGAGGTGCTGGTCGCCATCGGCCGGGCGGCGCGCACCGGCGAGATCGGCGCGGACACCGTCGGGCTGACGCCGGGGGAGTACCTGACCGTCGACGCGACGCTACGGGTCGAGGGCGTGCCCTGGCTCTACGGCGTCGGCGACGTCAACGGGCGCCGGCAGCTGACCCACATGGGCAAGTACCAGGCCCGCCAGGCGGGCGCGGCGATCGTCGCCCGGGCGCGCGGCGAGGAGGTCGACACCTCGCCCTGGTCGCCGTTCGTGGACACCGCGGACGACGTCGCGACGCCCTCGGTGGTGTTCACCGCGCCGCAGGTGGCCAGCGTGGGGCGCACCGCCGCCGAGGCGCGGGACGCCGGCCTGTCGCACCGCGTCGTCGAGTACCCGATCGGCAGCGTCGCGGGCGCCTCGGTGTTCGCCGACGGCTACACCGGGACGGCGATCGCGGTGGTCGACACCGAGCGCGAGGTGCTGCTGGGGGTGACCTTCGTCGGCCCGGCGGTGGCCGAGCTGCTGCACGCGGCGACGATCGCGATCGTCGGCGAGGTGCCGATCGCCCGGCTCTGGCACGCCGTCCCTGCCTACCCGACGATCAGCGAGATCTGGCTGCGGCTGCTGGAGACCTACCGCGGTTGATCACCTCGGGGGCCCGGCGCCGCTAGGGTCCGGTCGTGAAGATCGTCATCCCGGGCGGCACGGGGCAGGTCGGCGGTGTGCTGCGGCGGGCGCTGGCGGAGCGAGGCGACGAGGTCGTCGTCCTGAGCCGCCGCCCCGAGCAGCTGGAGGACGGCGTCCGGCACGTGCTCTGGGACGGCCGCACGCTCGGCCCGTGGGCGCAGGAGCTGGACGGCGCCGACGCGGTCGTCAACCTCGCGGGCCGGACGGTCAGCTGCCGGTACACCGACGCGAACCTGCGCCAGATGATGAGCTCCCGCGTCGACTCGACCCGGGTGGTCGGGGAGGCGATCGGGCGGGCCGGGCGGCCGCCGCGGGTGTGGCTGCAGATGAGCACGGCCACGATCTACGCCGACGCCCGCAGCCGCCCCGGCGACCTCCCGCACGACGAGGCGACCGGTGTCATCGGCGGCGAGGAACCCGACGTGCCGCTGTACTGGGAGTACAGCGTGCGCATCGCCCGCCGGTGGGAGGAGACCCAGGCGGCGGCCGACACCCCGGGGACACGCCGCGTCGCGCTCCGCACGGCGATGGTGATGACGCCCGACCGCGGCGGGGTCTTCGACTACCTCTCCTGGATGACCCGGGTCGGCCTCGGCGGGCCGGTCGCAGGTGGCCGGCAGTACGTGTCGTGGATCCACGGCGAGGACTTCGTGCGCGCGGTGCAGCTGCTGCTGGACCGGGAGGACGTCGACGGGCCGGTCAACATCGCCGCCCCCGACCCGGTGCCGCAGCGGGAGTTCATGCGGTCGCTGCGCCGCGCCTGGGGCGCCCGCGTGGGGCTGCCCGCCACCCGGTCCATGGCCGAGGTCGGCGCCGTCGTCCTGCGCACCGACACCGAGCTGCTGCTGAAGAGCCGACGGGTCGTGCCGGGGCGGCTGCTCGAGGCCGGCTTCCGGTTCGCGCACCCTCGCTGGGAGGAGGCGGCCGCGGACCTGGTCGCGGAGGCGCGGCGGCGACGCCGTCGCTGATCCGAGGCACCCCCGCGACGGCGGCGGGGCCGGTCGTGCTGGAGTGAGCTCGTGCAGTTCGACCGATCGTCGCGTTCCCCCTGGCGCCGCTACATCGCCCTCGGCGACTCGTTCACCGAGGGGCTGAGCGACCCCGACCCCGAGCGCCCGGGGGAGTTCCGCGGCTGGGCCGACCGGCTGGCCGAGCACCTCGCGGCCGCCGCTCCCGGGGCCGAGGTCGAGTACGCGAACCTGGCCATCCGCGGCCGGCTGCTGCCGCAGGTGCTCGCCGAGCAGGTGCCCGTGGCGCTGGAGGCCCGGCCGGACCTGGTCAGCCTGGTCGCCGGCGGGAACGACCTGCTCCGCCCGGGCTCGGACCCCGACGAGCTGGTCGCGCAGCTGGAGTCCGCCGTCGTCCGCTTCCGGTCCGCCGGCGCCGACGTGCTGCTGGCCACCGGCGTCGACCCCCGGCAGACGCCCATCCTGCGCCGCACCCGCGGCAAGGTCGCCGCCTTCAACGCGAGCCTGTGGTCGGTGGCGGCCCGCAACGGGGCCGCCGTGCTCGACCAGTGGGGTGCGGCCTGGATCCAGGACTGGCGGATGTGGGACACCGACCGCATCCACCTCACCGACGAGGGGCACCGCCGCACGGCGCTGGCCGCCGCGGCGGCGCTGGGCCTGCCCGGGGCCGACGGCGAGGACTGGCGCACCCCGCTCCCGCCGCAGCCGCCCCGCGAGCTGCGGGCGGCCCTGGCCGAGGAGGCGGCCTGGGTGCGCGGCTTCGTGGCCCCCTGGATCGGCCGGCGGCTGCACGGCCGGTCCTCCGGTGACGGCCGGGCGGCCAAGCGTCCCGTCCCCCTGGCCCTCCCGCGCCCCTGACGCCCCGGGGCGGACGACGAGGGCGCCACGTCGTGACAGGCACGTCAGTGCTTGCCCGGTGCCCAGCCGTGGACACGGACCCCGGGCTGTCCAGGGCCCTCGGGACGACTAGTTGTACTGCTCGGAGACGTTGGTGCAGCGGGTGATCGGCGGGAGGTTGCCGAGCGCTGTGTGGGGCCGGTGGTTGTTGTAGTGGTGCAGCCAGCCTGACAGGGCAGCCCGGCGAGCGGTCTCGGAGGT